>NZ_JAUSZF010000004.1:0-300000 GCF_030817315.1 Sphingomonas faeni | reverse complement strand
TCGACTCGTCCGGCAAAACAAGGACAGTGCCCCGCTCCAGCTCCGACCATTTGAGATGCGGACGCAGGATATCCTGATCGGCAGACGACAGGGCACGTAGGAGTCGATTGTTATAAGCCATAGAGCGCCCTGGCGGTATCTTTCGTATCTGACGGCCGGCAATGAGCCGGCGCCCGTTGTTGCTGCCACAAGGGGTTAGATGCAGAATGCCGCTTCGGCGATACCGCAGGGCTGTTTGGTTCGATACCTTACCAAACGCTGCTCAGTTAGGTATCGATGAAGTGCGGTGGCAAGGCGTCGGCAAACGGTACCGTTATCAGGACATGACCTGCCTCGTCGGTGATCCTAAACGCCGTGCCGAGCGGCGCAACGCCAGCCAGAATGGCGTTGGCGAGGAGTTGACGCGCGGCCAGGATTGCCTCGTGCCTTACTGCCTTTAGGTCGACGGCCTCGGTGCCATCCGGGTCTTCGATGATACCGTTTGCGATTTGCTGATGAAGATAAAAGCGGGTCAACCGAACGGACCGATGAGACGACGATACTCGGCCTCGGGGACGCCGTACATACCATCGGCAAAGTCGATCAAGGCCTCACGGTCTTTGATTGTGATATGGCCGCGCCGCGCCTTGATGAACCCGTAGCCTTCGATCATGTGTAGGGCCGTCGTAACGCTGGGGCGCTGTACCGCCAACATGATCGAGAGGAACTCGTGCGTCAGCGCGATGTCGTCGCCGGTTACCCGGTCGTGGCACATCAGTAACCAGCGTGCGAGACGGCCTTCTACCGACTGATTGGCGTTGGATAGCGCCGTATAGCTGGTCTGCGAAATGAACACGTGAACATAGCGCAGTAGCGTCTCGCGTAGCGAAGCTGATTGCTGACATGCGGTGCGTAGCGCGTCGACAGCAACGCGGTAGCCTTCGCCTTCGACCTGTACCAACGTCGTTTGTGGGCACTGGTCGACGCCTAGCAGGCAGCCAAAGCCTGACAGGCCCTCACGGCCAAAAATTCCGACCTCAACACGCCGGCTGTCCGCAGTACTGACAACGATCGAGCCAATACCAGTGTTGAGAAAATGGGCATGGGTAAACGGCTTGCCCGCCTCGATCAGAACGGTACCTTTGGGCAGATCGACGGGTTCGAGATGCGGTCCGATTGCGGCGTAACCCGCAGCATCAATGACCGAAAGCAGGCAATTGCGGACGAAAGATTGGGTCGGATGCGGCATGCGCCCTCGTTGGTTCGAAGGGCGGGAGTAACAAACTCTCAGCCATCTACGCCCGGGGACGCCCGTAGATGATGGAGCACTTATACCTGACCAGAACGTTCCCGTCAGTAACCAACTCCGTCATCTACCATACCAAACTCGCTGCAGCGCTTGGCATTATAGTTAACATATGTATCTCTCCTGAATATCAGCAGGAGACCGACGGTGCGTGATGAAGATTACGGCTACCTGGCGAAGCGCCATGTGGTCGAACAAAGTCTCGCCCGTACAGCCAAGTGCTGCGCATCTGCCGCTGCTCACCAAGGTCTGGCGAATGCATACTTGGTACGTCTCCAGTCGATGATATTATCCCCTGCCCGATACAGGTCGGAGATGTCTTGGGCTTCCCGTGAGGAATGGTTGCTCTCGCTGCCTACGCAGGTCCGTTCAAATCCAAACCCATCCATGCGCATTCCGCATGCCGTAAAGGGGTGACTTGTCATGACCGAACTTACTGCGGCTTATGCTAACAAATCCGACTGTTACGATTATTGGCCATCACGAAATCTTCGCAGTTCCGGGTTGTGGCGCTCTCCATTTCTGACAAAGACTGAGCAGCGCGCGCTCGAGCACGCGGTGACCTGGTCCAAGCGCTTCGATCTTCACAAGGATCTGATCTGTGAAGGCCAGAAGGCAGACAATCTGCTGATCGTCGCCAGTGGCTGGGCTTATCGCTATAGTTGCGCTCCCGATGGCGGGCGGCAGCTGACCGCACTCCTGGTACCGGGCGATATCGCCAATCTTGACATGCTTCTTTTCGAGCGGGTTTCGTATAGCGTTCGAACGCTCACCGACGTTACCGTCGTCGCGTTGCCCCGTAAGCAAGCCCTGGCGCTCGTCGATGATTATCCCGGTATCGCACGCACCTTCACGGGCTTCGCGTTGATCGAAAACGCGATTGCCAGTAAGTGGATGCTATCGCTTGGTCGCCGATCGGCGCATGCGCGAATTGCCCACTTGCTCTGCGAGATCGCTATCCGCCTCGGGATCGAGGACGAGAACAACATTACCTTCCCGTTTCCGTTGCGACAGGAACAGATCGGCGACGTCCTTGGGCTGACGAACATCCACGTAAATCGTACGGTCCAAAAACTGCGAAAAGACGGCTTGATCGAGCTCTGTGACCGTGTGCTGACAATCCCGGACGTCGCGGCGCTACGTTATGCTGCCGGGTTTGATCCCTCCTATTTGCAAATGCACAGGCATATCGATGCTGCGGCTCGTCCTACAGCAGACGCTGCATGACACAGCACGATCAGCGGCCTGCGGTGCCGTCGAGCTTCGTTCGCAAAGCGCCACGCCGCCACACCGACCACGACCTCCTTCTCCGCGAGACAAACCACAGGTGCAGCAACGACCTGCAGCTCGTGGTCAGCCTGCTTGCGTTGCAAAGCCAACGCGCGACGAACCCAGAGGCGCGTCAGGCTCTAACCGATGCCATGGAGCGGGTTTCAGTTCTCGCCCGGGCACGCAGTACCATGCACGGCGATCGACACCCCTCGCTCGCGGCTGCGCTACGTCAAGTATGTGAGGCGCTGCACGCGCAAGCGGAACTAAGGTCTATTCTCGTGTCGCTACAGGTCACAGAGGATGTCGATGGTCTGACGCCAAACGAGGTCACCACCCTTGCCTTGGTTGCCAACGAACTCGCCACGAACGCAATCAAGCACGGCTACAAGGACGGTAGGGCTGGCCATATTCGGGTGACGCTAGGGCGGACATCCGCCGGCGACATCTCAGTTACTGTTGACGATGATGGACTGCCGTTTCCAGAAGTCGAGCGACCCAATCATAACGGGTTGGGACTTGGGCTTGTGAAACGGCTGACGGCGTCGATCGGCGGTCTTTTCATCCCTCCAAAGACAGGATCCAAGGCGTTCGAACTCCGCGTTTCGGAGAAACTGCGAATAGCCCAGACTACATGAAACCACGCGGTTGACGACGGAAGGCCTTCGCCTTCCGATCGCGCCGCCATCCGCGCTACCTGATCAACGAGAAACTCGTCATGCGCGGCTTTCCCAGATCATCATCCCTCTTGGGAATGGACGGCGGTTGGAATCGCCTAAACCCGAACGCGCAGATTAGGACCTAACCCTCTCGAAACCCGCCACTCGTTCAGCACGATACTCCCGCTTCGCCATCTAGATGCCACTATTTCGGCAACGAATAATCGTTCGGGCTATTCGGACTAGCTCTTCGGTAGCGAAATCGGCGAAAAGTGAATCGGTATGGATATTTGAGCGGAATCGTCCGTTAACCAGCATGAGGTTGGAGCCCACTCCATGACAGGCGCATGTCCGGCGTTGTTCGAAAAGACTGTCTTGCGCGTGAGAACGCGTAAACCGCATTGGCTCTGATCCGCATCATAAACATGCGGAAAGACAGTAATGGACAGGGGAGGTTTTTAAACCTCCCCCCTTTACCTTCCCACCGGACGTTTTCGGAAGTGATACCCTTTACGCTCTCAGCTTTAGCCTTAGTAAGAACTATGGCACCTCGACGCCGCTAGGCGGGCCTTCGGATTTCCGCTCCAACTCGGCCATTCCCAAAATTTGATCGATTCCGAGAACGCTCTCCCCATCTCAATCGTCGTTCCTAACTGGGAAGCGCAGTGTTTAGTTATCAGACTGCTCGAACGAGGTCAGGATCGGGCACGGACCGGCCGCGCCGCTGCCACACTGTTGAGCGAGCTGGCGCAGCGATGCGCGGGCCTGCTCCAATTCTTCGATTTTGGCGTCCAACGCCGCTATCCGCTCGCTGGCGAGTTCGCGTGCCCGCGTTCGATCGTCGGTCGCATCGAGTGCCAGCAATTCCTCGATCTGCGCGAGCGTGAACCCAGCCGCTTGCGCCGAACGGATGAAGCGCAGCCGGCGCACGTCTTCAACACCGTAGCGCCGCAGGCGCCCGCCGTGTCCGGTGCTGCTCAGCCGCTCGGGCGTCTCCAGCAACCCACGTCGCTGGTAGTAGCGTACGGTCTCGACGCCAACGCCAGCCCCGCGCGCCAGCCCGGCAATGGTCATTTGCGGCAAGCCTTGACTCCGTACCATGGTCCGGACCCTATATGGGTGGCAGCCTGAAAGACAACAGCTCGAAAGCCGCTGCTCATGACCATGATCGCCGCCCCCCGCCGCGCCACCTTGTACCGGATGGTAATGGACAAGCACGTCTGCCCCTACGGCCTGAAGGCCAAGAATCTGCTGCAACGCGAGGGCTACACCGTGGACGACCACTGGCTGACCACGCGGGAGGAAACGGACGCTTTCAAGGCCGAGAACGGTGTGAGGACGACCCCGCAGACCTTCATCGGGGGCGAGCGGATTGGCGGCTATGACGACCTGCGCCGTTTTTTCGGTAAGGCCGTCGCCGATCCCAAGGCGACTACATACACGCCGGTCGTCGTGCTGTTCGCAGTGACCGCGTTGATGGCGCTCGCTGCCAGCCACGCCGCTTACGGCACGCCGTTTACGCTGCGAGCGGGCGAATGGTTCATCGGGTTCAGCATGGTGGTGCTGGCGCTGCTCAAACTCCAGAACATTGAGAGCTTCGCCACTATGTTCCTCAATTACGACCTGCTCGCGAAGCGCTGGGTGCGCTACTCCTACATCTACCCCTTCGCTGAGGGCTTGGCGGGCATGCTGATGATTGCCGGCGTGCTGACCTCGTTGTCGGCACCGGTCGCGCTGTTCATTGGGTCCGTAGGTGCCGTGTCGGTATTCAAGGCGGTGTACCTCGATAAGCGCGAGCTGAAGTGCGCCTGCGTGGGTGGGGCCAGCAACGTACCGCTGGGTTTCCTGTCGCTGACGGAGAACCTCATGATGATCGCAATGGCGGTGTGGATGGGTCTGGCAGCGCTTGGTCTAGCTAGCGGGGGTTCGCACGCCATGCCGCAATCCTCACCCGTCGCTGTGTCACCATCGACCGTGGCCTACCAAGCAGCGAACGAGAGGATGATGAGCGGCATGGCGCTGGGCTATACCGGCGACGCTGATCAGGACTTTATGCGCGGCATGATCCCGCATCATGAGGGCGCGACCGCGATGGCGCGTGTGGTACTAGAGTACGGCCGCGATCCGGAAGTGCGGCGGGTGGCAACCGACGTTGTCGCCACCCAGGGCAGGGAGATCGCGCAGATGAAGGCGTGGCTGGCACACCGTTCCCGGCAACGCGCGGATTGAGCCCGGCGCGCCTGACGCTCTGGAGCCGTTTCCCGTTTTATCATCCTTTTTGAGAAAGGCCGCAGGGTCAGGCGAAGTCCGCTAACGCCATGTGCCTTCCCGATAGCGGACGGACAGCTTCTTCTCCATTGTCACCATTTAGCGGCCCGATGTGCGGAAAACCCGGTCGTAATCACTATTGTGCGACAAACAGGTGTTTTCGGACGGCAGCCTCTCGATCGCCGGAAAACGCCGTCGCCAACCCGGATTGACGACAATCGTGTGTTTTACGTCGCCTGAACGGGCGCGCCTGTCATTCCCATAACTCCGTCGAGCTGACACCATTTAGGGAAAACGTTTTGGGAACGGTTTTTGGGAAAGCGGCTTGCAGCGGGGCAGTTCGCTTGTCGCTGTTGCGCGCCGTTCCCTTGCCGGGTTCCCAATCGGGATGACGCTCAGGCTCGAAACCGGAGTGCATCCACCAGAAGTGCGAACGCCGGGGTGAGCTGACGTCGGCTTGGATAGTACAGGTGATATCCGGGAAATGGCGGACACCAATCGTCGAGGACACGGACCAGTCGCCCCGCTGCGATGTCCGCTGCGACCTGATCCTCGAAGATGTAGGTGAGGCCGAGACCGTCGATCGCGCCCATCACCATCATCTCCGCATCGTTGACGATGACCGGCCCGTTGACGCGCACCTCGATCGGGACACCGTTGCGCTCGAACTCCCATGCATAGAGTCCTTTGCTGCTCGTCTGGCGGTAGTTGATGCAGTCATGCTCGCGCAGCCCCCGCGGGTCCTGCGGCGCAGGCCGACGTTCGAAGTAAGACGGTGCCCCAACCACCGCCATTCGGATGTCGGGGCCGACTCTGACCGCGATCATGTCCTTCTCTACCTGCTCTCCGATCCGGATCCCTGCATCGTAACGCCCGGCCACGATGTCGATCAGACCGTCGTCGACGGTGATCTCGGCGTGGACGTCGGGATGTTCCCGCATCAATCGGGTGAGCGCCGGCCAGAGAACCGAGGCCGCGGCGTGCTTGAAGGTTGTGATGCGGATGGTGCCGGCGGGCTTGTCGCGCAATGCAGTCAATGCCGTCAGTTCGCCGTTGATCCCGTCGAAGGCCGGCCGCAGGCCTAGTAGCAGCCGATCCCCTGCTTCGGTTGGAGATACGCTTCTTGTCGTGCGCGCGAGCAATCGGACGCCAAGCCGCTCCTCAAGGCCGCGAATGGATTGGCTGAGGGCGGACTGCGACAGTCCCAGCTTTGCTGCTGCACGAGTGAAGCTACCCTCATCGGCTACTGCCATGAAGGCAGCTAAATCACTGAAATCACCACGTCGCATATATTAGCACCATTTATAGGCCCATGCGGATCATAGCGTATTATCGCTGCAATCGCCTCGCCCTAAATAAGCTGACGAACGACGCTTAGGACACGATGCGGGTGGCAATACGCGACGAGTACGGCTCGGTTGCGATTTGCCGATGCGGCTGTGCGCCAGGTTATGAGCGCTCGAACCCATTGATCACATTCAAAGGAGCACCTCATGGCTAAAACTTGGTTTGTTACCGGCGCTAACAGCGGCATTGGTGCCAGTGTTGTCAGAGCGGTGCTGGCGTCCGGCGACAACGTCGTCGCGACGGCTCGCAACATGGACAAGTTGCAAGCCGCCTTTGCCGACACAAGCAATGACCGACTTGCCCTCGTGCAGCTGGATGTGACCGACCGCAGTCAGGCAGACTGGGCGATCGACGAGGCCATTGCACGCTTCGGCAAGCTCGACGTTGTGGTCAACAATGCGGGCAACGCTGTGCTGGGAAACTTCGAAGACTTCACCACCGCGGATTTCGAGAAGCAGCTTGCGCCCAATCTATACGGCGTCATTAACGTGATGCAGGCGGCACTGCCTGTGCTGCGCAAGCAGCGGCGCGGTCACATCATCAACATCAGCTCGGTTGCCGGCGGGACCGGTCAGAACCAGACATCAGCCTACAGTGCGGCAAAGTTCGCAGTGGAGGGCTTGTCGATGTCGGTCGCGCAGGAGGTCGAGAAGTTTGGGATTAACCTGACCGTCGTCGAGCCCGGCTTTTTCCGCACCAAGCTGCTCGATCAGGGCAGCGTGTCGTACATTGAAACCAAGATCGACGATTATGCCGACGCTTCGGCTCGCGACACTTGGGCACCGTACGACGGAGCGCAGCCCGGCGACCCTGACAAGCTTGGCCAGGCACTGGTTACGATCGCAGCCATGGACAAGCCGTTGAAGCTGTTCCTCGCCGGCAGCGATGCGGTCGAAGTCCTGACTCCGGTCGTCGAGGAGCGCTTGAAGGCGATCAAGGACAATGAGGCCCTGTCGCGGTCAACTGACGGCGCGAACTAAGCGCGATTTAGGCAATTCCGGTCCGGCTCGCTGCCCAATCGATGTGACGTATCCAGATGCGTTCATGGCCGGGCCGTTCCGCCGTCTCCGAGATCGAGGCCTTCAGCACAGATGACGATACGATTCTCCTGCACCGCCTGCGGGCGTTGCTGTCACGGTTTACGTCTGTTGCTTAGCGCCGAGGAGGCGAGGGTATGGGCGTTGCGCGGTGGCCTCGTTCAGATCTTGGTCCATGCCGCGCCGGCGGTGAACGACGACGACGAAGTTGCCCGCTACAAGCGGGAGCGTCGTTTCATCGCGCGCAGCGGCGAGCTGGCGATCCGGGTCCAGGTGATGCTGGTCGCGCGATTTGAGGGCGCATGTCCGAACCTGCTGCCCGACATGCGCTGCGGGATCTACAACGAACGCCCGACGGTGTGCCGCATATATCCGGCGGAGATCATTCCTGGCATGGCGCTCAACGTCGGCAATCGCTTATGTCCGCCGGAGGCGTGGAGCAATAGCCAACCCCCGTTCCTGCTGGAGGACGGCTATGTCACGGACGATGTGACACGCGGCGCGATTACGAAATCGCGTGCCACTGCACTGACTGATGTGCCGACGTTGCAATTGCTCGTCCAGTCGCTCGGCATCGACGTGGTGGCGCTGGAGAATGAAGGCTTTGCGGTGTGGACGATCGCATCGGATCGGCTGATCGAAGCGCTCGATGCAGCATCGTCTCATACAACAGGCAGCCTAGAAGAGACGTCGCCGTATACATGGCGCTTCCTGTCACTACGCCCTGACACGGCAACGTTGATCTCGTCAGTTGGTGCAGACGTCATAGGAGCATCACCACACGAGGATCTAACGTATATTCCGCTCTATTAGGGCTGAAGAGATCGCATCGTGCCGATTATCGACAGCGATAATCATATAATCTTACGGGATTTATGCCGGTCATCAAAACACAGCGAACAGATTTTAAACGGATGGGAGTTGCAGCGGCATGACGAACACAACCAACGATGGGACTGGGCACGACAGCCCCGCGATGCAGGACCGTCGAAACGTGATCACCGCCGGCCTCGGCATGGCCGCTGTTTCACTACTGCCCGCCCGCGTGGCCGCACAAGCCGCCCCTGTGGCATCGGTGCTTCCGTCCAACCCCCAGCGCCGCATGCTTGGCACGCTGGAGGTCTCGGCAATGGGCATGGGCTGCCAGAACTTCGCCGGCATGTACGGCCCACCGGTAAACAGACAGGAATCGGTCCGGATCATTCGCGCCGCCTATGATCGGGGCGTCACCTTCTTCGACATCGCGGAAGTCTATGGCCCGTTCCTTGGTGAGGAGATCGTCGGCGAAGCGCTGGCCCCGATGCGCGCGAACGTCGTGATCGCGACCAAGTTCGGCTTCGACATCACGCCTGACGGCACCGTACGTGGGCTAAACAGCCGTCCCGAGAGCATTCGGCGCGTGACGGAACAGTCGCTGCGCCGCCTCAAGACCGATTACATCGACCTACAGTATCAGCACCGCGTCGACCCGGCCGTGCCGATCGAGGATGTGGCGGGGACGGTGCAGAATCTGATCCGCGAGGGTAAGATCCGCCACTTCGGCCTGTCCGCCGCAGGCGGGGCCACGATCCGCCGCGCGCACCGAGTGCAGCGCGTCACGGCGGTGCAGAACGAATATTCGGTCTGGACCCGTGATCCCGAACTGGAGGCGCTTGCGGCCTGCGAGGAACTGGGCATCGGCTTCGTGCCGTGGAGCCCGCTTGGCATGGGATATCTGACCGGCACGGTTACCCCGCTCACGGTCCATGGGCCAAAAGACCTGCGCGCTAATCTGCCCCGCTTCACGCGCGCCGCGCGGGTCGCGAACTGGCCAGTCGTCGAGCTATTGCAGCGGGTCGGTGCGCGCCATCGGGCGACGCCAGGACAGGTGGCATTGGCATGGCTCCTCGCGCGCAAGCCGTGGATCGTGCCGATCCCGGGACCGATCACCGAAGCGCACATGGACGAGAATACCGATGCCGTTCGGGTGGCACTGACCGCAGCCGACATGCGCGAGATCGAAGCCACCTTCGCCCGTATCCGGGTGCAAGGCGCGCGGCTGAGCGAGCCGATGCTGGCCATGATCGATACCGGTGCAAAGCTCGGCATCAACTCGAAGGGTGGCAACGGCAACTCGCGCCTGCGCTGAACCCGTATCTGAACGAGGCCTTCGACTTGGCCACCAGTAATCGACGACCGATGCCGACCGCCGCGGCGGGGCACGGCTTCAGAAAGGATCACACATGTCATTCAACCTCAACGGCACCGTTGCTTTCGTCACCGGTGCCAGCAGCGGCATCGGCCATGCTACTGCGCGAACGCTCGCCGGGCTTGGTGCAGCGGTAGCGCTCGTCGCGCGGCGCAAGGACCGGCTCGACGCACTGGTCGCGGAAATCGAGCAGGCGGGTGGCACGGCTCTGGCCATCCCTGCCGACATCACCGACCGCGCCAGCGCCGAAGCTGCCGTTGCGCAAGCGGCCGCGCAGCTCGGCCGGATCGACATCCTGGTCAACAATGCCGGCGTGATGAACATCGGCCGGGTCGCGGACAACACCGTAGAAAGCTGGGAGCAGATGATTGCACTGAACCAGCAGGCGCTGCTGTATGTGACCAAGGCGGCGCTGCCGCATCTGCAAGCAGCGGCGGAGAGCAACACGCGTGGTGTCGCCGACATCGTCAACATCTCGTCCTACGCCGGTCGCGTCGCCTCGCCGAACTTTGCGGTCTACAACATGACGAAGTTCGGCGTAAATGGCTTCACCGAAGCCCTACGCCAGGAATTGGCCGCCAGCCACGTCAGGGTCGGGGCGCTCGAGCCGGGTGCGGTCGAAACGGAACTCAACGATCGTCACGAGGGCGCGGTCCGCGACGAGATTTCGGCCTTCTTCGCGCGCATCGAGCCACTTCAGGCGGACGATATCGCCGACGGCGTGGCCTACATGGTCACCCGACCGCGCCGCGCCGCAGTCGGCGAACTGTGGATCATGCCTACTAATCAGGGCTGAGCCGGACGCGCTGCAAGATCCTCTCCATCGAACACGGGCCATATGGCAATGAACGACGCATCCATCTTTAGCGGCCTTCCCCTCGCATCGGGACTGAACCTTCGCAACCGGCTGGTCATGCCGCCCATGACCACGTGGTCCGCCGATGACGATGGCAGCGTGTCCGATGCGGAGATCGAATACTATCGCGCGCGGGTGCAGGATGTCGGGCTGGTCATCACTGGCTGCACCCACGTGCAGGCGAACGGCGTCGGCTTCACCGGCGAGTTTGCCGCCTATGACGACGCCTTTCTTCCAGGCCTGACGCGGCTGGCGACTGCCGCCAAGAGCGGCGGTGCGCCAGCCATACTCCAAATCTTCCACGCGGGTGTGAAGACCTCGCCCGACCTCTCGTCGGACATCGTCGCTGCCAGTGCCGTTCCCGTCGATGCGGGGTTGTTTACGCCGCCAGTGACGCCACGCGCTCTAAGCTGCGACGAAGTGGCCGAAGTCGTTGCTGCATTCGGGGCAGCCACTCGCCGCGCGATCGAGGCAGGGTTCGACGGTGTCGAACTGCACGGTGCGCACGCCTTCCTGCTCCAAAACTTCGTCTCACCCCACACCAATCGACGCAGCGATCAATGGGGTGGTCCGCTGGAAAACCGCTTACGCTTTCCTTTGGCGGTAGTGGAGGCAGTGAGCGCCGCTGCGAAACTCACCGATCGCCCGTTCGTGGTCGGATACCGCGTCTCAGCAGACGAACCGCATGCGGATGGCCTGCGCTTAGCGGACACGCTCGTGCTTGTTGACAGGCTGATCGGGGAGGGGATCGATTACATTCATGTCTCCCTGCCTGATGCGCTCCACGTCAAGGCAGTCGACAATCCTGACGGCCCCACCGTTCTTAAGGAAGTCAGTCGACTTGTCGCCGACCGGGTGCCGGTCATCGCATCGGGCCGCATCAGGACGCCCGAGCGCGCTGAGCAGGTTATTGCCGCAGGCGCCTCACTCGTCGGATTGGGACAGGGACTGGTGATGAACCCCGATTGGGTTGCACTAGCGCGCCAGGGTCGCACGGACGCCCTGCGCACCGAAGTGGCGGCGAAGGAAGCCCCCGCACTGCATATCCCTGCCAAGTTGTGGACGGTCATCGAGAATACGCCAGGCTGGTTCGCGGTCCGTGCGGAATAGCAACGGGATCGTGCAATGAACCGGGAGCATCTTGCCGACCTAGCCGATCTGGTCGTCGTAGCCGAGGAGGGTAGCTTTACGCGCGCTGCCGCACGGCTGGGCATGTCGCAGCCTGCCCTAAGCGCTAAAATCCGCCGCTTGGAGGCGCGCCTGGGTGTCCGCCTGCTGTCCCGCACGACCCGCAACGTTGCACCTACCGAAGCGGGTGAGCGTTTCATGCAGCATGTGCGCGCCGGCCTCGCCGAGATTGATGCAGGATTCGTAGAAATTGGCGATGCAAGAGAGAAGCCAGCGGGAACGGTCCGCCTGACAACTGGCGAGTTCGACGTTGAGTCCGTACTCTGGCCCAAGCTGCTGCCGTTGCTGCGTAAATATCCCGACATCAACATTGAAATCTGTTCGAACAACAATCTGGTCGATCTCGTCGCTGAACGCTTCGACGCTGGGATCCGCTTCGGTGACCAGGTAGCCCAAGACATGATCTCTGTGCGGATCGGTCCCGATATCCGTATGCTTGTGGTCGGCGCGCCCAATTACCTTGATGCGCACGATCCGCTGGACAAACCGTCTGACCTAACCGCGCACCAGTGCATCAACATGCGTATGTTGACGGTCGGCAATCTGTACGCTTGGGAACTAGAAAAGGACGGCAAAGAGGAGCGTGTGCGGGTGAGTGGGCAGCTCACGTTTAACCGGATCATGGACATTCGGCAGGCAGCGATCGACGGGTTTGGCTTGGCGTATTTGCCCGACGAGTATGTCGCGCCAATGCTGGAAGACGGACGGCTCCGGTCGGTACTGGACGACTGGTGTCCGCCCTATCCAGGCTTCCACCTCTATTACCCAAGTAGGCGCCAGCCATCTTCCGCGTTCACCCTTGTTGCTGATGCGCTAAGGCATCGTAATGGATAAGAAAACGAAGTACGCCTTACCAAATCTAGCGAATTCATAACCAAAGTGTATAAGGCCAAAGCGCTGAGGTTATAAATATGGACGCAACATATCTGTCGGCTGGGATTTGACTCGGCTATGTGTTTGTTGATGCTGACTGCTCTGCCACTGCACGAATTACCAATATCTCGTTGCTCAGCTTCGCTGGCGACTGAGCCGAACGGCATTTGAATTGGAAGATACTCATATGATTGAACGTTCTGGCATTCAAGCAACGCGCCGCGGCGTTCTGGTAGGTGGATCGGCGAGTGTTGCGTTGACGACGCTACCTCTTGGTTCCGCCGAGGCAGCCCCGGCCGTTGAACCACCAAAGATGAAGGTATCCCTGCAGGTAAACGGCAAGCAGGCGACGCTCGAGCTCGACACGCGCACGACGCTGCTCGACGCCTTGCGCGAGCATATGCATCTGACCGGGTCCAAGAAGGGTTGCGATCATGGGCAGTGCGGTGCCTGCACGGTGATGGTCAACGGCAAGCGCATCAATTCCTGCCTTAGCCTCGCCGTCATGCACGAGGGCGACAAAGTGACCACGATCGAAGGGCTTGGAATGCCCGGCAACCTGCATCCGATGCAGGCTGCCTTCGTCAAGCATGACGGCTTCCAATGCGGATACTGCACGCCAGGCCAGATCTGCTCGGCGGTTGCGGTGCTCGATGAAATCGAGGCCGGCGTTCCTAGCCATGCCAGTGCGAGCCTTACCGCGCGGCCGCAGGCCAGCAATGCCGAGATGCGCGAGCGAATGAGCGGCAACATCTGCCGCTGCGGAGCCTACTCTAACATCTTGGAGGCCATGCACGAAGTGGCCGGCACCGACGTGGCAGGAGCACGCGCATGAAACCGTTCACGTACGAGCGGGCGACCACGCCTGCTGAAGCTGCGGCCGCTGTCGTGCGCCATCCCGGCGCCAAGTTCATCGCGGGCGGCACCAATCTTCTCGACTTGATGAAGCTCGAGATCGAGGCGCCGCAACATCTCGTCGACGTCAACACGCTCAAGCTGGACCGCATCGAGCGGACACCGGACGGCGGAGTCCGCATTGGCGCGCTGGTCGACAACACCGCTCTGGCGTCAGACGAGCGCATTCGAAAGGATTACGGCGTCCTCAGCCGTGCGATCGTCGCCGGTGCCTCTGGGCAGCTGCGCAATAAGGCCACGACGGCAGGCAATCTGCTCCAGCGGACGCGCTGCCCGTATTTCTACGATACCAATCAGCCGTGCAACAAGCGCAAGCCTGGATCGGGATGCGCTGCGATCGGCGGCTATAGCCGGCAGCTGGCCGTCATAGGCGTCAGCAATGCCTGCATCGCGACCTACCCGGGCGACATGGCCATCGCGCTGCGCGTCCTGGACGCCAAGGTAGAGACGGTCAACGCTGGTGGCCAGACCCGTACAATCCCAATGGCCGACTTTCACCGCCTTCCCGGGGATACGCCGCACATCGAAACGGCGCTCGCGCAGGGCGAGCTGATTACCGCGGTGACACTGCCAAGGCCGATTCAAGGCACGCACATCTACCACAAGGTGCGTGACAGGAACTCCTACGCCTTCGCGCTCGTGTCGATCGCGGCCGTGATCCAGCGTGATGGGCGCGGCCGGGTTGCCGTCGGTGGTGTTGCCCACAAGCCGTGGCGGGTCGAAACAGCAGAGCCGGCGATGCCGCAAGGCGCGTCTGCGGTAGCATCGCGCCTGATGGCCGGCGCAAAGCCCACCCACGACAACGCGTTCAAGGTTCCGCTGGTCGAGCGTACGCTCGCCGCGGTCATGGCAGAGGCCAAGACAGCATGAAGTTCGACACGCCTGCGGGCACTAACCCGATTGATCGGCTGAAGGTCGTCGGCAAGCCGACCGACCGCATTGACGGTCCGCTGAAGACATCGGGGACGGCACGCTACGCCTATGAGTGGAACGACGTCGCACCGAACGCCGCCTATGGCTACATCGTCGGCTCGGCGATCGCCAAGGGGCGCATCGCTGCGATGGACCTGACTGAGGCTCGGCGTGCACCCGGCGTGCTGGCGATCGTCACCGCGGCCGATGCCGGCAAGCTTGGAAAGGGTAAGTTCAACACCGCCAAGCTGTTGGGCGGGCCGGAGATCGACCATTACCACCAGGCCATCGCTGTCGTGGTCGCCGAAACCTTCGAGCAGGCGCGCGCCGCAGCCGGACTGGTGCGGGTGGATTACACGCGGAGCAAGGGGCGCTTCGATCTTGTCGAAGGCCTGAAGACGGCGCCGTTGACCGGCGGGAACAGCGGCGAGGGAAGCGCTGCGCCGCCAGTGGATCGAGTGGGCAACTTCGAGAGAGCCTTTGCCGCGGCACCGGTTCAACTCGACGCGCAGTACACCACTCCGGACCAGACCCATGCGATGATCGAACCCCATGCGACCATTGCTGCCTGGGAAGGCGATGAGCTGACCGTCTGGACGGCCAATCAGATGGTGGACTGGAGCCGCACCGATCTGGCGACCACGCTGGGCATTCCGAAGGACAACATCCGGCTCGTTGCCAGTTATGTCGGAGGCGGCTTCGGCGGCAAGCTCTGGATCCGGGCAGATGTCCTGCTGGCGTCGTTGGGCGCCCGCGCCGCCAAGCGCCCAGTCAAGCTGGCGCTAAGCCGGCCCTTCATGGCGAACAACACGCCGCATCGGCCTGCGACCGTGCAGCGAGTCCGCATCGGAACCGACCGGAAGGGCCGCATCACGGCATTTGCGCATGAGAGCGGGTCGGGGGACCTGCCCGGCGGACAACCGGAGACCGCTGTTGCGCAGAGCAAACTGCTCTACGCGGGCGAAAACCGGCTCACGTCGATGCGGCTGGCGGTGCTCGACCTGCCGGAAGGCAATGCGATGCGCGCACCGGGCGAGGCATCGGGTCTGATGGCCCTGGAGATGGCCATGGACGAGATGGCCGAGAAGCTCGGGATCGATCCGATCGAGTTTCGCATCCTGAACGACACGCAGGTCGATCCCCAGAAGCCGGGGCGGCAGTTCTCGCAGCGCCAGCTCATTGAATGCCTCCGCCAAGGTGCGGCTCGTTTCGGCTGGAATAAGCGTCACCTGAAGCCGGGCCAGGTTCGCGAGGGTCATTGGCTGATCGGCCAGGGCGTGGCCGTAGCGTTCCGCAACAATCTCGTCGTGCCGTCGGGCGCGCGAGTTCGGCTTGATGCGACCGGCACGGTCACAGTCGAAACCGACATGACCGACATCGGCACGGGCAGCTACACGATCATCGCGCAGACTGCGGCAGAAATGATGGGCGTGGGCCTCGACAAGGTCGTGGTGCGCCTGGGCGACAGCCGCTTTCCGGTCTCGGCCGGATCGGGTGGCCAGTTCGGTGCCAACAGCGCCACCGCCGGCGTCTATGCCGCCTGCGTCAAGCTACGCGGGGTCGTGGCCGAGCGATTGGGGCTCGATGCCGCGGTTGCCGACTTCGCCGATGGGCAGGTCAGCGTGGGCGGGCGGCGCATCGCGCTCGGCGAAGCTGCAAGGAGTGGTGAGATCGTCGTCGAGGACAAGATCGAGTTCGGGGATCTCGACAAGAAGGTCCAGCAGTCGACCTTTGGTGCCCATTTCGTCGAGGCCGCGGTCAATAGCTACACAGGGCAAATCCTGGTGCGGCGCATGCTGTGCGTGTGCGCGGCAGGGCGGATCCTCAATCCCAAGTCCGCACGCAGTCAGATGATCGGGGCGATGACGATGGGCGTCGGTGGAGCGCTGATGGAGGAGCTGGCGGTCGACAAGCGTTTCGGCTTCTTCGTCAATCACGACCTGGCCGGTTACGAGGTGCCCGTCCATGCCGACATCCCCCATCAGGAGGTCATCTTCCTCGAAGAGGTCGACCCGACCTCGTCGCCGATGAAGGCAAAAGGGGTGGGTGAGCTAGGGCTGTGCGGCATCGCTGCTGCGGTCGCGAACGCGGTCTACAATGCGACCGGGGTTCGAGTCAGAAACTACCCGGTCACGTTGGACAAGTTCCTCGACAAGCTCCCTATGCCCACGGTGGCGTAGGGCGGAATGCCAGAGCGATACTGACGCCCCCAGACGATCGATTTGGCGGTTACCCGGTCTGACTCTCTGGTCAGGCGTAGGGGCGTCGAGTTCGAAAAGGACCGACGACCATGAAGTTCGACACCCCTGCGGGTTCCAACCCGATCGATCGCCTGCGGGTCGTCGGGCGGGCCACCGACCGGATCGACGGCGCGCTGAAGGTGGCCGGGACCGCGGCGTACGCTTACGAACGGCACGATGTCGCGCCGGACCAGGCCTACGGCTATGTCGTCGGAGCCAGCATCGCCAAGGGCACAATCCGGTCGCTGCATCGGAAAGCGCCTATCAGCGACGGCTCGCATCTGCCTCAGCGGGTGCCTGTTCGAGCCGATGAACAATCTTCCGAACGGCATCCATTGCTTTGCCCTCAGCCTCACCGGCCACGATACAGTCGCGTAGGATTTGTCGGTCCTGCAGGCTGACCTTGCCGCCGTGATGGAAGCGGTTGAAGCCTTGGAAATCAAGCGGCAGCATGTCCTGCTCCCACACTGCCAGCGCGTCCGCCAGCCCGTCCTCAGTTGTAGCGGCCTGTGCCTGTCGTCCGGCCTCGCCGTGGATGCCAAGTCCCTGAATCTCCTTCACCGCTCTTACGGTCAGTGCCCACAGTTCCGGATAGTCACGGACCCGCGCTGCCGCTGGCCACCCCATCAGCTCGAAGCCAGCGAAGAAGGCGAATACCGGCGCGATCTCTGCACTAAACTTCGCCGCAGGCTTGATGGCGCAGGCCGATACGCCGGACGCATCGTGGAGCCTCGCGAAGCCGGTCGCGACCTCAGGTGCGCTGTCGTCGACGGTAAAGCCATATTCGTCGCGCTGAGCGTAGCCCATATCGGCCTTCGAAAGCAGGTTCGCGTCCGTCGGGGCGTGCAGCGGCAGTTGCACCGCCTTGGTCGAATAGCTGAGCGTGCCAAGAACGCCGTTCGCGACCCTGTCCTCGGGCAATCCGGAAACCCGGAGGAACCAGGGACGAAGGCCGAGCCCGACCGATCCAAGGACGATCCCCGCTGCCGTATGGCGCGCGGCTTCGCCCAGCGTTTCGACCAGACGCGTACCGACCTCGCTCCGCAACGCAGTGCCGTCGAGCGTGACGACGATGAAGTCGTACTCCCGATCGGCCATCTCTGCAGGATCGGTCAGGAGGCTGTACCCTCCAAAGCGCTTGAGCGCGCCGTCCGCGTAGGAATAGAGGATCTGTTCGCGATCCAGCTCCGCACGGCGATGCGGGCGTATGAGAAAGGAAATCTCGGCGTTTGCCAGACTGAGATGATAGCCTGTCATCAGGCCCATTGATCCCGCGCCGACGATCAGGACGCGGGGCTTCCGATCAGCGGTCATGGTAGTTGTTCCTTGCTCGCAGGCATCGCAATGGAGGTCATTGGAGCGGCACCGCCCCGGGATGGCCTACATCCACGCGCCGTTGTCGACGGTCAGCACTCGCCCAGTGACGGCGCGGCCCATATCGCTGGCGAGATATAGAATGGCGTTGGCCTGATCGATCGGCTGCGTCGCGTTCGGTTCAGGGTTGGTGTAAAGTTCCAGCAGACGCTGCATGGTCCCGCCGCCCGGTAGGCCACCTGTTTTGCGCGCGGCGTTCATCGGCGTGTCCGTCTCACCTGGCGCGACCGCGTTGCAGCGGATGCCGGTGCCCGCAAAGCGAATGGCGATGTTCTTGGTCAGCGTGTTCACCGCGCCCTTGGTCGACGTGTAGGCGACGCCGCATAGAGGCAGGTCGCCGTTCACCGACGACACGTTGACGATGACACCTTCGTTTCGCGTCATAAAATGACGGGCGGCCTCACGGCAGTAGCGGAATACGCCTAGATAATTGATCTGGACGATCTTCTCCATGTGCTCGTCGGTCGTGTCTTCAATCGCGGTCATGTCGCCAATACCGGCGTTGTTGATCATGATATTAACCTGCCCAAACCGCGCGATCGCTTTAGCGA
Organism: Sphingomonas faeni; assembly: GCF_030817315.1. NCBI lineage: Bacteria > Pseudomonadati > Pseudomonadota > Alphaproteobacteria > Sphingomonadales > Sphingomonadaceae > Sphingomonas > Sphingomonas faeni. The sequence continues at coordinate 281,038 of NZ_JAUSZF010000004.1, read as the reverse complement.
AGACAATCCCAGGCGAGGCGGGGTCGGCGGAATCGGCAACCATCCCAATCGCAGAGCCGCCAGCTGCCGTGATCGCCTGCACCGCTTCGTCAATTCCGTCCTGATGCGTAGCGGTCAGGACGACATTGGCACCTTCCGCCGCAAACAAGTCAGCGGTGGCGCGGCCGATCCCTTGGCTTGCGCCAGTGATGATTGCGGTCTTGCCAGTGAGGAGTTGCTTCATGATTGCCCTTCTTTGGTAAGTGCATGGCCTCGCTGCCACTGGCAGACAGGGGCGCACGCACCCACCGTAGCGGCGCCTGCCCCAAGATGGTGGGGCGGCTTGGGATCATTACCGGCGTGCGTGTGATAAGACCTATAGAAGCGGCGTATGAGTAGCGCGGAACTTTGGACTCGTTGGGCAGGTTAGCGGCAGACGCGCTTGTACCTCGTTTGAACGTACGATGGGGAGGGGCCATGTCGTTTACGTTCGTTCCCAGGGGAAGCCGCTCATGAGCCGAATTTTCATAACTGGCTCAACCGACGGTCTGGGGCTTGCTGCGGCACGCACTCTGATGGCCGAGGGTCATGAGGTAGTGCTACATGCGCGATCCCCGGAGCGCACAGCGGCTCTCGGGTCCCTTGCACCATCAAGTCTTGGCGTCGTTACGGGTGATTTGAACAGCGCGGATGAAACGCGCTCGGTCGCCGACCAGGTGAACGAGATCGGACGTATGGATGCTGTAATCCACAATGCCGGCGTCTACCTTGAGCGTGGTCGCGGAGCGACGCCCGAGGGACACGCGAGAACGATCGCCGTCAACACTTTGGCTCCCTATATGCTTACCGTACTGGTTCAGCGGCCGGATCGCCTAGTTTATCTAAGCAGCGGTCTTCACAGGAGCGCAGACACTTCGCTCCATGACATCGACTGGGTCAATCGGCGTTGGGATGCTGGCCAAGCCTACGCCGAGAGCAAGCTACATGTCGCCACGCTTGCCGCAGCAGTCGCTCGCCTGTGGCCAGAAGTCGTGAGCAGTGCCGTCGATCCAGGCTGGGTGCCGACCAGAATGGGCGGTAGCAACGCAACCGACGACCTTGAGATGGGGCATCTGACCCAGACGTGGCTTGCCGTCAGTTCGGAGCACGCTGCCAGGACGAGCGGAAAATACTGGTACCACCGGCAGCAGACTATGCCGCTCGGAGAGGTCAAGCAGGCAGACTTTCAGGACGTAATGCTGAGGAAATTAGCTGATCTGACAGGGGTCGAGTTCCCGTAGGTGCATACGCTTGCGGTAGGCTGCGTGCCGCAATCGATCTTTTGAGAAAAGGCTGGTGTCAAAACCGGAGGGGGTTTGACGCGGGGGGTCATCCCCATCGCGCTCACCGTGTTGCTCATGCCGCTGACGCTATTCTTCCTGATGATACTGCAAGATCGCTGGCTGGGGTCCTGCGCCGACTCCGCTGATGCGACGGGGGCTGGACGGTTGCAGTCAGGCAGGTCAGATTGAACCGAACATGACGGGGGATTTGTGATGCTGTTTTTGTCGATGCTGATGCTTGCCGCACCGGTGCTAGCGCCGACTATTCAGGTCAGCGACAACCCCTTCACACAGACCGCTAAGCCCACGCGCACGACGCGTCGCTCGACAGCTGCGAAGCGCACCACTGGTGGCTCTGCGCCGCGGGCTGGCGGCAGCACCTATTATGCCAATTGCACTGCCGCTCGGGCTGCGGGAGCAGCACCGGTGATGCGCGGCCAGCCGGGCTATAGTCGCAAACTCGACCGCGATAATGACGGTGTCGGTTGCGAGTAATTCCCGGCTGCCGGCGTCGACCAACTGGCTTAGGTCGGGTTGCTATCGGTCAGGCGAATGGGTTGGCGACCTGATCGACTGCGGCCGTCTGCGTACCCGTCAGCGACTGTGGTGCGCTACCGTTTTCCAGTTCCGTGATGAGGTCATCGGCCAGTTGCTTGAGCGCCCGCGCTCGCTCGAGCCCTGTCTGGTCTCGGGTGAACTCGACCGAGCCTGAAACGGTGACCCTGGCCGTGCCGTTCTCGATCGTGAGATCCCCAATCGAGGCAGCGGCGTCATCATCGGCGAACGGCTTGATCATTGGTCGGCTCCTTGGTCAGTCGAAGGTGGGAAACGCAGGGACCTTGGCTTTGGCTGCTCGATCCAGGCTCGGGAACGGATCGATGCCGGTGCGGGCGGCAAGCGTCGCGATCGAGACCACCTCCCACTGCTGCTGGCGGTCGTTGCTCACGATCCAGGCACCGGCACCCTGCCCGGGTACGTAGATCGCTTTCCAGACATGGCTGGGTACCAGTACCCGCCCATTCAGTCGCTTGAGGTTACCGCTAGCAAAGGCGGGACCGGTTACGACATACGTCTCACCAAGCTTGCCGGTAAGGTCGCGCACATAGCCCTCCAGGTCGGCCCACCCATTGCGATTGAGGGGGCCGTCCTGCGGCACAATGTTGGCAAGGCTGAAGCTCTCATAGTCGTCGGCCGTGTTCCCCATGTCCCCTGACGGCGCCATGTGGCCGCGATCGAAGCCGGAGCCACGATAGTCGGCGAGCTCACCACGCTCGGCCGGAATCAGCTGAGGTTCGGCATGGAAGCGGTTGTCACGGGTGTTGAGCGCCCGCGCCGCCTCGACCGATGCGCGGGTCAGGTGCTCGGCAACGTAGAGCGGGGTTCGGGTCACGCTGGAGTGCAGGATGGCAAAAGCGTGGAAGCAGAAAGGCCGGGTGCTGGTGGCAAGCTTCGGGTTGAGCAGTGCTGGCGTAGTGCGGGCCGGGTGGATGCTTGCACAGGTCGGGGACGCTGGTGCAGCCGTTTCCACCGAGCATGCCGAGGTTGTCGCCAGCAGGGCGGTGAGTATGCCGAACACGGCGCGGATAGCTGATGCTTTGATTTTCGTAGAATGGACGCGATACATCCTGCGCTGGTCGAGGCAAATGCCGGCCTGTGTCAAGGCGCGCACGGTACGTGTTGACCCGTTACAAGCCGTGGCAGTTGGTGTCTCACCCGCTCGAGACTGTTGAAACGCGCGCCTGCGATAGCGATAGGGGCGTGATTCACTGTGGGAGAGCGGCCGGGGGCATGAGTATCATGGGTCGGCAGGTAGCGTAGGGAGCGCGGTTCTACGGGCTCCGGCTCGACGATCATGTGCCAGCCGACCATCTCCTACGTAGCGTTGAAGGCCTGCTCGACTTCAGCTTCGTCCGCGAGGCGCTGGCGGCGAGCTATAGCGCGAGCGGGCGACCCTTGATCGACCTGGAGCTGATGCTGCGGATGCTGCTGGTCGGCTAGAGCATTTCGAGCACGGCTTGCGCCTACGTCGCTGATCCGCACCACTCTTGGCTTTCGCTTCGTTTGCAAAGATTGTTGAAACGGGCGGGCGTCCCTCATCCCGGCCGCCTGCAATTCCCGTCACGATCCCTTGCGAGACAGCGCTGTGATCATCCGATCGCCCTGTCACGGGGGCAGAGGAGTGCAAGCATCGCGGCCGCGGCAAGAACAGCAGCACAGGTTAGGAACTCGGCTGCGGGGCCAAACGCGTCGTAGATCAAACCTCCTCCTGCGCCGCCTGCCAGGATAGCGAACTGCACGATAGCCACGATATGTGGAAAACCCGGTCGTAATCACGATTGTACGACAAACAGGTGTTTTGCGACACCCTAACCGGGCTGACAGCGCTTAGCGTATATCTGGGTCCATTCTATGTATCGCCCCCTACCAGCTGCTAAAATTGCGCTGCTAAGCTGCTCTTGGAACTAGAATCATTCTGCGCAGGTTTGTCGACCGCGCCCTTTTTCATTCGAGGTGTCGATGAACCAGTTTTCGCAAGTCGAGATTGCCAACTGGATCGCCATTTATCTGGCAGCAGCTATGTGCTGCGCAATGGCCATGTCGGTGTCCGTGACGGTCCACGGTTTTTATCGGGACAAGGCCTGGGAAGATGTTCGAAGTGTTCGTGGCGCCGTGCTTTTCCTGCCAAAAGCATGGTGGCGCTGGCAAAAGCTGTATCTATTGTCGACCCCGGTAACGCTGGGAATGGTAAGTTATTTCGCTGCGACGATGACTTGGAGCTGATCTCTCAAATATCAAGAATCCGAAGCAGTTTGGTCGACGCGAAATCCTGATCGATTTCGAATCTATCGAGCGTCACGAGATCACCCAGGACCGCCATGCGAGGGTGCGTCACTGCCTTGGCAGCTTCGTACTCTTCGCTGTCAAATCCCATCGCCTCCACTACCACCGTCCGCAATTCCCCCGTCATGCGCGACCTCGCCTCCAGGATGAAGTCGGGCCGGCAGGGACCGTTTGGGGTCATTGAATCAAAGAGCGGCTTGCTGATTGCCATATCGACACCCTGGGCATGCAAGACGCGCTGGGTATCTAGGATCGCGCGTAGCGCCTTGCGCTCGAAGTCAGATTCCACGGGCACGAACATACGTCCGTTAAAGATCGGCTGTGCGTAGGCGCGCAGTGGCGCATAGCCGCGCGCCTCGGGATATTCGCCTGCGACGACAAGGACGATGTACGGTCCACTGATGTGGTTACCCCGGATCGAAGGCGACTGGACGCGCGTCGCGATGGTGACGGGTTCGCCGTCAGGTACATGGATCTCGTTGCCTTTGATCGCCTTGGCATAAAGCGCCACGAAGCCTTGAGGTGCGTGCGTCTTTGGCCATTTCGGCGCCATTGCGCGTAGCGTGCCATAGACTGTCTTCGTCTCGAGTGGACGCGCGTGCGTCCAAAAGGCCCGCGCCAGCTCGACACCCGGCGCGATCTCGATCTTGCCGGCCGCGCGGCCGAGCGCTGCGAACTCCTCCCTGATCGACCATTCGTAGCCCATACCCAACGGCGCGATCAAATTGCAGCCGGCGCTGTCGAGCAGGCGCCATAGGAGGCGAGCGAGCCGCGGGGTCGAGGCGTTGCGGGTCCGGTCGTCGAGGCTGCCGTCTTCGGGACGCTGTGCGAGCTTCTCCGGCGCCGGTCGCAAGACCTCGAAAAAGCCTGACGGAGGATCGGTTGGCGTGTTGTGCGACCTGACTTCCGTGATGCGATTGGTGGCCTGGTCGCGAAAGAACGGGCAATCGGCGCGATGTTCCGGACGCTTAGTGCTTGTCAGCCGGCGTAAATAGTAGGTTTCGGCCTCGGAGAGATAAGCCGGCGTGAGGATCGGCGGAGCCTTGCCTGGCCCCAGACATCCGCAGGCGATCCAGCGATGACCTATCCGGGCATTCTGGACGAGCGTAACGCCAGCCTGTTCGTCGTGGAACGAGCCTTCGCCGACATACCAGCGCACCAGCGCTTCGTGCAGGGGTGCCGGCAGCGGGATCCGATCCCGGCTGTTTCCGTCGGTATCGCGGTGGATCAACCACATGTTCGAGTGACCTTCAGGCGCTGATTTGGACCAGTTTCGGCAGGTCTGGCGGTCTTGACAAGCCCAAACCGCTTGATCTCAACTCTTGAATATCAAGGCCATTGGGGGTTTCCGTGCGTTATCCACTCGTTGCTGCTGGCCTTTGCGCCGCTCTTATCGTCGGTTCGCAAGCCGGTGCCGCGCCAAAGGGGTCAGCATTCCGGAAGGTTCAGCTGATCTCGATGACGGGGAGCCTGCCAATCGAGGCCACGACGTCTTTGCCCGAGATTCCGACATCAGCGCCAATGGTCGAGCCGTCGCCGCTTCCTGACGCCTTTCAGGTCCATGATCTTAGTCGCCGTTACGTCCAGTTCCGCATGCAGCAGGAGATTGCTGCAGCGGCTGTTGCCACGGTGGGTGCTCCTATTATGGGCGGCGAACCCGCTGGTGTCGCCGCACTTTCCTCGATCCAGGTTCCGGGCTGGCTACGCGGTGGGATCTCCGTTCAGCCCGTGTCTTTCAAACCCGGTTGCGTGCCGCTGTCCTATCGTCCGTCAGGGTTCCTCGCCCGGACTGCGGAGATGCGTCGTGCCGCCTACTATGGGATGATGAGCGCGGTTGCCTGCGAGCAGGGTATCCCGACTGGTTTGTTCGATGCGATGATTATCCGCGAGAGCAATTACAACCCGATCGCGACGTCGACGGCGAACGCCTACGGCCTCGCGCAGCTAATGCCGGGGACGGCGGTTGGCCTCGGCGTCGATCGATATGATCCGCTGCAAAACATGCGTGGTGGTGCCCGTTATCTCCGCCAGCAGCTTGATCGTTTTGGGCGAGTTCACTTGGCGCTGGCCGCCTATAACGCAGGTCCAGGTAGCGTGCGCGGCGGCATGGTTCCGCGCATCACCGAAACACAGGCTTACGTCTCAAACATCATCGCGAACTGGTCGCGGTTGACGTCGCCAGCAGGCTTGCCTTTATCGATCTATAATCGGCCAGCGGGCTATACCAGGGTGGCCACGATGCAGCGCTTCTAAGCAGAAATTGACCTCTGCCTAGGCTTCATGCGAACCGATGTGGTGACAGATTTTCGGCGACGACCGATCGAGTCTGTTCGTTCGCCGGATACAACCTCGACTAAACTGACGTCATACTCTGGCAGCCGGTTTTCTGCTTCGATGCTCTTGAGAAGCTGCTTTAGCCGTTTCATTGGACCCATAGACCCAATCTTATGATGCAGTTCCTCGAGATTAATGTCGATTGGACCGGCTTCGCAGTAACAATGCGCGATTTCGTAAAGGCGACGTTCGATTGCACCCAAACGAAAATAGTCATGGTGATAATGGTAGATCCGCTGATCACGTTTGATCGCGCGGTATAGCCAATTGCATGGGCGGACGCGCACGTAGCGAAGAACTTCGTCTCCGTTCGCCATTTTCTCGTACTCGACCTGCGCTTCGGACAGCCACGAGAACCAGCCACGGTCAATTTTCGATCCGGTCTCGATATTAGTCTTTATCTGAGTGCCCTGAAGGCGTTCCAGCGCTTCGCCAAAGCGCCGGTAATCGCGTACCGATGGTCGCTCGACTCCGGTGATGCGGAAAAAGTCATGAGCTGAAAAGGTCACGTCTTCGTCTGAGATCTGACCATCAGCTATCGCCTGCGCAACGAGGGAGGCGACATACAGAAGGATTTCCTTGTCCCACATCGTCGCAACACCGGTCGCACTTGGCCGGATCTGAATGGTCACCTGGTCATGCTTGTACTCGATAGGCTCAAGGTGCGCATTCTTTGAAAGCACGAAGAACGGGTAGTCCATGATGCTCCGCTCGCCGCGGACTTTTCCGTGAAGCGGGCTGTCCATGTCGAACAGTGAAATCTGCCGCGCTATCGCTGGTGATTTCGCCATCGTCGATCCCCTTTGCAATACACCCCCTTCTTACCATTCTATCCTCTCGAATCACCCCCAGTCGAACATAGGGTAACTGAAAGCACGAGCTTTTGCGGTTCAATCGGTCGCGAGCGCCGGATCTCGTCAGGGTACGACGAAAGGCGGCGCTCGACCTCGTGCTTTCGGTTACCCTATCCTCTCTCACAGCAATGCCGGCTCGACCCGACCAGCGGACCTCAGTGCCGTCGCCAAAAGCTGGCCGACGGATCGAAGGTCTGAGCTGCACGATAGCGATCGGACTGGTTGCCTTTTGGCGTGGTCCTTCAGGCCATGAAAAGTCCGCCCCAAGTTCAGTTTTCCCGAGGCGGCGTTCTTGTTCATGCCGCGAAGATACGCTCCGGGACGATCGACATCGCCTCGAACGTGTTTATGAGCCGTCGCGATAACCGACGCCGCCGCGCCTTTCTGACCCATTAGTCGACAAGCCTCACGCCAAACATTGGCTGGGATTGCAGCCTGGACGATGAGCCTCTCGGCGTCACCGATGACAATACCCCATGTCATTTGCTCGGGAGGACACGAAATGAATTCAGGAGCCACAGCGGCAATAAAGCTCGGATCAACGCCATGATGGGCTAGGTCCGCCTCGACTTCACTCTGCGGCTCGTTGTTACGGACGTCGTAGCCTCGTCCGCTACTGCGTTCCGCCGAGCTCCTACAGTAATTTGCTTTAGCAATGGATGGTTGTTTTGTAGTTGTATAGTGGGTGTCGTTAAAGACGCCCGAGGGTGAATCATTTACCTGTTCGAGTTCCTCGTTGTCCCTCGCGGAAACCGTCCTAATGCACTCGTCTAGCGCTGCTGCATGGCCTTCCAGCTCTGAAGCGCAAGCCTGGAGCAAACGTTCATCCCGAACCTTCCGCATCTGGTGAGTAGCCAACTGAGTGGTTTCGATGATGCCGGTTGCATCGACGCCTCCGATCTCCTCGTCGATGATAAGCTGCACCAGGCTGCTGATGCGGCGACGGGCTGCGGTAACGCGCTTTCGAAGAACATTTATGCGTAAATCCGCCTCTGTCCCCTCGTCAGCTATGCGGACGAACTCATCGTAGCGCACGCCAAGCGGGCTGAGATCTATCCCGTAAGCATAGATCAGCCGGCCGTCTTTTCCCCTTGCTCCGATACGCTTGCCGTTGGCGCTGTCGCGGTGAGCAACCAGCCCCCACCGCGTTGCACTGTCCAGCAGCTTTTGAAGCTGCCGAACACCAATTCCAAGCTTTTGACTGAGCGTTTCGTTAGAGGGAAAGACAATCGGGCGCTGTCCCTCACTCCAGTCTACCTCCCGAGACCAACTCATCAGCGTGTCAACCGCATGCACAAGGCGAGGCGGTACGCCAATGTAGGGAGCGGCTCGTTTGAACGCTGTTAGAACATGCCGATGACTTACGCGTTCGGGAAGCCCGGAAAAGCTTTCAGCGATCCGTCCAATTGACACTGTGCGTTCGTCTACTCGCCGATGGCCCGCCCCTGGAGCGAAGGTAATAGAATTCATTCGGAGAACCCCCTTTGGATTTCCGTGCGGACGCAGAAGTCCGTGGCGCGCTAGGCACGCATTCCCGCTGCATCATCGTAATTTGGCTATGCCGCTGTAGTTACGCAGCACTTCCGAAATTTCGAAAGCTCCGACCTATTGCCGGGCTTTTCTTCTTTGCACGGCATTCCCTCAATTAGGTTTCGCGAGACCAAGCGACCTCGAGATCGCCTCCCGTGATTCTGGAACCGGCGATAGCCACAGCCTAAACGGCAGTGGCGTGGGAAGTCGCTCCCGTTGGCTCGTGCTTTCGGTTTCTTTAACGAGGAAATTCTCGTGCTTTCAGTTTCCGTATGTCGGACGCACCAAAAAACGGCTTCATTAGATAGAGTAACTGAAAGCACGAGAGGCACGTCGAAACGCGACACGCCCGTCGCTCGCTGAGGGTATCAGCTTAGAGTATCGCTCGTGCTTTCAGTTACCCTATCTCACTGAGCCCGCGATGGGGTGAAAACGGTGTCATCGCGGCGTCGCCAAGCGGCGACCGTTATTCTTCCCCAAACTCGTCAAGTCGTTGGGACCGGCGCTTACCGATCTTTTGGTATTCTACCTGAATGGCCCGCACTATCAGCTCTTGGGCAGCTTCGCCGTGCTCAGGTCGAACATCGTCAAAACCGAGACCGTCGACATGCCTTACAACGGTAATAATTTGCTCAGGGAGCCCAGTCACGACGCCCAACACCATCGATATGACCTTCAGGAGGTCCTTTAGGTCGACTCCCGCCGCGTTCTTTTGAAGCATCTCCTGAGCATACATGGCTTCGATTTTGCTAATGCCCAACGCCTCAAGGATAGCTGCAATCTCTGGCATCTTGAGGGCGATACGCTTGTCGACCTTACGGTGAAGCCCGTCATGGAGACGGCTTCGACCAATTTTTGTTAGAGTCGCCAGTTCCCTGACGCTCACCCGTGCGAGATCCATCCTGGCTAAAATGTAATCTTCTAACTCGAAACTTGGAATTGCCCCCGGTGGGTTTTCCGCCCAACTTCGCGTCGCTTCGCCCATCGCCATTCTCCCGGCTGATTGCTCATGGGTAAACTCACCGAATTGTAAAAAGCAACCCTAAGCCGGTTCGAAACAAACGGTTATGACCGTTTAGGCCGCAACGGGATGACGTTCGCGTCTTTCTTCTTCAAGGAAACGCGATAACTTTCGGCCTCAGAGGCGGAAAGCCCAAGCTTCGTAAGAACCTCCGTAGCATTACGCTCGACAATGAGGTCAAAAAGTATCAGCGACACAGCATCAGGTAAGAGAACCTCCTGCCCGAGTGCCTCACCAAACGAGAGAGCAGCTGCCTCGATCGTGCTGGAGCTGGTCTCTAGAATAGTGAAGTCGATCTCGACCTCGCCCTCGCTGGAGATTATGCGAAGATGGTTTCGCATATCGTCAGCGTCGTAACTATCTACCAGGTAGGAAGCCCGTTCCGCGCGCTCGTTTATGACCATAGATAAAGAATAGTACGAATGATGCTTGTTCGACAGAAGTCGGATACCTTCGCTGGTTAGGCGGAAATAGTGATCCGAAACGGAAATATGATACGCCTTTTCAGCCGTCACTTTGGTCAACCTTCAATCTCGAGTCCACTTCCGACCTCAGCTTCCCCCGGCATACTCGTGAAAAGGATAGGCCGCATCCTGCGGCGTAACGGCTAAACCAGTTACGATCTGGATGCCAAACTGGATGACCGGATATCCCAAAACAGTCTGCCCGCGCTTTCCGGGCAGGTGCCCTGGATTTCCGGGCAGGCGCCCGGCTCAGACGGGCGCTGTGATTCGCAAACGGCAAAATCACGCTGAATTAAGAAGAAAAGCATAAGCTTTCGCATCGTTCCGACGGTTTCCGTTTGCGGCTAAAGATTCGTGCCGGCCAGTCTCCTCTTGGGCGCTCTGAAATGCGCTCGATCGAAGGAGAATCCCTACCATGAAGACCATGCTCAAGATCGGCCGTCGCGCCGAGACGACCGCCCTGGCGGTCATCGGTGCGGCAGCCGCATCTGCTGTTCTGGCATCCCCGGCATTCGCCGGTGCAGACGCCACGTTCAACACGGCGCTCGAAGCGTTCACCGGCTTCCTTGAAGGTTCGGGCGGCAAGATCATCACCGTCCTGTCGCTTGCTGGCGGCGTCGTCGGCCTGGCCTCGGGCCGCTTCTCGCTCGGCCAGGTCGCGATCCCGGTCGGTGTGGGCGTCGGTGCCGGTACCGGCATCCCAATCGTCACCTCGACGGTCACCGCCACCATCTGAACCGACTTCGTGCCGGCGTTGATAGCAGCTTCGCCGGCATCGTCTTTGAAGGTGGCGTGATGTCAGCCGATAAGTACGTGATCCCATCGCACCTCGACGATCCTGAGCTGATCGGGTTCTGGACGCTCGACGAGTTCCTCGCGATGGTTATCCCCTTCACCTGGGGGATCCTGTCCCAACACATCGTCATCGGGATCGGCTTAGCCGTCCTAGGCTGGTGGGCTCTTAGGAGGGCCAAGGCGGGGCGGGCGACTTCGTGGCTGATTCATTTGGCGTATTGGCATCTGCCAGGCGGCTTCCCGTCGCTCCGCGCCACGCCACCTTCCTACCTCCGACTGATGGTGGGCTAACATGGATTTTAGCTATCAGCACGCGCAGTCGCAGCGCGTCCTCCGCCAGCGCAATGTCCTCGGCATCGCCGCGCTGGTTCTCGCAGGAATTGTCGCGCTTCTGCTTTTGATGTCGGCAACGCGCAGTCGGGAAATAGTGCTGCAGCCTGTTCTTGGCTCGTCGGTCACGCTGTCCACGTCTGGCGTCTCGCGCGAGTATCTGGAGCTTGTGACCCGTGACACGGCCGTGCTGACGCTCAACCGCACCCCAAGCAGTCTCGATTACTGGATGAAGTCGGTCCTCGCGATCGTCTCGCCTAAATCGCAGGGCAAGATCAAAGCCGACCTGCTCAAGATCGTTGATGAGCAGCGCGGCTCGAGCATGTCGCAGTATTTCACGCTCGACGGTATGGAGATCGACCCCAAGGCGCTCCAGTCGACGGTCACTGGAAAGCTCAACACAGTCATCGGTCAAAAGGTCGTTTCCTCCGAGCAGCGTACCTTTGTCTACGACTGGGAATATGCCGGCATGACCCTGAAGCTTGTGGGCTTCAGCATGGTCCAGCCCAAGACCCGCCCGGGAGCCATGATGTGACCCCAATCTATGCCATCGGTAGCGCCGCACTCGGCACTGCCCTCTCCACCCGCACCTTCTGCTGGCTGAGCCGCATCGTTGGCGCGGCGTTGATTGCTGTTGCCCTCTTCGTCTTTGCGGCGCCCGCCTTCGCGGCCGCTGACCAGACGCTGATGGCCGACGACGGCGCGCAGGTCTCCTGCAATGCCTCCGCCAAGGATCTCACCCGGATCAGCCTTGTCGGCGACGAGTTCGCGGGTGTGTCCAAGATCAACACCGGCAACCCCTCCGACGACTTCTCTGTCGTCAACGAGCCGGTCCGTGGCGACATCTACCTGTCGGTGCCGGAAGGCTTCGGCCGCCAGCTTCTATCGTTCTTCGGCACCAGCAAGCGCGGCTACGTCTACAAGTTCCAGTGCCGGATAAGCGGCGACCAGGCTGTGCAGGTGTTCGTCTCGAACCCGGCGATCGCCAAGGCGGACGCCGCGGAAGCCGGCACGACCACCAAGGTAGCACAGACATCCTCGCCGGAGGAGGCTGCGGTGACGCTCGTGCAGGCGATGTACGCCAACAAGACGGTCGACGGCTTCGAGATGCGTCAGCGCTCGCTCAAGCCTGTCTATGTCGGCGACCTCAAGGTCCAGATGATCTCTGAATATCGCGGCGAAGCCCTCACCGGTCGCGTCCTGCGCATCGAAAACAAAGGCACCAAGGAAACCACGCTGACCGAGGCGAGCGTCGCTCCGCCTAGCGCGCTCGCGGTGTCGATCGCCGAACCCAAGCTCGCGCCCGGTCGGGTCACGACCGCTTACCTCGTCTCGCGGAACGGAAACTAAGTCATGGGCATCAAGAATATCTTCTCCCGCGAGCGCAAGCCGCTCGACGCACCGGAAGCTGGCGACGGTGACGGTGTATCCCCGATCGCCTCGGAACTGGATGGCAACATCGAGACCCGCAAAAAGCAGCAGATGAAGCTCGCCGCCGGGTGCGGCGTCGTCTTGGTGGCATCTTCGTTTTGGATCTTCGGTGGCGACGATGGTCCCAAGAAGATCGATCCCGATAGCGCGGACAAGAAGACGGTCTCGGTCAGCGACATGACCAATAAGACCAAGTCCGAGCAGGAGTGGATGGCGCAGTCCGAAAACCGTTTCCAGTCCAACGAGAACCAGCTGAAGGGTGTCGAAGGCACCAACGCCCGCGTCGCGCAGCTTGCCGAGCAACTCGATGCGATGCGCGCCCAGAACCAGTCGATGTCGGCCGATGGCCAGCGTGTCGTTTCCGCTTATCAGGCCGAGAACGATCAGCTGCGCCGTCAGGTCAATGAGCGCGCGGCCGTGCCCGTACCGACACCCGGCCCGCAGGCAATGTACGGCCCCGGCAGTGCCGCGCTGTACGGTAACCCTGGTGCTACCGGCCCTGGTCCAGCGCCTGCGACCGCCCGCCTCAGCGAAGTAAAAATGGTCTCGTTCGGCTCGGCCGAGACTGGCAATGCCTCCAAGGTGTCGAAGGGCAACACGGTCTATACCGACAGCCCAAACTACCTCCCTGCGAACAGCTTCGCATCAGCAAAGGTCGTCGTGGGCGTCGATGCGTCCGCTGGCGTCAACAGCCAGAGCGATCCATTGCCCGTGGTGTTACGCATCACCGGGCCAGCGCGTTCGGTGCTGCAGAACGGCAAGCTTCTCACCACTAAGATCCAGGGCTGCCTCATCAACGGTGCGGCGCGCGGCGATCTGTCGAGCGAGAAGGTTTACATCAAGCTTCAGAAGATGACCTGCCCGCAACCGGGCGGGCGGTACGCGGAGTCCGAGGTCAAAGGTTTCATCGCCTTTGGCGGCAAGACCGGCGTGCGTGGTCGCGTGGTTAGCCGCGAAGGCTCGCTGGCGATGCAGGCGTTCTTCGCGGGGCTCGTTGGCGGGGCGGGCAACGCGCTCAACACCGCTTTCAACGCGCCACTGGCGACGATTTCGACCAGCGGCAACGGTGGCATCAATCACACGCCGAACCTCGGGAACGTCGGCCTGCGGGCGCTCGGTGGCGGTGCGCAGGAGTCCGGCAAGGACCTCTCGAAATACCTGATCGAGCGCGCCGAGCAGTACCAGCCGGTCATCGAAATGCCGACCGGCGTCGACGTCGAGATCGTCTTTCTGGAGGGTGTTTATGTTCGGAACTGATAGCAGCGCCGACCAGCGCGTCACCGTGGGACGGGTATTCATCCTCCTCGCGATCGTTGCGGCATTCATTGCGGCCGCGATCGGCGCAAAAGCGGCCTATGCGGCGCTTCGCCCCGTCGACGCATCGGTGATCTCGCTTCTCAAGGCCCGCTTACCCAAGACGAAGGTCAGCAAGGTCGACTGCGCGGTTGTCGATGGCCTGTGCGAAGTGACGGCGGGCAACAACCTGTTCTACGTCGATCGCTCGGGACGCTACCTCGTCATCGGCCGGGTCTACGACATGGAGACGCGGCAGGATCTGACCGCGACCCGTCTGCTCGAGATCAATCCGGACACGCTGATCGGCGGGGCCGCCAAAGCCAACAACGCGGCTGACAGCGGCGAGCCCCCGATTGCCAAGGCGGTCGGTGCCGGTACGCAATCTACGGCGCCCGCGACACCATCGCGCATCTCGCTCGACGGCCTCCCCAAGGATGGCGCAATCGTCTGGGGCAACCAGTTGGGCAAGACGGTTACGGTCTTCAGCGACTTTCGCTGTGGCTACTGCCGCGCTCTGTCGAACACGTTGCGTTCGATGAACGTCCGGGTGGTCGAGCGTCCGATCTCGGTGCTTGGCAGCCGCGACCTCGCCAATCAGGTGTATTGCGCCAAGAACCGCGAGACCGCGCTTCATCAGGCCTATGCCGGCGAGCTACTGCGCAACGCCGCCACCTGCGACACCTCGGGCCTTGATGCCAATGAGCGCTTTGCCCGGTCGCATGGCCTGAACGGAACACCCGTCATCGTCCGCGCCGATGGCGCGATGATCGAGGGCTATCGTCCTAAGGAAGCACTCGCTTCCTTCATCGCTGGAGGCCGGTCGTGAACAAGGTCCACGTTTGTCTCGCTGTGACGCTTGCAGCCG
Organism: Sphingomonas faeni; assembly: GCF_030817315.1. Lineage (NCBI taxonomy): Bacteria > Pseudomonadati > Pseudomonadota > Alphaproteobacteria > Sphingomonadales > Sphingomonadaceae > Sphingomonas > Sphingomonas faeni. The sequence continues at coordinate 265,976 of NZ_JAUSZF010000004.1, read as the reverse complement.
GTACCATGATGACTGGCTGCACGACGCTCGGCGGAAATGTGAAAGGAAGCTTCAGCTGTGTCGCGCCGGATGGTATCTGCGCGCCCAGTTCGGTCATCGACGATCGCGCTCTGGCGTTGATTTCGGGCCAAGATGGCGACCGCATGATTACTCCCGCGGGGCCGTACACGGCACCGCGTACCGAGGGCCGTGGGTTCGATACCGCGGCTGCTGTGCCTGCACGCAGCCAGGAGCGCGTACTGCGCATCATTTTCCCGGCGCAGATCGATGCGGCGGGCCGACTGCATGAGCAGACAGCCGTACACGCGGTTGTTGAGCGCGGTGAATGGCAGCAGGCCCTTGCCAGCAATACGGTCGCCACAACGCCGGCCGAGGTCCGCGCGGCCACCGGTGGTGACAACCTGCTTGCTGCAATTGATCACGCCGATCAGCCTCTATTCGCAAGCGAGGACGCGGCCGTTGATCCGGACATGCCGAGCGCCGCTGCGGTCGCGGCTGCTCGTGGCCATGCCGATCCCGTCGGTGACATCAAGGACCAGGTCGCCCGTCGGCTCTCGAAGACGCCGCGCCGCCTTTCGGTGCCCCCTTCCGCTCTCCGCGCTCCTACCGCTTTGACCTATGGCTCGAAGCCAGCGGCCACCATGACAAACGTGCCGGTCGCGGTTGGCATGACCACCACCGCCAAGCCTCTCCCGTCACCCGCGCCTGTTCGTCCGGTCGTTACGTCCACCTCGGTTATTACGCCGAAATACGTGACCCCGGCCGGGCGCACCGCGATCGCCGCTGTCGGCACCAATCCGGCTGTTCGTGCCGGTCTTGCCCGTGCGGAGCCCGAAGCGCGGGAGGCGGCAAAGAGTGCGAACCCGCTGCCCGTGCTGCGCGAGTCCTCTTTCCCCGGAGTTGTCCAGTGAGCATCTTCAAAGGCCTGCTCTCCACGCTCCTCGGCGACTCCGCCAAGCCTGAGAACGGCCGTCCGGACTCGGTTGTCCCGCGGTTTGTCCACTGGCTGCCCTACCGCAGCTACGATCCGAAGACGCAGATCTACTACAACAGCGCTTCGCGCGGGTTCTTCCTCGAAGCCACCCCAATGATTGGCGCGAACGAGCAGAGCCACGAGATGCTGGCGCAGCTGCTGTCCGAAGGCATTCCTACGCCCGGCGCGCTACAGGTCCATGGCTGGATGAGCCCACGCATCAGCGAGAAGCTCTCGCAGTGGTACATGCCGCGTTATTCGGCGTCGGGCATCTACGAGCGGATGGCCCGTCATCGGACCGAGTATCTGATGGGTGGCGTGTGGAATTCGCTGTCGGCTTCCGCGCCATTCTGCCTGCGCAATCATCGGCTCGGTTTGTCCTATTCGACCCCGGAATCGAGCCGCGTATCGAACGAAGAGATTGTCTCGGTAATGGATGGCCTGATCTCGGCCCTGGAGTCGCTCGGCGTTCATGCCCGCGCGATCGACCCCAAGGGTCTCATCTCGTGGATCGATGACATCACCTCGCCGACGACGGCGCCAGGTGACGACACGATCACCTACAATCCGTTCGATCCGATCGCCGACCAGGCCGTGCGCCACGACCTCGAGATGAAGATCGAGCCGGACCGCATCCTGCTGCGCACCGAGCGCTTCCGTCCGACCGGAAAGACGGTCGAAAACGCGCCCGAGATTGGCGAAATCTACCCGGACACGTTCGACGTGCGCTCTTTCTCGGTGCGCAACCTGCCGCAGCGCTGGGCGCCCTGGGACATGGCCAAGCTGATCGGCGACATGTTCGCCGACAAGCTGCGCATGCCCTGCCCGGTGTCGACCAACCTCTGCCTCGACTTCCCTGACGCCGAGGCCTCCGGACAGCGCGCCGGTCGCAAGTTCATGCGCACCACCAGCCTCGCCGACAGCAAGTCCGCGCGCATGTTGCCACAGCTGAAGGATCAGTCCGAGGAGTGGAAGTTCGTCAAGGACGAGCTGCGCCAGGGCCGCAAGCTCGTACAGGCCTTCTACTCGGTCACCTCGTTCAGCCCAAAGGGCAAGGGCGACGCCAATGAGCGCATCCTCAAGTCAGTGTACCGTGCGGCAGGCTGGGACCTGCTCGACGATCGCTATCTACAGATCCAGGGCCTTCTTGCTGCGATGCCGATGACGATGGCCAATGGCCTGTCGTTCGACCTGAAGAACATGAAGCGGCTGCGCACCGTCCTGACTACGACGGCCGCCAGCCTGATGCCGCTGCAAGGGGAATATCTGGGCGGCAACAACCCGCATCTGATGCTGATCGGCAGGCGGGGTCAGCCCTTTTTCTGGTCGCCATTCGAGAACACCGCCGGCAACCACAATGTGGCGGTCTTCGGCAAGTCGGGCTCGGGCAAGTCGGTGGCGCTGCAGGAGCTTTGCTCCTCGATGGTCGGCGCCGGTGCCAAGGTCGTAGTGATCGACGACGGCCGCTCGTTCGAGCATTCCTGCAAGCTGCAGGGCGGCGCGTTCGTCGAGTTCACGATGTCGTCGGGCTTCTGCATCAACCCGTTCTCGATGATCGATCCGGTGCTGGCGGAGACCGATGAGGATTACCTCATGGACTGCTTCGCCATGCTCAAATCGATTGTGAACCAGATGGCGCGTCACATCGACAAGCTCGACGATACCGAGCGCGGCCTGATCGATGGCGCAATCAACAAAGTCTGGGCGGAGAAAGGCCGGCAGGGCTCCGTCAATGACGTCATCGCCGCGCTCGACGAAACCGAAAACCCGCTCGCCATCAATCTCGCGATCGCAATGCGCCCCTTCTCGACCGACGGCACCTATGGCCGTTTCTTCGAGGGCGAGGTGTCCTTCCAGCTCAAGAACAACCTGACGGTGTTCGAGCTGTCGGATCTGTCGTCGCGCGAGGAGCTTCGTAGCGTCGCCCTGACGGCGATCATGTTCATGGCGAGCCAGGCCATGCGTCGCGAGGACCGTTCGATCCCGAAAGCCCTGCTGCTCGATGAGGCATGGCAGATGCTGAAGGGTGGCTCGATGGCCGACTTCATCGAAGCCTATGCACGCACCTGCCGCAAATACGGCGCGTCGCTGGTGACCGCCACGCAGAGCCTCAACGATTATTACAAGTCGGACGGGTCCAAAGCCGCCCTCGAGAATAGCGACTGGTTCGTCATCCTGCAGCAGAAGGCGGAGACGATCGCCGACTTCAAGAAGCACGATCGCTTCGAGATGGACGATTACACCGACGCGCTGCTCCGCTCGTTGAAGCGTAACGGCTCCGAATATTCCGACGTGATGATCAAGGGTCCGGAAACGCTGGCGGTCGGCCGGCTTGTCCTCGATCCCTACTCGGCGACGGTCTACTCGTCGTCGCCACGCACGTTTGCAGCGATCCACGACCTGCTCGCGCAAGGCCTGACGATGGAAGAGGCGATCGAGCGGATCGCCTACCCCGACAACCCTGAAAAGTGGACCGATCCGAGCGCCGACGATGCGCTGGCGATCGCAGCGGAGTGACAGCAATGGCAACCGTTCTTCAGCCCCTCCATACGACACGCAAGGTCGACTACGGCTATTTCCTCTATTTCGGACTGCACTTCGCGGGCTTTATGGCCACGACGCTGCTGATGACGTGGGGCGTGTTCGTCCTCTTCTTCCTGCTCATTGGCAGCTTCTCGCTTGATGGCATGATGAATCATCTGCAGAACCTGACCAGCCGCTACCTCGCAGCGGACGCTGCCCGGCTCGACCAGTTCAAGATGATCGTCGGGATCGTTCATATGGTCATCTCCGGCACGATCATGTTCTTCCGCCGTCACGCCATTTTGCCGCGTGACGCCGCTCGCCGGGAGCATCGCGCATGACCGAGGCCGTCGACACCCCCACGGCCGAGCCTGCTGTGACCGCTCCTGCCGCTATCACTGTCCGGCGCAAGACGGTGTTCGCAGGCTACACCGCCGCGCAGCTGCTGATCGGTGCGGCGCTCGTCCTCGCGCTCGTCTGGGCCATGTGGGTCACGAAGGTCGTGACCGCTGAAAAGCCGCAGCATATCGTCAAGGCAGACCTGTCCCGCATTGTTGGCGAGTACGTGCAGGCGCAAGCCCGCAGCGCGACCCCGCCCGATCAGGTCCAGGCGCAGATGCGCGCCTTCATGGCGTCGCTCGACACCGAGCTGCAGCGTCGCGGTGCTGCTGGCCAGGTCGTTCTCGTCGGCGAGGCTGTCCTGTCCAAGAGCGTTCCGGACATCACCGCCGACGTCGCCAGGGCGATCTATGCCTCTGGCGTAAGGGCGCCGATGCCGGCGACGCCCGCGCAGATGGGCTCGATGATGCAGGGCCAGGTGCCCGTCGCTCCGGCGATCGCACCTGTGGAAACCGCGCAGGTTGCCCCCGTTCCCGCCGCGCCGAACCCCTTCGCCACAGTGCCTGCCCCCGCGACAGCGCAAGACGTCGCACCGGTGAATCCGGCGGTTGCCGGCGCGATGGTCTCGAGCTTTGGTGGCCCCGGTGGCCAGTAAGGCAATCTCGGCGCCAGCAGCGGCCGAGGGCTTCCGCCCCCGCAAGCGTCTCTGGGCAGCGCTTGGCCTTTTCGTCGCCGGCGGGATCTCGCTGAACGCGATCGCGGAGTGGCGGGACACGCACGGGCTGCTCATAAACGCATCGGAATCTTTGCCGAACTGGGCGTTCGTCATTCATAAGACAGCGGTTCCGAAGCGCGGTGAGTACGTCTTTTTCGTGCCGCCAGCCGTCCCGCTCGTCATCAAGCATTTCGGTGCGAAAAAGCAGATGTTCGGCAAGATCGTCTACGGCATGCCCGGTGACACCGTCGTCCACCGGGGTGCCGACGTGTTCGTTGCCGGCAAGCTCGTCAGCTACATGAAGCCCGTCACCAAATTAGGCGAGCCATTGGTGGCTGGCCCTACGGGCGTCATTCCGCCCGGCTGCTACTATGTCGGCAGCCCGCACAAGGACGGCTTCGACAGCCGCTATGCCGCGATCGGCTACGCCTGCTCGAACAGACTTGTCGGCGTTGGGCAGCCAATCCTGTGAAGCGAGCGATCGAGTCCTTTGCGATCGTCGCCCTGCTCTCCGTGTCGCTAACGTCTGCGACGCGCGCGAGCGATCAAGGTGTCGTCGGCCAGGCCTTTCCAATCATCGAGCCGGATCTGCTTGCGACGATCGAGGCCCGCCTGCAGCGGCTGCAAGCCAGCGGCGGCATCGACCGCATGAACGCCGAGTTTGCCAAGCGGTCTGAGGCGCGCGTGCGTCGGCCGAAGCCGGTCGCCGGCATCACCGCGACGACGGAACCACGCAGCTGGGCGTATGATCCGACGATCGTCATCGAGCGCGATGTCCAGGACCAGAAGGGCAACTACATCGCCCGCGCCGGGCAGACCGTGAACCCGCTCGATTTCGTCGCGGTTAACCAGGCACTGGTGTTCGTCGACGGCGATGACGCCGCGCAGATGGCATGGGCGACGTCGCAGTACAGCGATTTGAAGGCCAAGATCATCCTCGTGAACGGCTCGCCGATCGAAGAGATGACCAACCGCAAGCGCCGCTTCTACTTCGATCAGGAAGGTCGCCTCACCGGCAAACTCGGCATTCGGCACACGCCGGCCGTCGCCGTCCAGAATGGTCGGGTCCTGAAGCTCTCCGAAATCAAGCTGAAGGGAATAAGCTGATGCCGCTTTGGCTCGACCTCCTGCGCACGCCTATGGCAGCGCCTGAAACCGACGATCTTTGCGCCATGCGGCGCACCTTCCAGGTGCTTTGCGTTCTGTCCGGGATCGGTGTGATTGCGATCTCGCCGCTCGTTGCCCTTTTCGGGCGTCCCGCTTCGCTTATTGTGGCCGCCATCCTTGCCATGACGGCGCTGCATACAGCGCTGTACGTCTTCCGTAAGAACCGGGCCGACAACGCCTTCCTCGACGCCGCACAGGCGTCGGAGGAGCACGCGTGAAGCTTCTGCGCCTCCTTACGCTTATGCTCGGTGCGCTCGTGCTATCGATGACGCTGAGCCCGCGCGCGGAGGCGCAATCGAAGTGCTCGGGCAAGTTCGTGAACCCGATCACCGACGTCTGCTGGTCCTGCCTCTTCCCGCTTTCGGTGGGTGGCCTCAAGATCTGGCCGAGCAATCGTGCCGACACCGAAAACCCGTCCCTTCCCGTCTGCGCGTGCGGCAGTCCGGTGCCGCGCATCGGTATCTCGGCCGGGTTCTGGGAGCCCGTGCGGCTTGCTGACGTCACCACCAAGCCTTGGTGCTTCGTTAATCTGGGTGGCACGAAGATCGCGCCCGGGTTCGACATTGGCCAGGGTCAGCTTTCGGGACCGTCGCAGACCGGAGGCAACGGGCAGAACACGTCCAAGTGGCACGTCCACTGGTACGTCTATCCGCTGCTCTACTGGATGGAGATCCTGACCGATTTCCTGTGCTTTGAGCAGGCGTCGTTCGACATCGCCTACATGACCGAGGTCGATCCGCTCTGGCAGGATGACTCGCTCACCGCCCTCATCAATCCGGAAGCCGTGCTGTTCTCGTCGCCGATTGCGCAAGCCGCGTGTGCCGGCGACTGCATCGCTGCAACCGCCAAGCTGCCGCTCGATGCGACTTTCTGGTGCGCTGGCTGTCAAGGTCCGATGTATCCGGTCAACGGCAACATCGCCGCCTCGATCGGCCATGTGCAGGCGTCGCGTCTCGCGCTTGCCCGCTTCGCCTTCAAGATCCACCGCGAAGGCCTCGCCTGGGGCACGATGGGATCCAAGGGGCTGTGCAACAAGTACCCCATGCCGGTGCTGCGCAAGCAGCAATACCGCGTCCAGATGGTCAACCCGATCCCGATGGTCAGCGGCAAGATGGCCTGCTCACCTCTCGGGGCCTCGACCATGCCACCGCAGGCAGGCCGCTCCTTCCCCGTGAAGGGCGAGGACATGGGCTACCTCGTCTGGCGCAAGCGCAACTGCTGCGTGCTCTGAGGAGAGACTGATATGCGCCGCATCACCATCGTCATCGCCGCACTTGCCGGTCTCGCCGGCATTCAGGCGATCGCGCAGACCGTCGATGGTCTCGACCTCGAGGCCATCAAGCGCCGCTCGGCCGCCATGCAGGGTGACGCCGACATCTTTGCCGAACACGTCCGCAACCGCGGCGACGCGTTCCGTGAGGAAGCGGTCGCTATCCAGGCCAAGAGCACCGACAATCTGGCGAACCTTGCCAAGGCCGATCTGCCGATGAACGGTGACGGTGCGTTCGATTTCGACGAGATCATCAAGGGCGCGAGCCAGAACGTCGCCGGCACCAAGGGCGATGCCCCGCAGTTCATCGCCTTTGCGAGCCTGTCGATGCCGCCCGCGGCGCTCCGTCAGCTCATCGCCGACACAGCCAAGGCAGGCGGTGTAGTCGTCTTCCGGGGCTTCCCGAACAACTCGATGAAGGCCTTCAGCGCCATGTTGGGCAAGGTCGTCACCGACAAGGATCAGCTGTCCAATGTCGGAATCGATCCCCGACTCTTTCGTGCGTTCAACGTCGAAGCTGTGCCGACCTATGTCGCCGTCTCGACCGACTTCGATCTCTGCTCGGGCCTGAACTGCACCACCTCGGTGCCAACGCACGACAAGATCACCGGCAACGTCTCGGTTCGCTATGTACTCGACACCTTCGTCGCGGCGCACGGTCCCGGTGCTGGCGTCGCATCCGTCGCATTGCGCAATCTCAGCAAGGGCGTCTGAGTGAAGCGCGTCGCTTTCTCTCTGCTACTGAGCGTCCTCGCAGGCGCCACCAGCGGCGTCGTCGCGCAGACGACGATCGAGGAAGCACGCAAGCAGGGCGCCGACCTCGGCAAAACGATGCGCGCTGATGAGAGTCTGGGTCCGAACGACGCCAAGCTCGCACAACTGCCGGGCTTTGGCGGCACCGATCTGGCTGAGAAGGTCTACTTCGACGATCCCGGCCGCCTGGTGGTTGATGGTGGCTCGAAAGCCGGCACCGACGATGCGTTCGGCACGGTGACCGATCGCGGCCGCACGCGGGCGACCTTCAGCAATGCCGAGATCCTCGCGGCCACCTCGCGCGGCACCGCGATCGAGAAGGATCCTGACACCTATCTGGGTGGCGAGAACATTGGCGGTGCCGAAGGCACATGCACGGCGCTCCCGCCATCGGTCGGCTCGAAGGGCTATTATGAGGCGACCTGCAACAAGGGTTCGAAGGTCACCGATACGGTTGAGGCCTGCCGCGGAAACCTTGTGCCGACCGTCATCAACACCGCGCGCTGGTTCTACTACGGCGTTCTCGACAAAAACGAAGGCTACGGGTTCGCCAAAAACAGCGTCATGCAGGCGAAGGTCGGCGCTGGCGTTTGCCGCGCGGAGCCTGTCTCGAAGCACATCTGCGACGCGCAGATCGAGCTTGGTGCCGGCGGGAACGACGTCGAAGGCTACCGGAAATACTGCAAGAAGAATGTGAGTGGCACTGCCCAGCTATATTCCTGCAACCCCGAATTGTCGGCTGCCGAGATCGCCAGCCATTACAATAACGCGACCGGCACGGCCTATCTGAAGAAGGAAGGGACGCTTAGCGTCACCGTTGCCCGCAACGAGGGCACCTGCCCCGCGCTTGCCGGCGACACGACGTGCGTACCCCAAGCGACCGAAGTCTGCACTGAAGGCCCTGAGACCCGGATCATCGAGAGCGTTTCCGTCACGCAAGCGTGCTGGGCGTGGTCGCGGTCCTTCACCTGTCAGCGTCTCACGCCGGCAAGCGATTGCACCGATCTCGATGCCAACAAGCAATGCAAGTTCCTGCGCGACGAGTGCCTCGACGATCCGCAAAGCGGCGCCTGCAAGGTGTCGCAGCGGGTTTATAGTTGCCCGCTTTCTGATGATAAGGCGCCAGCCGATAAGCAGTATGTCTGCGGCGGGGATGTGTATTGCCTCAACGGTAGCTGCGAGACGATCGAACGCGAAGCGTCGACCGAGTTCAAGGACGCGCTGGTTGCGCTCCATTCGATCGGCGACGCCGGCAAGCAGTTTGATCCGGACAACCTCACCGTCTTTTCCGGTGAGCGCGGCACCTGCAACAAGAAGATCTTCGGCGCCTCGAATTGCTGCTCCGGCAGCGGCGTTCCGCTGCTCACGCCCTGGCTGTGCAGTTCGGCCGAAAAGCAGCTCGACGAGAAGGACGATAAGGGCCTGTGTCACAAGGTCGGATCCTACTGCTCCGAAAAGGTTCTAGGCGTCTGTGTCACGTCGAAGGACGCCTATTGCTGCTTTGGCAGCAAGCTCTCTCGCATCCTTCAGGAGCAGGGCCGGCAGCAAATCGGCAAGCCGTGGGCCAAGCCCAAGGACGAGACCTGCAAGGGTTTTTCGATCGAGGAGTTCCAGCGCCTCGACCTGTCACAGATGGATTTTTCCGAAGTCTATGCAGAGTTCATGGACGCAGCAAAGCTGCCCGATGAGGTCTCCGTAATGGCCGACATTCAAACTAAAATTCAGGGGTATTATGACCTTCACGGGGGCAAATGATGTTGGCGGTCCGGGGGGGCCATGTTCGATCGACATGTCGGTGCTCGATCTTGCCATTTTCCTTCGCATCCATCGCTCCGCCCGGGGCACATCGGCTGGCGAAGTCGCGCAGACCATCTCGCACTGGTTTCAGTGCGATGTCGATCCGCACGAGGTCGAGCAGGCCTTTCCGCGCATGGCGGACAAGGGCTGGCTGGTTCGCCGGGAAACCGGAATGCGTGCGACCATTAAGGGCCGAAAGCACGGCCGCAGCCACCTTCGCGGCATCGTCCGGATGCTCGATCAGGGCACCAGGATGCTCGACGTCGCCGCGATGATGTCAGTTCTCAAACTCGCAATGATTGAGCTCGACGGGGAGCATGATGATGACGACGATCAAGACTAAACGTGCCGGGCGGTTGACCGCCGCCATCCTGATGCTGCTTGCAGCGATGGCGTCTGTTGCCACGCCCGCGTTCGCGCAGGCCGTAGATCTGCAGAGCGCGTCGATGGCTGAGGCGATCGATGATGACGATGCGCAGGCCACTAATGCCGTGGTCCAGCCCGAATTTGATCGGACGTCTGACGCCCCGGAGCAGCAGCAGAGCGGCGACTTCTATTGTGGCGAGCGGAAACTCGGCCAGTGGTTCTACTGCGAGCGGCCCAAGGCCAAACCGACCGCCCCGCAGGCGTCCACGCAGCCGCAGCAGTCGTCGACGGCGCAGCTGAAGGCAATCACCAAGCAACTGGACGAACTGAAGGCGCGGGCGATCCTCGAGCCGACCGAGGCGAATGTTATCGCCTATGTCCGCTACCAGCGCGAGCAGCTCGATCGCGCGTCGACGTTCTCCGATACCTGGCAGCGAGCGCTCTGGCAGAACCCGGATATCGACTACACGCTGCAGCGGCCGGTCTCGACGATCGGCAAGCGAGCATGGACGGACAACCGTGCCGCCACCCGCGACCAGGTGCTTTCGCGCCTCGGCCAGCGCTACGGCATGTTCTACTTCTTCGCGCAGTCCTGTGCTGCCTGTGAGGTCTTCTCGCCAATCCTGCGCTCGGTTGCCGACAGCCACCGCATCACCGTCATGGCCGTGTCGACGGATGGCGGTCCGAGCCGCCAGTTCCCCAACTATGTCGTCGACAGCGGCCAGCGTCAGCGCATGGGCGTGCCGCTCGCAACGCCGGCGCTGGTGCTGTTCGATACCGTCACGCGCAAAACCGTGCCGATCGGCTTTGGCGTGATGTCGGCTGACGAAGTCATGGAACGCATTTTCATGCTCACCAATGCCAAGGTCGGGAGTGACTTCTGATGGCGCACGCCCCTTCTCCTCGTCCCTCCCCCTTCCGCGCCCTCCTTCGCCGGACGGCTGCAGTCGCTATGAGCCTTGGTGCCGCGAGCATGATTCCCGTTGGCATGGCCCGCGCCGACGTCGCGGGGCAGATGAACAGCTTCTTCCAGGACGCGGGCGGTGCCGCGAACGTGACCGGGCCGAGCGCCTATCAGGGGCAGACCGCTGGCTATTATTCGATGGGCAACGTCTGGACGCGTTTCCCGCAAAAGAGCGTTCAGCCGTTCAACTTGCAGATGCCCAAGGTCTCGGCCGGCTGCGGTGGGATCGACCTGTTCACCGGCTCCTTCAGCTTCATCAACGGCGCTGAGATGGTCGCCATGCTGAAGGCGACTGCCAACAACGCGTTGGGTTTTGCTTTCCAGCTGGCGATCGACAGCGTCTCGCCTGAGATCGGCAAGGTCATGGATAGCATGGCCAACAAGGCGCAGCAGACGAACCAAATGAACATATCGTCCTGCGAAGCGGCGCAAGGGTTGGTCGGATCGGTCTGGCCGAAGATGGCCGGCGCACGCTCGACGGTCTGCGCAGCCGTCGGCAATTCACAGGGCAAGTTTTCCGACTGGGCGCGGTCACGGCAGGGCTGCGGCGCGGGCGGTGAACAGGACGCCACTCTCGACGGTAACACCGATCCGACGTTGGCCGACAAGATCCCCGGTAACCCACGGAATTACACCTGGGATGCTATCAAAAAGTCGAACAAGTTCGGGAGCACCGATCAGCAATTCTCGGAATATCTCATGACGCTCGTCGGTACGATCGTCATCAATCCGAAGGCCCCGGCCGGAGCGATCGTCGGCTTCGTGGGTCCGGCCGAGGATGCGGTCGTAACCGCTCTTCTCGACGGCACCGCGTCAGGCACGCCGGTGAAGATCCTGCACTGCGACGAGGCACAAGCATGCCTCAACATGACCGAGCAGACGCTGCAGGCGGGGCCGGGCCTGCGCTCGAAGATCAAGGGAATGATCGACTCTATCAATTCCAAGATCCGCACCGATGCGGCGCTCGATGCGCCCGAACAGCAGCTCCTCAATATGACGACATTGCCGCTGTATAAGATGCTCGCGGTACAGGCGATGGCGCACCAGAACTTCGCCGATGGCGAAACCAGCGCGCTGGCTGAAATCGTCGCTGTGAACCTCCTCTCGTCGATGATCGAGAACATGCTCGACCGGATCAGCCAGTCTACCGTTCAGGTCCAGCCGGCCGATGCCGAAATGGGCAAAATGTGGCGCGATCAACTGGCGGAGGCGCGCACGCGCTACGCTCAGCGTGACGTCAAGCTGAAGGACACGCTGAACCAGACTATCGCGCTCATCAATAAGTCGGTGATGCTCGAATCTACCCTTCAGAACAGCATGTCGCCGGCGATGTCGGCATCGCTGAATTTCTCGCGGGGCCTGAGTGCCCAAGGCCTCAACTAGGGCGGGTGACGGAGCATGGTTGAGGTCTTCACGATTGGCGGTGGCGAATACATCGTCAACACGTTCAACGCGGTAGCGGCTTGGACGGGCGGGGGCGGCTACCGCTCCCTCCTCCAGGTGGTGATGGTCCTTGGCCTGATCTACTCGCTCGTTGCAGTCGCTTTCACCATGAACGTGCGCGTCTGGCTCAACTGGTTCCTCGGCTCGTCGCTCATCTACATGTGCCTCATGGTCCCGACCGTCACGGTTAAGGTGACTGACCGGATCAATCCATCACTGGCTCCCGCCGTTGTCGACAACGTACCCCTCGGTTTGGGGGTAATCGCCAGCTTCACCAGTCAGGTCGGTGACTGGCTGACCCGGACGGCCGAAACGGTTTTCACGATGCCGAGCCAGCTTAGCTATTCATCCAACGGCATGGTCTATGGTGCGCGTCTGCTCGATGCGACGCGCAATTTCCAAATCCGCGACGCCGAGTTCGCGACCAACCTGTCTTCGCATTTCAAAAACTGCGTATTCGGCGACGTCATGCTCGGCCAGAAGTCGATGACCGACCTTGCCTCCGCGAAAGACCTTTGGGCAACGATGGGACCCGGCTCTGCTGCGCGGTCTCAACCTTGGGTGGAACGCTCCGGCGCGACAACGTCCAGCAGCATCGTCAGCTGCCCGCAGGCCTATGGTATGCTCGATGGCCTTTGGCACAGCATGATCGACGCCCAGACCTCGCTCTGGGCTAAGGAAACCTATCCAAAGCTCTCGACCGCCGTGGCCTCCGCGAAGCTCCGGGCCGATGTTCCGATCGTCAATCAGGCTTTTACCGCATCCAGCGCCGGCTACGAGAACATCGTTCGACAACACACCGCCATCAATGCCTTCATGCAGGCCCGTGACGGCATGGCGGGTGGTCCTGGCGCGGCGTCGATCGACACGTTCGCGACGACGCGGGCCGATATTCAGGCGCGCAACACGTACAACTCGATCGCGCAGCAGGCGATGAGCTGGGTGCCTATCCTGAACATCGTGCTGACCGTCGTCTTCTATGCGATGTTTCCGGTAATCTTCCCGCTATTCCTGATGCCTCAGACCGGGGTCGGTGCGCTCAAGGGCTACCTGACCGGGTTCTTCTATCTTGCCGCCTGGGGGCCGCTTTATGTCATCCTCCACATGATCTGTATGACGCGTGCGACTGCCGCGGCTCAGGGCGTAGCGGATGGCGGCATGTCGTTGGGAACCTATGCCGGTATTGGTGCGGTTAACGCTGAAACTGCGACGATCGCGGGCTTCATGTTGATGTCAGTGCCGTTCCTTGCAGCTGGCTTAGCCAAGGGTGCTATGAGCATCTCGGGCCAGGCGACATCGGTTCTATCGCCGGCGCAGAACGCTGCGGAGGCTGCAGCCGCTGAGCAGACCACAGGCAATTACTCCTATGGCAATGCCAGCTTCTCGAACTCGACGTCCAACATGCGTCAGAGCAACCAGTGGTCGGACGCGCCTGCATTCTCGACCGGTGCATTTGCATCCAGCTTCCGGCACGACAACGGCGCGACGACGAACGGTTTTGGCGACGGCCAGAACGTCTACGACACGTCGAAGGCAATCTCGAATATTCCGTTCTCTGCTTCGATGACGCAGGGGTCAGTCGCTACGGAAAGCCGTCAGGCGACGATGGCCGCTCGTGTTGCGGACGGGTTCGAGCAGGCTAGTCGTCGCGAGGTCTCGCACCTAAATGCCCTTCGGAACGGCCATTCCTGGTCGAGCGATAATTCCTCGGGCTTCGACTCCAGTTCCGGTGTTCGTAGCGGCAGCAACACCGAGCTTAGTGATCGCAACACGATCACTGGCACCGACGGCGTGCAAAATAGCCAGAGCGTTGGCAATGGCACTCGCCACCAATCCGAAGCCGGCAAGAGCACCAATTGGTCGGATCAGGCCATCGGAGGTGTTCGCGGTAGCATTGGCGCGGGTGAGGGTGGAAAGGGTGGAGGCATCATTGGCGCTGCCGCTGGTATGCTAGGGCTTAAAGGTGAGGCCTACGCTGGGTACAATCAAACTTATACGCGCGCTAACACGACAGGCGATACGGACACCGCCTCTGCTAATCGTGACAAGTCACTCTCCGTTACTGACGGTATCAATCGTGACCATGCCACTGGCGCGACCGTGAGCACCAATGATGGGACCTTCAGTCAGTCCGGTCAGTTCTCCCGTTCACAGCAGAGTGAGTCGCGAACGAAAGCCATCGAGGAGTCCCTTAGCCGCATCGAGTCTTACAACGAGCAAGCCCGTCACTATCGCGAACTGTCCCAGTCCTTGGAGCAGCATGCGAGCTTCGCCGAAAGTCACGGTTTCAACCTTTCGGAAGATCTTCGCCAGGACCTCGCTCGCTATTACGACAAAGAAGTCGCCAACAGTCCCAACGGCGTCCTACCCGGCCTTTGGGAGACGAACCTCAGCTCGACGCAAGAGGGCATGCGGAACGCCGCGATCGGCAAGTGGTCCAACCAACGCTCGGAAGGGATCGAGCGTGACATCCAGAGCGCGCTACGCAACCCTGCTCTCGAAGGCATGGAGTTGCCAGGTGTGGCCTCCGAGGCGAGCATCGTGGGGCGTTATTCGGGTGGCAGCGGCCTTAGCTCTCCCCATCCGGTCGCAAGCGGCAAACCATCGATAGATCGGGAGGACGGAATTGTTACAACCGGCGCTGTAGAGCTACTTGGCGAAAAGCACCGTCGGGACAACGATGGTCGTCTTGCGCTCAGTCAAGGCCCAGCTGGTCCTGATCGTTGAAGTTAACGGAGCAGCATGTCGGCGAAACCAAGCCCCATGCCACCGAAAACGAGGACGAATATGAAGAACCTAGCTACCTTCGACGTCGCCCCGCCGTTCGACGACAGGCTATCATCTGAACGGCCAGGATCCATCTGCCAGAATCCGGCGCCTCGCCCGGGGGGCAAGTCACTGTCGAACATTATCGGCTGTCCTGGATCAATCATGGCTCACCTCGCCATTCATGATACGGTGAGATGAACATCATGGCAACGCGCGAACATAAGGCTTTTCAGTCTGTTCAGCACCGTCCGCCGGCGCTGGGTAATATGTCTTGGCACCCTCATATTTGGGTTTTCTTGGCTGCTCGTTATGGCGATTGGTTTGGCACCGCTTGCGGAAGCCTCCCTCTCCCGCTCTCCGTCGCTCACCATGCCTACGACGATCGCGTTCTTTGTCGCCGTCGGGAGCGTAGTCCTCCTTCGTTGACGCTACTCCTGGATGGGCTTGGTGCTGCACATCTTTGGCCAGATCGCAATTTGGCTCTCAATCTTCGTGATTTCGTTGGCGATCGTGCTCGTCGCGATCCCGCGCGGATGATCCCGAACCGTCGCATCATCGTCGATCGCGCCGCCTTGATAACGAGAGCGCATCATCTGACTAAGCTATCTGCTGCACCGTACATTTCGGTATCGGCGCTTCGATAGCTGTCACTCAGCAGCACTGATGAGCGACCCAGCCTGAATGCCGAAGCCGACTCAGGCGGTGAAATTATGCGTCGTCCGCAGGAAACGCTCGGCGGGCCAAGCGTTTTCAGATCAGAACATATTGGAGACACGCAGTGGCAGACGACAAGAGCAAGACCGACGGCCGTGATCGCAGCCGTGTTTCCGGTAGCGAACCTTACGAGGTCGAGTACTTCGCCCAGAAGCACGGATTGAGTGCGCAGCAGGCGCGTGACCTGATTGCCGAGGTCGGGAACGACCGCGAGAAGCTCGACGCTGCTGCAGGCAAGGTAAACGGCGAACGCGGCAAGGCCTGAACACAGGCAAGGTGCGGTCGCGTCAGCGTCTGAATGAGCAGACGTTCCGGCACCCACGACAGTCTGGGCGCGACGCTTGAGATCACGCGGGAGGAGGACCTGCGCGTGCCGGTTTCGGCATCGCTGGATGCCCTACCAAGTGTTGGCATATCACGTCGGTATGACGATCAGGTCGTGGAACGCTTCCGTCGGGCGGCCTTCAGTTTGATCCAGACAGGGGCATGATCGCTGGTCTTCTCCCATCCCCCGACGTGATGATCGACTTGAGCATTCGCCAACCGAGCAGCCGCAGGAGCGTTCAGGAGAAGATGATCGAGCCTTAGCCCGGCGTTACGGCCATACGCGTTCCGAAAGTAATCCCAGAACGTGTAGATCGTTTCGTTCGGGTGCTTTGCCCGTAGCGCATCCAGCCAACCTTGATCGATCAAACGAAAGAACGCGGCTCGGACTTCTGGTGCAAACAGCGCGTCTTTGATCCACCGCTCCGGCTTGTAGACGTCCATCTCGGTCGGCATCACGTTGTAGTCGCCGGCCAGCACGACCGGCGCGTCGGTGCAGAACAGCGTGGCCGCATGGGCGATCAAGCGCTCCATCCAAGCCAGCTTGTAATCGAACTTCGGACCCGGCCTTGGATTGCCATTTGGCAGATAGAACCCGGCTATCAGGATGCCGCTTACGGCCGCTTCGAGATAGCGGCTTTGCAAATCGTCCGGGTCACCCGGTAAACCCCGCCGGGTCTCGACGGGCTCTGCACCGCGAGCGAGGATGGCGACGCCGTTCCAGCTCTTCTGGCCCTGCCAGATCGCACCATAACCGGCCGCCTCGATCGCGTTCAAAGGGAACTTCTCGTCCGGTGCTTTCAGTTCCTGTAAGCAGACGACGTCCGGTTGTGCTTCTTCCAGCCAGCGCAGTAGCACCGGCAGGCGACCGTTGATACCATTCACGTTGTAGGTTGCGATCTTCATCGGGGCACCAAGCGAACAGAGGCGATCATAGGTCCGGCAGCGTCTGGTTAGCGCGTCCCCAACCCAGCAGATCCTTGGACGCCGCGCGTTTCAGCAGCACATTGGCATCGCCGATGTGCCAGCCCGACGCGCGGTCGAGTTTCCCCAGCTCCTTCCATGTGATGGGTACGGCAACGGGCGCGCCTTCGCGAGCGCGAGCACTATACGGCATGACAGCCGTCGCGCCGCGCTGATTGCGAAGATAGTCGATGAAGATGCGGCCGGTTCGCTTGGCCTTTGCAAGGGCTGCGGTAAATCGATCGGGTTCGGACTGGGCTAGGACGATTGCCAAACGGTGTGCGAAATCCTTCACGGCCGGCCACTCGGCTTGCGGTGTTAGCGGCGCGATGACGTGAATGCCCTTTCCGCCCGTCATCATCGGAAAGGTCTCAAGACCCATCTGGGCCAGTACGTCGCGGACGTGGAGCGCGGCGGAGATGACGTCTTTGAAATCGAGGCCTTCATCGGGATCGAGATCGAACACCAGCCGGTCGGCCTTTTCGACGTCTTCGATCCGCGCACCCCAGCCGTGAAACTCGATCGTACCCATCTGGACGCAGGTGACGAGACCCTCAGCATCGTCCACGAACAAATAGGGTTCGTCGTGTCCGTCCTTTTCAGCAATACCGACGTGGTGGACGTGATCACCGAAGCTGCCGGCGTCGTGCTTCTGGAAGAAGCACTTCTTCCCCCTGCCCTGCGGACACCGGACCAGGCTTATCGGCCGACTCCCGCACCAGGGCAGCATGATGCCGGACAGAGCCTGGTAATAGTCGGCGAGCTGGCCTTTTGTGATTGCGGACTCCGGAAAGATCACCCGTTCCCGGTTCGTCACTCGGACGACGGAGGGCGCGGGCGCCTCGAGCTTGGCAATGGGTTCGGGCTTCTCGACGACGACCGCCTCGGGTCTCTTGTCCTGGCGCAACCCCAGATAGCTGGAATGGCGCAACACCCCGTCGCTCGTGACCTCCATGAAAGCCACTTCGGCAACCAGCTGCGGCTTGATCCAGCGTGCACCGCGGACGGCTGCGCGAGGTGCGTCGACGCTCGGCTTTGTGACGGCAAGCGGCGTCATCAGGTCCATCAGCTTGTCGATCTCGTCGCCCGTATACCCTGTCCCCACCTTGCCAGCATAGCGGAGATGACCGTCCTCGTTGACGCCCAAGAGGAGCGACTTGAACCCTCGCTGCTTGTCGGACGGCAACCAGCCGACGATGACAAACTCCTGTCTCTGGATGCACTTCGTCTTCAGCCAGCTGCCGGACCGCGAGCCGACATAGCGCGCGTCCGCACGCTTCGAGATGACGCCCTCGAGACCTTCGGCGCAAAACGTGTCGAACAGCTCCTCGCCGCGGCCGACAATGTGGTCCGAGTAGCGGATCCGGTCGGTGCCACCCGCAAGCAGCGATACAAGCTTCGCCTTGCGCTCCGATAGCGGTTGTCCGGTCAGATCCTCACCGTCGAGCGCTAACAGATCAAACGCGTAGTACAGGATCGCGTTCGGGTCTCCTTTGAGCGCAGCTTGCAACGCCTGAAAGTTGGTCTTGCCGTCGGCATCGACGACCACTGCCTCACCATCGATGAGAGCAGACGACGCATTCAAATCCGCGGCGTTAGCGACAATGCCGGCGAACTTGTCCGTCCAGTCCAACCCGGACCGCGTGTAGGCCCTGCCCGTCCCCCCACCGACCGCTACCAGCGTTCGATAGCCGTCATATTTCATCTCGTGCAGCCAGGCATTGCCGGCGGGCACATGATCGACAAGCGTTGCGAGCTGGACAGGTTGGAACGGCGGGGGCGAGCCTGCCTTCTTACGGCTTGTCGCTCGTGATCTCGCAGCTTTCGTCGCAGGCTTTGCGGCGGGCGTTGCTGGCGCTCCCGGCTTGCCCCGCTCGCCGGCGGCGATCTGTTCCATAGTCAGGCCGCTGACGACCCCGGTGAGGTGTGTTCCGACAAGATCCTCCGATCCACCGATCTGGTCGTCGGTGACCTTGCGCAGGATCCAGTTCTCGCCCTTCTCCTTGCCCCGAGGCTTCAGTTTGAAAAGCATCCATTCGCCTTTGAGGCGATGCCCATGCAGGAAGAAGTGGAGATGTCCCTCGGGCAGCGTCTTGCTCGGGTCCTTGCCAGCGAGCGGCGCCCACGTTCCTGTGTCCCACAGCATCATGGTCCCGCCGCCATATTCCGACTTCGGGATCGTGCCCTCGAACGTGGCGTACTCGACGGGGTGGTCTTCGGTGCGAACTGCTAGACGTTTGTCGTCAGGATTGATGCTGGGTCCTCGCGTGACGGCCCAGCTCTTGAGAACGCCGTCGAGCTCGAGCCGTAAGTCATAGTGCAGGCGAGACGCGGCATGCTTCTGCACGACGAAGCGGTTGCCCCCTGCTTTGGCGATCTTACCCTCAGGCTCGGCGGTCTTGGCGAAATCCCGCTTTTCCCGGTATTGCGCGAGGGCATCGCTTGAGGAGGAACCGGTCATGACGCTATGCCCAGTTCAGCAGGATGAAGCTCATGCTCGAGCTGATCCATCGTGCATGCCTCAGGTGCCTTGTCGGGACGCCAGCGCAGGATGCGCGTACCGTGCCGGAACCGATCACCAGTCACCTGATCGTACAGGACTTCGACGACGAGCTCTGGCCGCAAGGGGACCCACTCGCTCTCACGACCGTCGTTCCAGCGACTGGGACCGCCAGGAGCTTTACCGGTGAAGCCCGGCGCTTCAATCAGTGGCTCGAGCTTCGCGGTAAGCGCCGCGCGGTCGGACGCGGCGATACCTGAGGTGGAGCCGACATGGTTGAGCTTTCCACTATTATCGTAAAGGCCAAGCAGGAGCGACGCCACCTCGCTACCCTCCTTCACCCGTCTGAAGCCGCCTACGACGCAATCCGCGCTGCGATGCTGCTTCACTTTCAGCATGGCGCGTTCCCCGCCACGGTACGGCTCGTCCAGTCGTTTCGCCACGACGCCGTCCAGAGCCCCGCCGCTCGTCGCTAACCAAGCTGTAGCATCATTGATATCGTCGCTACAGGGGGACAGCAGAAGACGATCGCGCGCATGTCGCGCATGGAACGTCTCCAACGCTTTTCGACGAGCCGAGAGCGGCGCACTGCTGAAGTCGGTATCGTCGACGCCCAGGCAATCGAACAGCATCAGCTGCGCAGGCGTCTCCTTCGCCAGGCGATCGATTCGGCTTTGCGCCGGGTGCAGCCGTGCCTGAAGCGCATCGAACGAGAGGATGTCCGCAATCGGCAGAATGATCTCGCCGTCGAGCACGAAACGCTCCTGCGGGACCGATGCGACAAGTGCGACGATCTCAGGAAAGTAGCGACCGAGCGGCTTTCCCGATTTTGAAAGGATTTCGACCACCTCGCCATCACGGAAGACCAGGGCCCTGAAACCGTCCCATTTGGGCTCGTACTGCCAGCCCGGCTCGGCCGGTAGTTCGTCTACGAGCTTGGCTTCCATAGGCGAGGGCCGATCTGCGACCATCAGTTAGGGCCCGCAACTCTGACAAAAATCGTCCAGCCACTCGCACCTTGGCGGCCGTTCTGCTCCTCGCACTGGCTTTTACTACGGCAGCTTCCAGTTCGGCTTTGATGACAGGACATTTGCCGCTCCAGTATTCGACCTCGTAACGCTTCCACTTTTGAAAACTCCAATACCGGAGCAACGCACGTTCGTGGAAACTTGTGGAAGTAAAAAGGGCGCCCGAGGTTTGTCGAGCGCCCTTCCAGTCCGAGCCATGCTTGGGAGCAGCTCGGCCTGTCCCGAAAAATCGGTAAAGCTAAATCCCGTTCGAAAGGTTGGTATCAGGATCGTTCGTGCGCATGTCGTCAGCTTGATTCTGACCGGTTGCCCGAACGCCATCTGCCTTGTTCTCAAGGTTGTCCTCGAGCGTGGGAGTGCCTGCATTATCAGCGGCGTCTTCCAGATTATCCGCCACAGCTTCCGCGTTGGCTTCGATATTGTCCGCCGTCTGCTCGCGGGGGGTGGAGTTGCAGGCAGACAAGGCGATCAGCCCCGTCGCGATACCAAGACCGAAAATCTTCTTCATGACACTCTACCCCTGTTCAATGGCTTGAACGCCTCAATCAGTAATCGTCGACTGGTTTGCTTTGTTCCGGGGCGCAGCAAGCACACTGTTTATGAGCCCTTCTTTTGACCTTCGCTGCCTCGCGGCGTCGTTCCTGCCGACTTGGCAGCGGAGCAATGCCAGCCAAACTGGGCAACCCGTTCGGCACAGTCGACTTGATCACGACATTCTTAAGCATGAGATCACTCCAGGCAGCTTCCCGATTATAAAGCCCCCGGTCGCTATCTGTTCCTGCCGCTCCGGCGAGGCAGCGATCGCTGCGTGTGATGCATGCGTCAGCACTTCCGCATTGCCCCGTTCGTCAGAGGTGATGCGTCCATTTCCGCTCGTGCCAGGCACGCGACTGAACTGTGTCCCCGAACCGCCAGAACCGGGTCTCGCGTGCGTGGGGTCCGGCACGAACCAACGTCCAGCATTCGCCTGTCGGCAGCTCGACAATGCGGTGAATATGCGTAGCGTCGACATGTATCGCTCGCCAGGGACGCGGTGCACAAGCTCGCTATGCCAGCCTCCGCCGGAATCCAGATGGAACACTTCGTCGACATAGCCGCCCTCGAGGACTTCGGTCTCGAACCCCCAGGGATGGTCGTGCGGTGTTGCGTGCGGCTCTTCCATCTTGAACCGGTGAAGCGCTCGTCCGTCGTCGAGATGGTATTTGGTGAAGGCCCGCGACATGCGTTCGACGCTGACGATCCGCGTGCCTTCCGGAACGCGAGCAACGGCCGCTCGCGGTAGTCTCATACTCACGGTTCAGACACCTCTTCATAACAGCCTGCACGGCGCAGCTGGCGGACAATCCCGTTGAAAGCCGCAGTTACGCCTTGAGCGCGTCCGATTTCGTTTTGTTGTCCTGCCGCGTCCCAGAACATCGTCAGCGGCCATTTCTCCGGGCAATGCGGCAGCAGGCAACGAAGCGCCAACCGGATCTCTGGTACGTCGACGCGAGCGTCCGAGCAGCGCGTAACTCCGCAACGCAGGATATGCACTGACAGCGCGATCACGACCCGCTGATGCCTCGGCAGCTTGGACATGGGATCAATGGAAGTCGTGCGACTTGAATCGGACGACCTCCTCCGGATCCATGCCGTCCGCGTGTGGCGGCCAGTATTGGTTACGCACCTCGGGCTTCCAGCCCTTGTCGCCGCGATCGGGTGAGCCGGGATGCTGGCCAGCATCGCCGCGGCCAGTCCGGTGCGGGAACGACATGTCGCCGACACGGTGCAGCAGGTCCCCATGGTCGATGATCCGGTCGCAGATCACATGGATGATCTCGCCTTCCTTCTGGACCCGTCCCTTCATGCCGACCATCGAGGCGGACATGATCGTGCGCCGCTGTGCCTCGAACCGGTCTGGCCAGAGGATGCCGTTAGCAATCCCGGTCTCGTCTTCGATCGTAATAAACAGCACGCCCTTGGCGGACCCCGGCTTCTGACGAACGAGGACAATGCCGGCGACCTCGACGTGACGGCCGTCGCGAACGTTCGCGAGGTCAGCGCATTTGGTGACGCCGCGTCGCATCAGTTCGTCACGCACGAACGTCAGCGGATGGGCGCGGAGCGACAGCTGCAGCGCACGGTAGTCCTCGATCACCTCACGACCATCGGTCAGCGGCCGCAGAGCCACGTCCGGCTCGATGCCTTCTGCGCTGAAGGTCTCGGCTACGCGGTCGGCCGCGGCGAATAGTGGCAGCGGTGCGTCGCCGAGGCCCCTAACCTTCCAAAGCCCCTGGCGGCGATCGACGCTGAAGCTGTGGAAGGCATCCCCATCGGCCAGCTTTTCGATCGCGGCGCGCGGCACCCCCGAGCGCCGCCAAGCGTCCTCTACGCTCTCGAAAGCTGTCAGCTCGCGCGCACCAACGATCTTGGCGCCATCCGCGTTCGAGAGGCCGCGTATCTGTCGCAACCCAAGCCGTACGGCGAGATAGCGCCCGTCGGCGTTCTCGAGCGTGCAGTCCCAGCGGCTCGCGTTGACGCAGGGCGGACGAACCTCAACACCGTGGTCTCGGGCGTCGCGGACGATCTGCGCAGGCGCGTAGAAGCCCATTGGCTGTGCGTTCATCAGTGCCGCGCAGAACACGTCGGGATGATGATGCTTCATCCACGAGGACGCATAAGAGATTTTGGCGAAGGAGGCCGCGTGGCTCTCGGGGAAGCCGTAAGACCCGAAGCCTTCGAGCTGGCGGAAGGTCCGTTCGGCGAACTCCCGCGGGTAGCCCCGCTCGACCATGCCCCCGATCAGCTTCTCGCTGAAGTGGCTCACGCCCCCTGTGAACTTGAACGTCGCCATCGCGCGGCGCAGCTGATCGGCTTCGGCCGGCGTGAACCCGGCGCCGACGATCGCGACCTTCATGGCCTGCTCTTGGAACAGCGGCACGCCGAGCGTCTTCTCCAGCACCGCGCGCAGCTCCGGTCGCGGATATTCCGGCTTTTCCAGCCCCTCGCGTCGGCGAAGATACGGATGCACCATGTCGCCCTGGATCGGTCCCGGCCGCACGATCGCGACCTGGATGACGAGGTCGTAGAAACGTCGCGGCTTCATGCGCGGCAGCATGCTCATCTGCGCGCGGCTCTCTATCTGGAAGGTGCCGAGCGTGTCGGCCTTCGAAATCATCGCATAGACGTCTGGATCGTCGTCCTGCAGATCGGCCAAGCCAACGCGCAGCCCCTTGTCCGCCTCGAGCATATTGAAGGCGCGGTTCATGCAGCCGAGCATGCCGAGACCCAGCACGTCGACCTTCATGAACTTCAGCGCATCGATGTCGTCCTTGTCCCACTCGATGATCTGACGATCTTCCATCGCGGCCGGCTCGATCGGCACCAGGTCATCTAGGCGATCATGAGTGAGGACGAACCCGCCCGGGTGCTGTGACATGTGACGCGGCACGCCGATCAGCTTGCGGGCCAGTTCCAGCGTCAGGCGCAACCGGCGATCGCCGATGTCGAGGTTCAGTTCCTCGACCTGCTTCTCGCCGACGCCGTCCGCGGACCAACCCCATACAAGCCCCGCCAGCGATGACGTGAGATCCTCCGGCAAGCCAAGCACCTTGCCGACATCGCGTACCGCGCCGCGGGCCCGGTAGCGTGTGACCACCGCGGTCAACGCCGAATGATTGCGACCATAGGTCTCGTAAATCCACTGGATGATCTCTTCGCGGCGCTCATGCTCGAAGTCGACGTCGATATCGGGTGGCTCGCGGCGCTCACCCGAGACGAACCGCTCGAACAGCAGCTCGTGCTTCACCGGATCGATCGAGGTAACGCCGAGCACGAAGCAGACGCAGCTATTGGCGGCCGAGCCACGGCCCTGGCAGAGGATCCCGCGCCTGCGTGCCTCACGGACGATCGCGTACACGGTCAGGAAATAGGGCGCATAGCCAAGCTCACCGATCAGTCGCATCTCATGCGTGATCTGGTCAGTATAGGCCTGCGGCACGTCGCCGTCGAACAGCCGCTCGACCGCTTCGGTCGCGAGCTTCTGAAGCGCCTCCTGTGCCGTCAGGCCGTCAATCAGCTTTTCATGCGGGTATTGATACTGAAGCTCGCCAAGATCGAAGGTGCAAATGCGCGAGATATCGACGCTTGCCTGCAGCGCGTCGGGGTAGGCACGGAAACGCCTGACCATCTCGTCCGGCGATTTGAGCGCACGATCGGCGTTGACCTCACGCCTGTAGCCAAGCTCGTCGACGGTGCATTTCTCGCGCACCGCGGTCACGATATCCTGCAGCAGCCGTGCGTCGGGTGCGTGGTAAAGCACGTCGCCGGTCACAACTGCGCGCACGCCGGCATCACCGGCTTGGCGCGCGAGCGCGTCAATGCGGACCGCGTCCCCTGGTCGACGACGCTGGAACAGCGCCATATAGCCGCGACGCCCGTAGAGCGCCTTCAATTCCGCCAGTGCGGCAAGGTTCTCTTCGTCGGCCTCACGCGGCAAAAGGATCGCGACGATGCCTTCAGACCATGGCTTGAGGTCGTGCCAGTGCAGCAGGCAACCACCCTTCCCTGCCCGCTTCTTGCCGACGGTCAGCAGCCGCGTGATCCGCGACCAGGCGGGACGGTTGGTAGGATAGAGCAACAGGCGACGACCGCAGGACAGATCGACACGTGTGCCCACGATCGAGCGGACGCCGGTCGCCTTCTGCGCTTCCCACGCCCGCACGACGCCGGCGACGGTGCCGATATCACTGACCCCGATCGCCGGATAGCCGAGCAGCGCCGCAGCCGCGAACAGCTCGTCCGGGCTGGAGGCACCGCGCAGGAGCGAGAAGTGCGTCAGCACCTGAAGCTCGACATAATGGGTCATCCGAAGGCCCCGTGCATCCACCAGCTGAGATCCCCGGTGTCGTCCTCGAAACCGTCACCGCGGCGGAAGACCCAGTAGCGACCGCCGGTCTCGTCCTCGACGCGGTAATAGTCGCGGATCGCCCACACCTCGGCGTCGCGCCGCCACCATTCGCCGTGGACACGCTCCGGTCCGTCGCCGGCGACGACCTTGTACGTCTTGCCCCGCCACTCGAACCGTTTCGGCGGTTGATCAGGCATCAGCGCCATGACCCGGTGTAGTGGCTCTGGATGCGCGAAGAGACGGATCGGACGTTGCCAAGCCGGCCAATCTCCCGGCACGCGATTGGGATCGGAGCGGATAACGGCGCGCTCCGGCACATGGCTTTCGACAGGCGCTATGCGGAAGACGGCATGCCCTCCGATGCGGCCTGCGATCAGGTCGACCAGGCGCGACGGATCACGCACCAATGTCTCACCGGCGAGGACAGCGCCAAGGTCGACCGCATCGAGCGGCTCTGTGTGCGGCGCCACCAGCGAGAATTGCTCAAGCCCCATGCCTGGATCGATGCGCTCGATGCGCAGCTTCAGCAGCCGCAGAAGATGCGTCACCTCGCGTGTTGGCCGGGATGTGCCGACCGCCACGATCTGCTCACTGCCGTCGACGCACAGGCCGGTCAGCCGCAGCGACCTGGCGCCAAGGCCCTTTGCCTGCAGCAGTTCTGCGAGGTCGCGCAGGAGGTCGCCCATGACCTGCTCGATCGCCTCGGCTGTACTGATCGGCTCCAACAACCGGCGCTCGACAGCTGGCACCTCCGCATCCTCACGCGGGGTGATCGGCTCTGCCATGCCTCCCAAGGCCTGATCGAGCCGCGTGATGGCGGCTAAGCCAAGCCGGCGTGCCAGTGGCCCGCGCGCGACCGGCAACAGATCTGCGATCCGCTCGAAGCCGAACTTGCGCGCCGCGGTGAGCGCCGTCGGCGTCAGGCGCAGCGCGGCGACCGGCAATGGGCTCAGCGCCTCTACCGTTCCGCGTGGTTCGACGCGGGTAAGATCGTCCCTTCCGAACCGTGCCAGCGCGTGCGCAGCACCTGGTGTGTCGGCTACCGCAACACGGGCTGTGAAGCCTGCGCGACGGCAGAAAGCCAGCAGGCGACGGCAGAACCGCTCCTCCCCGCCATGGAGATGATCGCAGCCGGCAAGGTCGATCCAAAGCCCGTCTGCCGGCGTCACTGCCGCGATCGGCGACCAGCGTCGAACCGCCAGCAGCGCGAGGCGATCGAGTAGCGCCGTGTCGGCCTCAGGATCGGCCGGACGAAAGTCGAGATCTGACACCAGCGCGCGGGCATGCGTAGCCGCCATGCCTGCGTGAATGCCGAGAGCCTGCGCGCCTGTGCAAGCAGCAACCACCTCCTCGCGTCGCCCAACCTTTCCAACCAAAGCAAGCGGTGCAGATACGGTGATTTTAATATTAAGACGCGATGCAGAAACTATCGGCTTCGACGGGTTCGCCGATTTATAGGGATGATTGGCTGCTTCCGATCGCCGACCAAGCTCGCGCATGGGCGGTTTTGCATGAACTGGTAGCGCGGCGATCTGCGCCTCAACGTCCCCGCGTGATTGCGCACCCTCGCGCGCCCAACGGGCACCAGGCCGCCATCCGCCGCCCTTCGGCACCGAACAGGTACCCGGATCGTCGTCGACCGGCAGTTGCAGGGCTGGCCGTTCAGGCAGCCGCGTAGCGGGCCGTTCCAACCGTCTCAGCCGCTCGATGGCTAAGTTCGGCAGGAACAGCGAGACGACCCGTCTCATCGCTGCCCTCCACTATCAGGGAAAAGCCCTCACCGCCGCGCTGCCGCGCCAGTTCGACCGACCATCTCGCTCTTCCTACACCCGCGATCTCTAACCGCGCCGAAGGCGCGGAGCCGATCCGCCAGCGCGTCCACGCGGCGGACGGTTCGGAAAAAGGATCCTGATCACGGCCGCGTCGACGGCGAAGGAGCAGCACCGGCATGTCAGCTTCAGCAGCCACAAGCTGCAGGCGGCGGGTTGCGACCATCGATACCTTGCTCGCTTCCGCGATGATCGCCGATGGTGTGCCATCGCGAACCGCGTCCTCGATCACGGCGAGCAACGCCGCGTCATCGTAGGGCTGAGCATAGATGACATCCGATGAGGACAGGCCCGCTTGCGCCAGAGCCGGAGCGTAGAGGTCGGTGCGGCACGTGGCCCACAAGACAGGGCCGCTGGCGTTGGCAGCTTCACGCGCCGCAATGCCGGCAAGGAATAACGTCGTTGCAGCATCATCGACCAGCGATGCGCTGCGCGCCGTCGCCTCGTGAAGCGCTCCAGCACGCAAACCGCCAGCACCAAGCCGGCCATCGATCGCGTCTACGCCGAACGGCAGCACGCGGTAGTCGGTCACTGGCGTAGCAATCGTCCGCAGATGCGCAATGCTGGTTGCGAGGGACTCGGGGGCGGGGGACATCATGTTCTTACACTCTACTCGTTCTCTTTATGTTCCGTTACCATCTCCAACATTGCAAGCGCTTTGATCGTCCCGATCCGGGCAGGAGGCTTGCCGTTCCCCTCGGCGCACGGAGGGGAACGAAAAAAATACGAAGCGGCAACAAACGACGAATTATTCGCTTTCGTTTGGCAGTTCGGTGACTCATAGAATCGTCATGCCGATCCGCCCCGAGAACCGCTGGCTCTACCCGATCGACTGGCGGCAGCTGTCCCAGACGGTCCGGTTTGATCGCGCCGGCGCCAAGTGTGAAGGATGCAGCCGGCCGCATCTGCGCCGGGTGGTCCATCTAGGCGATGGCCGCTGGTGGGATGCCGATGTCCGCTGCTGGCGGTCGGACCGCGGCAAACGTATTTCGATGAAAGCCGGGTTCGCGCTGGCGTCGGTTCGGGTGACCTATGTCGTCCTGGCCTGTGCGCACCTCGATCATGATCCTGGCAACAGCGCGTCTTCAAACCTCAAGGCGCTGTGTCAGCGCTGCCACATGATCCACGATGCAGCCGAGCATCGCTGGCAGCGCTGGTGGAATGTCTTTCGGCACCGCGCGATCCGCGATCTCTACGAGGATCCTCGCGTCACGCGCGAACGCATCGCTAACCGCTAGAGATCGATGTTGCGGGCCCGCATCGCCTCGGCCGCGAGATCGGAGATCGGCCCCTGCCCTCCAGTCGCCTCGTAAGCTTCGGCGACATCGTGATCGGCAAGCTTGTTCAGCATGAGGCGAACCGCCGCAACGCTGGCGTCGTCCAGTACGGTCTTTGTCTCGTCGTTCGCCATGGCTAAGGTCCCGCCGGTGTTTCCAACGGAGTACGAATAGCATGAACATAAGTGACTTGGCCAAGGGCGTCGCCGAAGCGACCGGTTCGAACGAAGCCGATGCAAAGAAGGCGATCACCGCCGTATTCGACCAGATTGCGGCCGCAGCCGTGAAGGGCGACGAGGTTTCGATTCCAGGGTTCGGCAAGTTCACCGTCAAGGACCGCCCGGAGCGCGAAGGCCGTAACCCCGGCACCGGTGAGGCGATCACCATTGCGGCTTCCAAGAAGGTTGCGTTCACAGCCGCCAAAGGGCTGAAGGACAAGATGTAAGACGTGTGCGCCGGCGAGCGGTCTCGTCGGCGCCAACCCTAGGAACAGGCTCGTGTGCAACCGGTATCGTATGACCGCAAAAGAGGTCGACCTTGCCGTCACCTTCGGTATCCGACCTCCGTATGAAAAGGACGAGGAATACCCCGTTGGTGACATCTTCCCGACCGGCAAGAAGACCCCGTTCTACGGCAAGGTGATCGTGCAGGACGGCGCGGAGCGAAAGCTTGAGCGGATGGAATGGGGCGTGCCGACGCAGGTGCCGAGTGTGCGCGACCCCTCGGTCAAACTTACCAAGTACGTGACGAACGTGCGGAACCTGAACTCCAGCTTCTGGCGATCGATGCTGACGACACCGGCGCGACGCTGTCTCGTCCCGGTCACCGCCTTTTCGGAATACGGTTTAGCGCCGGGCGAAGACGGCAAGAAGCCCTTGCACTGGTTTGACGTGCCCAGCCGTCCAATCTTTGCGTTTGCAGGCATCTGGCGTCCGACCGAGCGAGGCAATGCCTATGGTTTCCTGACGACCGAGCCGAACGCGATCGTGGCGCCCATCCACCCCAAGGCCATGCCGGTCATCCTGCACGACGATGATTACGATCGTTGGCTGACAGCGCCCTGGGACGAACTGAAGGACTTGGTCGCGCCCTACCCATCGCAGTTGATGCGCGTTGAGGGCATGTCATCGGCGGACGCGGAGGATGCCCGATCGTCTGTGCTATTCTAGCCGTTGAACCCCGAAAGGTGACTGACAATGACAGAAGCGACATGGGGCGAAAGCGCCAAGACCCCGGACATCAACTGGCGCATGAGCGCGTCGTTGGAAAACGTGCCCCGCGGTGACACCGATATCGCCGAAGTGACGGACCTCGAGCGAGTCGTGCGGGATTGGGTCAGGCTGGACCCTGAACATAAAGAAGCGGCAACCTTGACCACGGATCATGCCGTTCAGATCGAAGGGGTTTCCAGTACGACGTTCACTGGCGAAGCTATCGCAGCCCTAGCCGAGCATTTGCCGCCACTCCAACCGTAGAGGAGTAACTACTATGGTAAAATCCAGCGTTCGGTTCGAGCGCGGTGACGGATATTGGGTGGCGGAGCGTGATAGCATCGGCTTCACCGGCACGACCGACTTTGGTCCCGTCGAGTTTTTGATCACCAGCGAAGCGTTGGCCGAGATGCTGAACCCGGAGCTAGAAGGAATTGATCCGGAAACCGCGACCGAGGTCTTCATCGAGTTCGAGAGCGACGTGCACCGCATTGCCCAGCGCGAATTTGTGAAACGTTTAGGTGGTGAGCCACCGATCTTGCTGACGACTTCAGATGTAGCGCTTTAGCATCGAAGCACGTTTACTATTTAAATGGTTCACTGGTCCGGAGCGGGTTACGCTCCGGGTCAACGTCGTCTCCATGCCTATTTCAGTATAAGCCGCCCTCTTCTCGCTCCTCTGCTCCTTCCTTTTGCGCTTCCTCGAGATCGTTTGAATTTTGTTCGTCGGCGACTGGTTTATCCTCAAGGGTATCTTCTTTCCCGTTGTTGTCGTCCGGTAGTTCGTTGACGTCGGCTTCAAAACCGGGCTCTTCGGCCTGCGGGGCGGTCATCATCGTTGCTCTCCTTCACAAACCCAAACGATCCAACAAATCGCTCGGTTGCGAACCAGCGGACGATACCTGACACCTGCCGGCGAGCGTTCGCGTTACCGTTCCTGATGAGTCTGATCGTGGTGTACCTTTAGAAGACCGATAGCCGAATGACCCATAAGCAGACGTTCAATGCTCAAGATGAGCTGCCCAAAACTGGACGCCCGTTCATCTTCCTTGAACGCGTAGGAGAACCGTCCAAAATGGACGCCACAAGCGCGGCGGGGACAACCCGAGCTAGATCGAGTATCCGAAAATCACCAATATCGATTTCTTCAGACGACCGTCGCCACCCTGAGCCGCGCCGGATATGAACTGACCCGCCCCAACGTAAGGGTCATTTCGGCCAATCAGAAATTCAGAATAGACCTTGATGCGCTGAGACTTCTTGGACGACCAGACCGCCCCGATATCGAGCCGTTCGCTATCCTTGAAGCCGTCTGCATCTTTGAAAAAGCGACCGTAGTTGACGTAGGGCGTAACATCGAACGGCAAGCTTCCGGTGTCGATGGATCGACCCAACTCGCCAAATACATATGTCCCTTTCGTCGCGATGTTATAGGAGGCGTCGAAGCCTCCGACAGTGATCATGTCATTACGACCCGGATTCCGCGGATCAATGTCCTGCCTCGCTACGAGTGTCTTTGCATGCCAAGGCCCTTTACTACCGGTAAGGCTTGCCGCGAAGATGCGCTTGCTGCCGTCGGCATGCGTATCAAAGTTATGGATTGTCGATAGCCATCCAGAAATGGTGGCGCTGAGCTTTACGGTCTCTGTTGCCGCAAGCGTGTAGCTGACGTTCCCGATGAGCATATTGCGTTCGTCGTTACGCGAACCGTCCGGCACGTAGCTGTCAGCTTTGGAAATGTTCGTGGAGTAGCGGGACGAGTCCGAACTGATGCCGCCACCGGCAGGCCCGCTGGAAGGGAAGAACCCGACCTCTACACGATACCGCGGCGTCTCGTGACGGAACTTGACGCCGAGATTGTAGGTCTCTTCAAAACCGTAAACGAACGCGAGGTCGTCGAGGATGGACGATCCCCAGTATCGATCGTCGAAAGGAACCGCTTGAATACCTGCGGTAACGCTGTCGGACTCGGTGAGCTTGGCCCCGCCATAGGCGTACATCAGGAAACGCACCTCCCCCGGGTATTCCCGGTAGCCGGCCGATTTTCCGTAGATGAAGTTGCCACCGTAGAATCTGTACTGCGCCGCGCCAAAGAACCGGTCGGACGTATAGTCCGCCGTCAGTGCAAGGGTATCGAAGGAGAGGTGGCTCGACGTGCGGTCCGCGCCGCTTCCGGACACGTCGTTAAAGCGAAGATCATACCGCCCCCGTAACGTGGCCCCTACCTTTAGTCCCTTCCTCGGCGATGCCGGCGGTGCCACGTCCGGCTTCGTAGCAGGGGTATCTGGAAGGGTTACCTCTCCTCCCGCATCGGCATTGCCGGTGGGCGATGCTGCCCCATTCGGACAGGCGGCACCGGGCACGCACTGTTGTTCGATGACGACCGGAACCGGTGGTGTCAAAGGCATGCGCTCTCCTTCGCGAAAGTAGCCTCCGCGTTGCTTTGTTTGGATATTAGTTGTGCAGGGTCGCTAGGCGGCTGGCGCTGCGACCAGACTGCGTTCGCCGACTACCGACAATCCGTAGCCGGACAGCGCGACCAGCGTGCGGTGCGTGTTCGTCAGCAAGATCATTCGTTCGACTCCGAGTTCCGTCAGGATCATCGCGCCCACCCCGTAATCACGAAGTTCCTCCATGTCCGATGGCGACAAGGTGCCTGCTCGTGCTTTCAGCGCCATCGAGAAACGATCGTCACGCTGCCGGTTGATCGCGATCACGACGCCCGCCCCCTCTTCTGCGATCATCCGCATCGAGCGCTCGAGCACATCCATGCCTTGGCCATCGCCCGCAAAGATGTCGGTAAGCGCCGATATCGCATGCATCCGAACCAGTGTCGGCTGTTCGGGATCGAGCACGCCCTTCACCAGTGCGATCTGTTCGGTACCGGTCGCACGGTTGCGATAGGTGATCGCCCGCCATTCTCCGCCCCACCGGCTGTTGAACGTCACCTCGGTGCATTTCTCGACCAGATGGTCGTAACGACGGCGATAGGCGATCAGGTCGCGGATCGTGCCGACCTTGAGGTTATGAAGCTGGGAGAAACCGATCAGGTCGCTCAGGCGAGCCATCGTGCCATCGTCGTTCATGATCTCGCAGATGACGCCGGAAGGGTTGAGCCCAGCCAATCTGGAGACGTCGACCGCGGCCTCGGTGTGGCCAGCGCGGACCAAAACCCCACCGTCGCGTGCGATCAGCGGAAAGACATGACCTGGCGTGACGATTTCGCTCGGACCGTTGGCAGAGTCGATCGCCACCGCGATCGTGCGTGCCCGGTCATTGGCAGATATGCCCGTGGTGACCCCGACACGGGCTTCTACCGAGGCCGTGAAGGCCGTTTCGTGACGCGTGCCGTTCTTTTGCGCCATCGGCTTGAGGCCAAGCTGATCGACCCGGTCGTTCGTCATGGCCAGGCAGATCAGTCCACGGCCGTAAGTTGCCATAAAGTTGATCTTTTCCGGCGTCGCCATTTGCGCTGGAATGACGAGGTCGCCTTCGTTCTCGCGATCTTCGTCATCGACGAGAATGAACATGCGGCCGTTGCGTGCCTCCTCAATGATCTCCTCGGGCGAAGACAGGAAGTTCGGACGTGCGCGGATCATCGTATCGGGAACCATGATTTCCATCCTGCTGGAACTATCAATGCCAATGGCGGTGGTGATCGACGTCATCGTATGGCGACTTCGGCATGCGCCGCGGTGTTGATGGGACGTTGCGTCTTGCCGGCACCAAGACCCAGATAGAGCCCGCCGGTGACGATCGGCGCGACGAGCCAACCGATGTCCAAGCCGCCGATCGCAGAGGCGAAGGGACCCGTGTACAGGCTGGAGGTCAGGAAAGGCAGCTGCACCGCGATGCCGGCCAGATAGGCAATCGCCGCCTTCAGGTTCAGCCGCCCATAGATGCCGCCATCGGCCTCGAAGAACGAGGCGATGTCGTACTTGCCCTTTCGAACGACGTAGAAGTCGATGATGTTGATCGTCGCCCAAGGCGCCAGCACGACCATCAGGCCGATGACGAAGCCGATGAAGCGGGGCACGAACGTGTCCGCCGACGTCGTCGCGACGACGAGGCAGGCTCCGAGAACCAGTACCGACAAGACGATGCGTGCCTTTCGCCCTGGCATCCACGACGCCACGAACGTCTGCGCCATCGTGATGAGCGACAGGACGGCACCGTAGATGTTCAGCGCGTTGTGGCTGACGATGTTGAAGATGAAGAGGAGCATCAGGATCGGTGCGAGCGCGCCGACGGCACCGCTCACCTGGGTCATCGGGTCGGCACCGACGGGGGCACCCGCCACGGCCATCGCACCGAGGATGAACGACGCCGCGGCGCCGAGCGCGGCGCCGGCGAAGCTCGCTAGAAAGGGGCCGCGGATACCAACGCTAGGTGGCAGGTACCGCGAATAGTCCGATGTGTAGCAGGCGTAGGAGATGTGCCAAACGGCGCCGAGCGAGAACATCGCGAACCAGCCCACCATCGTGAAGCCTCCCCGCCACACGATCTCTGACGAAAGACCATCGGCAAGCCTGAAGGCAGCATACAGAAGGCCGAGACCCATGAACCACATGCCGACGCGGTTGAGCAGGTGAATGACGTTGTAGCCAAGAATACCGATGCCGGCCGCTGCGGCGGCACAGAGTATTGCTCCGACCGGCAGTCCGATCCCGGGCACAAGCGCATGAACCGATTTCGCCGCCAGCACGATATTTGAGGTGAAGAAGCCGACATACAATAGGGTCGCAAACGTCACGACCAGCAGGGCACCATAGCGTCCGAACTGACCGCGGCTCTGGATCATCTGCGCCAAGCCCATCTGAGGGCCCTGTGCCGAACAGGCGGCCAGCACCAACGCGCCGACCAGATGTCCAAGGATGATTGCTGAAATGCTCCAGCCCAGCGACAAGCCAAAAACCTGGATGGCCATGGCGCCGGTCACGACCGGCAGCGGTGCAATGTTCGTCGTGAACCACAGCGTGAACAGATCACGCACGCGGCCATGCCTCTCGGCCAGCGGGACGAAGCCGATGCTGTTGGCCTCGATGGCGGTTGGCGCCTCTCCTGGGGTTGCCATGGTCAGCAAGTCCTCTTATGATTCTTGGTATACCATAGGACGGTATGTCCTGCTAAGGCTGGACGCAAGACAAAAATATCGGGCTCTCGAAGAGGCCCTTGAGGAAAGGATCGACGGATGAAGTTCTCGCTCTTCCTGCATATGGAACGCTACGACGAGGCGATCTCGCATCGGCAGCTCTACGAAGAATTGCTCGCCCTGTGCGATCTCGCGGAAGAAGGCGGCCTCCACAAAGTGTGGATCGGCGAACATCATTCGATGGAATATACCATCTCCCCCAATCCGATCCCGCTGCTTGCCGCGGTAGCCGAGCGGACGAAGAACATTCGGCTGGGTGCAGGTACCTTCATCGCACCTTTCTGGCATCCGATCCGCATGGCAGGCGAAGCGGCGATGCTCGATGTGATCAGCAATGGCCGGGCGGAGATCGGCCTGGCACGCGGCGCCTACCAGTTCGAGTTCGACCGCATGCTCAACGGCGTTTCGGCGAACGACGGTGGCAAGTATCTGCGCGAGATGGTGCCGGTGGTCCGCAAGCTGTGGGAAGGCGACTACGCCCATGACGGCGAGATCTGGCAGTTCCCGGTGTCGACCAGCGTGCCAAAGCCCGTCCAGAAGCCGACGCCGCCCATCTGGATCGCCGCACGCGATCCGGAGTCGCATAAGTTCGCGGTGGCGAACGGATGCAGCGTGATGGCGACACCGCTGTTCAAGAATGACGACGAAGTGAAGGATTTGGCGCGCAAGTTCGACGAGGCCTGCGCTGCGAGCCCCGACGTACCGCGTCCCCAATTGATGATCCTTCAGCACGCCCATGTTCAGGCCAGTGACGAGGACGGTCAGCGCGCTGCAGAAGCAATCTCGCTGTTCTTCCGCAACTACGGCGCATGGGCGAGCAACAGGAAGCCCCCGGTCAACGGCTTCCATCACGACATCGCGCCGTTGGACGCCGAACGGTTCCCGGACTTCGTGCCCGAACAGCTCCGTCGGAACATCATGATCGGTACACCAGAAGAGGTCATCGCACGGCTCAAGACCTACGAAGCCATGGGGGTCGACGAGTACAGCATCTGGCTCGACAACACGATGTCGTTCGAAGAGAAGCGCGACTCGATCCGACGGTTCATCGATCAGGTCGCGCCGGCGTTCGCCTGATGCCCAAAGCCTACTGGATCGCCCGCGTCGATGTGACCGATGCCGAAGCTTATGCCGACTACATGGCGTTGGGCCCAGCAGCACTGATCGGCAACGGCGGCAAGCTGTTGTCGCGTGGCGGACAAGCCGTTGCGCTGGAGGGGCCGGAGCCCCGCCAGCGCAACGTCGTCATCGAGTTCGAGAGCATGGACGCCGCGCTCGCCTGTCACGCATCGCCCGAATACACCGCGGCGCGAAAAGCCCGTGCGGGTGCGGCCGAAGTCGAGATACTCATCGTGGAAGGATTGCCAGAATGACGAGCGAGCGGACGACCAGCGAAGCCTTCGACCGTGGCCTGGAGACCAGGCGTGAGGTGCTTGGCGATGCGTATGTCGACAAGGCCCTTGCCGGCGCGGACGACTTCAACTGGCCGATGCAGGAACTGACGACGGAGTATTGCTGGGACCATATCTGGAACAGGCCGGGCCTCGACCGCCGCAGCCGCAGCATCCTCAACCTGGGCATGATCGCCGCGCTCAATCGCGGTCACGAGTTCAAGGCGCACATCCGCGGTGCGCTCACGAACGGCGTGACCCGCGAGGAGTTGCGCGAGGTCTTGCTCCAGATCGCGGTCTACGTCGGCGTGCCCGCCGGGGTCGACAGCTTTCGGCTCGCCAAAGAGGTGTTCGCGGAAATCGACGGTATTCAAGGCTGACCGGTGGCCGAAGCCAGATGCGAGCGCGGCGCGTCTGGCTTCGGTTCCGGTTCTACAGCCCGCCCATCATCACGTACTTCAACTCGAGATACTCGGCGATACCATGACGGGAGCCCTCCCGCCCCTGGCCCGACGCCTTGATCCCGCCGAACGGTGCGACCTCGGTGGAGATGGCCGCTTCGTTCAAACCCACCATGCCGTACTCGAGCGCACCGGCCACTCGCATCGCGCGGCCAATGTCTCGCGTATAGGCGTAGGCCGCCAGGCCGAACTCGGTATCGTTCGCTAGACGGATCGCTTCCGCCTCGTCCGTGAACCGTATGACGCCCGCGAGCGGACCGAAGGTCTCATCCCGCGCGATCGCTGCATCGGCGGGGACGTCCGCAATCAGCGTAGGCGGATAGAAAAGACCTTCCCCCCGCTTACCCCCCGCCACCAATCGACCGCCGCGACGCACGGCGTCAGCGACATGATCCTCCACCTTGATCACGGCCTTTTCGTTGATGAGGGGGCCGATCGTAGTGTCAGGATCCGTTCCGGGTCCTACCACGAGCTTCGCGATCCGCTCCCGCAGCATCTCGACGAAACGGTCGTGTACGGAGTCCTGGACCAGGAAGCGGTTGACGCAGACACACGTCTGGCCGGCGTTCCGGAACTTGCCCAGCATCGCACCGTCGACCGCCGCATCGAGGTCGGCGTCATCGAACACGATGAACGGTGCGTTCCCGCCGAGCTCGAGTGACAGCCTTTTCAGCGTAGGCGCCGCCTGTGCGAACAGCATGCGACCGACCGGCGTGGATCCCGTGAACGACACCTTGCGGACTACCGGACTGTCCATCAGTGCGCCGCCGATCGCGGCGGCATCGCCCGTCACGACATTGAAGACGCCTGCTGGGACACCTGCCTCCTCTGCGAGCGCGGCGAGTGCGAGCGCGGTCAGTGGCGTCTCGGGCGCCGGCTTCAAGATCATCGTACAGCCAGCTGCAAGCGCGGGGCCTACCTTGCGCGTGATCATCGCCGCGGGGAAGTTCCACGGCGTGATCGCGGCGGTCACCCCGACGGGCTCGTGCCAGACGAGGATGCGCTGGCTGGCCTTTGGTGCTGGGATGATCTCCCCATCGACGCGCCGCGCCTCTTCCGCATACCAGCGCAGGAAGCTTGCGGCGTAGAGGATCTCCCCCGCAGCTTCGGCGAGCGGCTTGCCCTGTTCCGCCGTGAGGATCTGGGCAAGCGCATCGCGGTGGTCCTGCATGAGCGCGTACCAGCGCATGAGGATGTCCGCGCGCTCTCCCGCCGGTCGGGCACGCCAACCTACGAGCGCACGTTCGGCAGCCGCGATTGCCAGCTGGGCTTCCTCCCGCCCGAGATCCGGCACGGAAGCAATGATCTCGCCTGTCGCCGGATCGTACACCGCACTACCCTGCCCCGTCGCAGAGACCCACCGGCCGTCGATCAACGCACGGTCGCGGAACGGATGAAGCGTATGCAACGTCATGCCGCCTCCAGCACCGGCGAGGGGTGATCCGTCATGCTGCCCTTGTGGTAGATGAGGACGGGGCTATCGGTGAGACCGATACGCTGGACGGCGCCGATGACGATGGCATGGTCGCCGCCTTCGTACTCGCGCCACAGCGTGCACTCGATAACGCAGGCCACGCCGGGGAGTATCGGATTGCCCAGTTCACTGAGCGTCCAGTCCAGTCCGGCGATCTTCTCGGTCCCTTTCGATGCGAAAGCCATGGCTAGGTCCTGCTGCCCGGCCGCAAGGATGTGAATGGCGAAGCTCTGACGGCTGACGAGATGGGGGTATGTTGCCGACGTCAGCGCGGGGCAGACCAGAACTAGCGCCGGGTCGAGCGAGAGCGAACTGAACGCGCTGGCCGTGAACCCGGCGATCGCGCCTTCCGTATCCAGCGTCGTTACGACCGTCACGCCGCTGGGAAAGCCAGCCATCGCAGTGCGGAACTCGGTGGGATCGATCGAACTTGAAGTCATGTCTCTCTCCTTCATCGCATCACGAACGGGTCGCCCATCGGTTTATCCGACAGATTTACCCACACGGTCTTGAGTTCGGTGTAGTCGAGGACGGAGTGGATACCGCCCTCACGGCCGTAGCCGCTCGCGCCGTAGCCGCCGATCGGCGCCATCGCCGACACGGCTCGGTAGGTGTTCACCCAGACGATGCCGGCATGGACGTCGCGCGCCATCCGGTGGCCGCGGGCAAGATCGCGGGTCCAGACGCCGGCCGCGAGTGCGTACTCGGTTCCGTTGGCGAGACGGAGCGCGTCGTCTTCATCGCTGAAGCGCATGATCGCGGCGACCGGCCCGAACACCTCGTTCTGGACAATGTCGAGATCCGCAGACTCGCATTCGAGCAGCGTTGGTTCGTAGAACCAGCCAGCATGCCCCTCGGGCCGCTTGCCGCCAGCCAGCACGGTCACGCCCTGCTCACGCGCGCGCGCAACCATCGTCTCCACGACACCGAGCTGCTGTTCCGTCGCCATCGGCCCCATGTCCGAAGCCGGATCAAGCGGATCGCCGATCGTGATCCGTGCGATGCGCTCGCGCAGCGCGGCGACGAACCTGTCGTAGATGCCATCCTGGACCAGCAACCGCGATCCGGCGACACAGCTCTGACCGGACGCGGCATAAATGCCCGCCACTGCGCCGTTGACGGCACCTTCCAGATCCGCGTCGTCGAAGACGATGTTCGCGGACTTGCCGCCGAGTTCGAGCGAGAGCTTGGCGAAATTCTCCGCGGTAGCGCGTACGACATGTCGCGCGGTTGCGGGACCGCCGGTGAAAGCGACGCGGCGGACCAGCGGATGACGGGTCAGCGCCGCGCCCGCGCCTGCGCCGAAGCCGGTTACCACGTTGACGACGCCGTCGGGAAAGCCGGCGAGCGCGACGAGTTCTGCAAAGCGCAGTATGCTGGTCGATGCATGTTCGGAAGGTTTGATGACTATCGTATTACCTGCCGCCAGCGCCGGCGCGAGCTTGATCGCGGTCAGATAGAGCGGGCTGTTCCAGGGCACGATCGCGGCGACGACGCCAAGCGGCTCGTGGACGGTGAAGGCGAACATGTCGGTCTTGTCGATCGGCAGCGTGCTGCCCTCGAGCTTGTCGGCCAGACCCGCGGCGTAGTGGAAGAACTCCGGCAGGTAGGCGAGCTGGCCGCGCGTCTCTCGGATTAGCTTCCCGTTATCGCGGGTTTCGAGTTCTGCGAGTTCGACGGCATGGTCGGCAACTAGATCACCAAGGCACCGAAGGAGTTTGCCGCGCGCGCTCGCAGTCAGCCGGCGCCATTCGTCTGAACGGAAAGCGGCATCGGCAACACGCACAGCGTGATCGACGTCCGCCGCATCGCCGTCAGGAAGCGTAGACCATGCCTCTCCTGTCGCCGGGTTGAGGGAGGTGTAGGTCGCGCCCGAGACGGCAGGGACCGATTGCCCACCCACGAGCATCTGGAACGTGGTGGTCGTCATCTTCAATCTCCCAAGGAGGGTTGGTGACACTCGATCGTAGCCAGGAAATCCAACAGGAGGGCGTTGGTCGCATCTGCCATTTCGACCGGCATCATATGCCGCGCATTCTCCACGACCCGGCAGACCGCACCGGGAATGCGCGCGGCCAAAGACCTTGCCATCGCCGGTGTCGAGCCAACGTCATATTCGCCGGTCGCGACGAGGGTCGGAACGTTGATGGTGGACAGCTCCGCATCGCCATAGCAATCCTCGGTTGCGAACAACCGGTAGGCTACCGCATACCCGGCCGGGTCGTTGGCTACGAAGCTCGTGCGCAGGTCCGCAATATACTTAGCATTCACGTTGCGGAACGCCGGGCTGAACCATCGCTCGATCGCACCATCGATGTTCGCGGCTGGACCGTCCGTGGCGACATCGGCGACACGGGCCAGGATAGTCGAGCGTATGTCTGGCGAGCGATCGAACACGCCGTTGAGAAGGACCAGAGCCTCGACCCGGCTGCGATGACGCAAGGCCACGGCGCGCGCGACAAGTGCCCCCATCGAGAACCCGATAAAGGTCCCCCGATCGACCCCCGCATGATCCAGCACCGCGACGATGTGATCGGCAAAGCTATCCAGACCGGCATCTTCGGGAGGGCGCGCACTGTCGCCATGACCAAGCATGTCGACGGCAATGACGCGATACTCTGTCTCGAGTAGCGGCACCTGCGCCGCCCACATTCCACGAGACAGCCCGACACCGTGAATGAGGACGACCACAGGCCCCGTGCCGCCGCTATCGTCGTAGGACAGTGGCACGTTCACCGTGTCGGGAACGCCAGCCATCACGACGCCTGCCGCGCTGCCTTTTCGGCTGCGATGGCTTCCAAGTCGAGGTATCGGTTCCCGATACGGGGATGTACCCGCCCCGCATCCGCCGCCCCCAGAACGACGACGATCTCGTCAGGAAGCGGGGCGTCCGAAATCGAGAACTCACCGGTGATGTAGTGCGAGCGCTGGCCCTCATCGTCCTTGTGCATCATCGGCACCTGGATCGACGTCCCCAGCCCGCCACGCTTGTTGGTGAAGCTCAGATAGGACTTTGCCTCTACCGCCTCGCGATAGTGGTTGCCGAAGCGCAGCGTGTGAATCAACGCAGAGGCATGCTCGATCTCACCGGCGGCGCCGACGACCGCGGCCTTGCCATACGCCTCGATCCGGTCCGCACCCCCCATCGCCGCGATCAGCCGCTTGACGATCAGCGCACCAAGGTCGGACGCGTACGCGCGGATCTCGGGCTGAAGGTCTTCGACGAAGCCTCGTCCGGCCCATGGGTTCTGGAGAACGGCTGCAACCATGACGGTGGTAACCGGGGTGCCGGCTTCCTTGCCGCCTTCGGTACGCACTTCTTCAACGTACGAGACAATCTTTCGAATGCTTAGTGCCATGTCTAGCAACCCTCCTGCCTGTATGGTGTCTGTTGGTATACCACCTGATTGGACAATGGCAATTGTTCATTTATGGTGACCTTTGAGGGAACAACGCTGATGCAGAATGACGACGTAAATATGCTGGACCGGATCGAATCCCGGCCGCAGACCCTGCGCTTGATCGCGCTCGACCGCGTTCGCGATGCTATTCTCGAAGGCCGTATCAGCCCTGGCGAACGCTTGGTGGAACGCAATTTAGCCGAGCGCTTGGGGGTAAGCCGGTCGGTGATCCGCGAGGTTATTCGCAATCTCGAGTCCGAAGGGCTTGTTGAGGGAACACCGTCGGGACCGCGCTTGGGGATCATCACGATCGACCAGGCGGAACAGATTTACGACATTCGCATCCAGCTCGAATCGTCCGCGGTCGCGGCGTGCGCTCGCGTCGCTACAGAGGTGACCGTCTCGGCACTGAAGTCGGCACTGGCGGATATTGCCGTTGCCCATGAACAGCGTAGTGCGATTAGAGCGTTAAGGGCGACGACCTGTTTCTACGAGATCATCTTCAAGACAGGCGGACACCTCATCGCCTGGGAAATCGTCCAACGATTGAACAGTCGGATCAGTCAGTTACGCGCGATGACGCTATCGGTCGTTGGACGGCAAGCTGCTGGGCTCAAACGGCTGGCAGGAATGGTCGATCTCATCGAACGCCAAGATGCATCAGGAGCGGCTGCCGCTTGCCAAAAGCATGTCCGAGAAGCAGCAAAGATCGCGTGCGTTAAACTTCGTGAAATCGAAGGATCCGCGGCATAAATCTATAAGCGCCGATTTTTGACACACCTTGCATTCGAGTTCGACGACTAAACCGACCCAGTTGCAGCCATTCAAATCGCCCTGCGCGCTTCCTCACTTCAGCCGTTCGTTCATCCTTATTTGGCAGAATTCGGCAACGAGGACACGGCGTGTTTGAATTTCGCGCCGCTTGCCAAAGCTAGCCGGCGCACTTTCCCTGCCAATCGAGGCAGATACGAGTGCCTGAACAGGCGTAAAAGACGACGACACGAGGTTAAAGCTGAAGCAACGTTGCTTCTTGCACCTGCTCCAACAACGGCACGAGTTCGGCTAAATCGCAGCTTAAGGCAATCTACGATGCTGGATGGGGATGGCGTTAGAAGGAGCTTGCGCGGCAAGTCCGACGATCATTTCGCGGCCGTCGCCCCCGCTGCCGGGATCGAAGCTACATTACCTATTCGATCAAGTACCTTCGT
Source organism: Sphingomonas faeni (assembly GCF_030817315.1). Taxonomy (NCBI): domain Bacteria; kingdom Pseudomonadati; phylum Pseudomonadota; class Alphaproteobacteria; order Sphingomonadales; family Sphingomonadaceae; genus Sphingomonas; species Sphingomonas faeni. The sequence goes on along the minus strand of NZ_JAUSZF010000004.1, from coordinate 223,076 downwards.
CGAGTTATTCCGTACGATTAATAAAACTGTCACATCGAGCGTCCAACGGCTTTTCATTGAACAGGGTGGGGACGAACAGATGACCAAATTTGGCTTGCGCACGGGTTGCGCCATTCTCGCGTTGAGCATCGCCGCGCAGTCGCCGGCTTGGGCTCAAACCGCCCCAGCCGCTCCTCCGGCCGCCACGCCCCCGGCCGATGCGGTTCCGGAAGCTGCCGCACCAGACGCCGCAGCGCCTGACGCTGGCGGCGGCGACATTATCGTCACCGGCTCCGCGCGCCAGCAGCGCCGCTTCGACGTCTCCTACGCGGTCAACTCGCTCAGCAACGCCGACATCCAGAAGCTCGCGCCGATCAACTTCGCCGACCTGCTCGGCAAATTGCCCGGCTTCGCGGTCGAGAGCACCGGCGGTGAAGTCCAGAACATCATCCGCCTGCGCGGCCTGCCGAGCGACGGCGGGCTCGTCACCTTCCAGCAGGACGGCCTGCCGCTGTTCCACGAGAATGATGGCAATTTCTTCCGCGGCGACAGCATCAACCGGTTCGACCTGATGACGCAGCGCGTCGAGGTCGTGCGCGGCGGCCCTGCCCCGGTCTATGCGAGCTATGCCGCCGCGATCGTCAACAACATCACCGTGTCGGGCACCGATACGACGCGCGGCAAGGCGCAGGTCACGCTGGGCGACACCGGCCTCTACCGGCTCGACGGCTATCAGGCTGGCCCGATCGACGATTCGACCTATTACGCGATCGGCGGGTTCCTCCGCCGCCACGACGGCTACCGCGACAACGGCTTCCCGAATGATCGCGGCGGCCAGATCCGCGCCAATATCAAGCACGACTTCAGCAACGGATCGCTGCGCGTGTCGGGCAATTACCTGAACGACCACAACGTGTTCTACCTGCCGATCCCGACCGCCGACCCGCGCGATCCGAGCAAGTCGCTCAACCAGTATATCGATTTTTTCAGCGGCACGATGAACTCGCCCGCGCTGCGCAACGCGAACATCCGCTTCCGCGAGGCCGACGGCACGACGCGCAACGTCGACGCCGATCTCGGCAATGGTCGTCACACCCAGTTCGGCAATGTCGGCGTGCAGTACGACGCCGATTACGACGGCTGGAAAGTCGCGGCGAAGGGCGGCGTCAGCGTCGGCAAGCTCCATTTCAACGCACTGTATTCGACCAGCAACCCGTCGGACGCCAACGCCTATGCCGCCAGCAGCCTTGGCGCCGCGCGGACCGCGTTCGGCGCAGGCGTGACCCGGCTCGGCTATGCAATCGCCGGCACCAATGGCGCCGAGGTCTATGACCCGAACACCGCCTCAGGTCTGGTTGTCCCCGCGCAGTTCCGCGACGTCGTCTCGAAATATTATTCGACGCAAGGCGATCTCAGCGTCACCCGCTCGATCACGACCGGGTTCGGCACGCATGACCTGCGCGTCGGCGTGTATGGCAGCCTCTACGGCGAGACCAACGAGGTCGCGTACCAGGACTATCTGCTCGAGGTGAAGGGCAAGCCGCGAACGCTTGACCTGATCGCCTACAACGCCGCGGGCCAGGCGGTCGGCTCGGTCACCGACAACGGCGTGCTGCGCTATACGACCACGCTCAACCGCGGCAACACCGACGCCTCGATGTACGCACTCTATGCCAACGACACGTGGGAGCTGGTCAAGGGCCTGACCCTCGACGGCGGTATCCGCCATGAACGCTACAGCTTCAAGGGCTATGCGTTCGCAACGACCTCCGCCAACCTCGGCGACCCGAACACGCTCGCCGACAACGCGGTCCGCGCGTTCACCGGCCAGATCATCAACTCGAAGCTCAGCCCCAGCATCACCAACTGGACCGGCGGCATCAACTACGACGTCACCAAGCACTTCGGCGCCTATGCCCGCGCCTCGCACCTCGAAACGCCGCCATCGACGCAGGTCACCTACCAGATCAACCCGACGATCATCACGTCGAAGGCGAACCAGTATGAGGTCGGCCTGAAGGCGGCGTTCGGCCGGTCCTATCTGTACCTGATCGGCTTCTATACGCGCTACAATCCGCTCAACGCGTCGTTCGTCGCGCTCGACCCGGTCACCGGCCGCAACGACCAGTCGGTGCCGTTCGTCGGCAAGGCGGAGATCAAGGGCATCGAGATCGATGGCAACCTCGCGCTGCCATACGGGTTCGCAGTCACTGGGGCGCTGACGATCAGCGATCCGCAATATAAGAGCCTCGTCAATGCTAACGGCGCGAGTGCCGGCGACGTCGAGGGCAACCAGATCGTCCGCGAGCCGAAGGTTTACGGCAACATCCGCCCCTCGGTCGACTTCGACGTCGCGGGCAATTCGGTGCAGCTGTACGGCCGCTACGAATATACCGGCAAACGCTATGTCGACTTCTTCAACAACACCGCCCTGCCCTCCTACCAGACGGTCGGCGCGGGGATCACGCTGACGCACGACACGTGGCAGATGCAGGTCGTCGGCGACAATCTGTTCAACGCGAAGGGCCTGACCGAAGGCAATACGCGTACCGACCAGTTGAGCGGCCAAGGCACGGCCGACGCGATCTACGGCCGTCCGATCTTCGGGCGGAACGTCCGCCTCGTGGTCAGCAAGTCCTGGTGACGGGACTGCGTATGATGATGGCGGCGCTGGCGATCACGGCGGCTGCATCGGTGTGGGCGGAGACGCCTGCACCGGTGGCGGTTAGCGACACGGTCGTCGATACGTTGTCGGAACGGTTGTTCCCGATGCTCGGCGCGTTGGGGCGTTCGCCGGCGGGGGCGCTCGATACGCGGGCGCGACGGATTGCCGCGTGCGGCGCTGTGCCTGCCTGCGTGGTCGAGGCGACGATCTGGACCGATCAGGACCGGGCGATGATGGCAAAGTTGGCGACAACTGGCGCTCTACGATCGGTGAAGTCGAATGCGGACCTGCCGGTAGCGGTGGCGCTCGACCAGGAACTAGACGGGGTGAATGTCGTGCTGCGCGTCTATGGCCTTGGCTTGGCCGGACGTTATCCCAAGATCGACGGACCGATCTTCGCGACCGGCACGCCGTTCTTTGCCGACAGCGTCAAGGTCGCGATCGATACCGCGCGTGCCGCGTCCGATGCGCCGCCCGCGACCATCGCGGGGAGCGTGCGGCTCGCGGTGGCGTTGCTTGATGCCAACGACGCGGTGGCAGCGACGCGGTTCGAACCGCTCGACCAGCGCGAGAATGTGGGCGCGCGTGCGCTGGCGGCGCGGACCGACTGGAAGGCGTTCCGCTATTCGCTTCTGATCGTGCCCGGCGTCGGCCCCGAGGACGTCGACACTGCGCTCAGCCCGCGTAGCAAGCTCCACGCGCTGCTCGCGGCGCAACGCTATCGCCAGGGTCTCGCACCGTTCATCCTCGTCTCGGGCAGCGCGGTGCATCCGCGCGGCACCCGGTTCGTCGAGGCGGTCGAGATCCGTCGTGCACTGATCGAGCGCTATGGGATTCCGGCCGATCGCGTGATCCTGGAACCGTATGCGCGGCATACCACGACCAACCTGCGCAACGCGACGCGGCGGATGGTGTCGCTTGGCATTCCGCTCGATCGGCCGACGCTGATCGTGACCGACGCCGAGCAGAGCAAATATATCGAGAGCCAGACCTTCTCGGATCGCAACCGTACGGAGCTGGGGTATTCGCCGGGCGCAGTTGGGCGGCGGGTGTCGCTGTACGACCTGGAATTTCGGCCGTCGCGGCTATCGTTGCGCCACGATCCGCGCGATCCTCTCGATCCATGAGCGATTATTTTACGCACCCGACCCGAGTAAACGCCCCTGCCTCCACCCCGGCGAAGGCCGGGGCCCAGTTGGGAAACATCGCCAACGCAGGGTCGCGCTCGGTTACGTCGACCTTTCAACCTGGGCTCCGGCCTCCGCCGGGGAGGCGCGGTGTAAGGAGAGCTCTTCTGCTCGCGGCCATATTGGGGAGCCCCGCCGCCCTCACCGCACAAGAAACCCCCGCAGACCTCGTCGACCCGTTCGTCGGCACGCTCGCGGACTTCGGACAGCTCTCCCCCGCCGCGGTCGCGCCGTTCGGGATGATGCAGCTCGGCCCCGATACCAGCCCCGCCAACCACGCGGGCTATGATCACGCGGCGACCACATTGCTCGGCTTTTCGCATACGCGCGGCGTCGGGGTAGGCTGCGGCGGCGCAGGCGGCGACCTGATGATCTCGCTGCGCTATGCCGGCGCCAGCGGTCCCGCGCTGATCGACAAGCGCAGCGAAACAGCTCGGCCCGGCATCTACCGTGTCCGCTACGATGGCGGAATCCTCGCCGAGATGGTGGCGACGCGCGGTGCGGGCGTGTTGCGCTTCACCTTGCCTCGCGCCGGCGCGGTCGACCTGCGGATCGACCCACGACACAGTTATTCGAAGCGTCTGGCAGCAAGTTGGGCGAGCCTCGCCAGCGATGATGTCCGTGCCGATCTCGTCGCCGGCACGGTTTGCGATCAGGGCGCTTACCATCTCCACAGTGCTAGCCGGATCTTGGTCAACGGACGACCGATCCACCAGACGCTGACCGCGGGCGCGGAAGATCTGGCAACACTGCACCTCACCGGCAAAGCGGGCGATGCGATCGAGATCCGTACCGGGCTCTCCACCGTGGACGGACGCGGTGCGGCATCGGTGCGCGAGACCGAACTCGACAACCGTCCCCTCGCCACCGTCGCGACAGAGACGCGCGCTGCCTGGAACCGCATCCTCGGCCGTGTCGCGCTCAGCGGTTCGCAAGACCAGCGCGCGCTGTTCTACACGTCGCTCTACCGCGTGATGGAAACCCCGGTCGCAATCGACGATCCCGACGGGCGTCACCGCGACAATGAAAGCATCGTGGAGACCTCGCCCAAGGGCCGGACGCGCTACGCCAACTGGTCGCTATGGGACAATTACCGCACCCAGATGCCGCTGCTCGCGTTGCTCCAGCCCGAACGCAGCGCCGATATCGCTCAGTCGCTGGTCGCTCTCTACGCAGGCGGCAAGGCGCAATGGTCGACCCCACGCGAACCGTTCCTGACGGTTCGCACCGAGCATGCCGGGATCGCGCTGCTCGACATGCACCGCAAGGGCATCGCGTTCGACGCGGACGCCGCGCTGGCGGGAATGGTGGCAGACAGCGACACGCTCAAGCGCGCTACGCCGGACGAGCAGATCGAAGCCGCGTATGACGATTGGGCGACCGCCGAACTCGCGCGCGACCTCGGCCGCACCGACCTTGCGCGGGCCTTCACCGCCAAGGCACAAAGCTACCGCCCGATGTGGCGATCGGTGTTCCAGACGCCGGGCGTGGACGGCGACGTGGTCAAGGCGCGCGGGCTGTATCAGGGCACCTTGTGGCAATATCGCTGGGCGCCGATCTTCGACCTGCCGTGGATGACCGCGACGGTCGGGCGCGAACGGATGCTCGGCGAACTGCATCATTTCTTCGATGCCGGGTTGTTCAACATGACCAACGAGCCCGACATCCAGGTACCGTGGATGTTCGCCGCGCTGGGCCAGCCGCAAGCCAGCGCCGATCTGATCCACACGATCCTGACCAAGCCGATCGCGCATCCCTATACCAACAGCGGCAAGCTGCCCGTGCCGTTCGTCGGCCGCAGCTTCGCGCTGTCGCCGCAGGGGTTTGCCGACGGAATGGACGACGATGCCGGCGGGATGACCGCGTGGTACGTGTTCGCCACGCTCGGTCTGTACCCGCTGGTGCCAGGCGAGCCGTGGTACATCGTGACGACGCCAGCGTTCGCGCGAAGCTCGATTGATCTCGGCAATGGCCGCACGCTGACAATCCAGCGCTCCGGGCGCGAGAACGGCCGGATCACGCGCGCGAGCTTGAACGGACGGCCCCTTCCAAACTTCCGCGTCCAGCACGCGGATCTGCTAATAGGGGGGACATTAGAAGTCACGGCTCGATGACATATCCTGCGAACCCAAAGGTCGACGCTTTGACCCCGGATAATCTAGTTTAACGTTACTGTCGTTGGCGGCGCGGGCAAAGATTATGGATGATCGGTCATGCAAAGAATAATGTAGGGGTAGACCCACATCCGGACGCTTACGCCCCTTCCCTCGCTTCCCAACTTCGGACGCTGGTTCATCTTCGCGAACGACCGATTTTGAAGCCCGGCTATCAGCTCGCGAATCTCGTAATGAGAGAGGAGAGCGGAACGGCTACTGTTCGAGTCAGAACAGGCACAAACCCGATGAACGTTCATGTCGAGCGGACCGCGACCTAGCGCCGTCAAGCGCCCTTTAAAGGCCAAGAACCGGCGCCCAGAAGCAGCAATCGACTAGTCGTCGAGCGGCGAGAACGTGCGCGTTACCGCACTTGTCGTATACCCCTGCCACTTTTCGACGACAGTGTATCTCGAAGCCAGTCACCAACGATTTCCACAAGGCGAGGTGATCCGAGGTACGGGCCCAACTTCGACGCTTCATCCGGCGCGCCTGTGACTGCGCCTTCCTGGAACGAATGGCCGAGCCCGTCCAGCATCACAACTCGAGCGCGGGGGTTGCTCGCCAAGGCGGCACGTGCCGCAGGTGCGTCGTCCACCACCGTATCCTTAGTCCCGTAGATCGCTAGAACGGGTATGTGCAGAGCCTTGAGATCCGAGGCCGAGCGTAACTTGCTCCCTTTCCAGGCCTCTGGAACGTCGATCATCGCGAGCGCTTGTTCCGCCTGCGGCCGCGGGAACCCCGCTGCCTCGAACCGGTCGACAGCGTTTGCACGAAGGCGTGAGATCGTTGCCGCATCTCTGCTGTCCACGCGAGCCTGGAGCAAAGTCATAGCCGCATCCGTCGCCGGGCCGACGAGGGTGTCACGACCGCCGACAACCATCTTCATCATCTGCCTGTAAAGCCCCTTCCTGACGTAAGGCAGCCCGTCGCCAACATTGCCCGCCAGCGTCACCACGGCTGCAATGTCGGGATCTGCAGTCGCCGCAGCGGGCGCGATCACACCGCCCCCGCTATGGCCGACCAAAGCGATGCGGCTGCCGGCGATATCCGAGCGATGGCGCATCGCCGCAACAGCTGCGGCGGCGTCCGCGGTCAGCCGCTCGGGATCCTCTTCATAGATGCCGGTCGACTGCCCGACCCCGCGCTTGTCGTATTCCAAAGCAGCGATGCCGTCGGCGGACAGGCGTTTGATTAGCTCGGAAAAGCCGCCACGTTTATTGGGTCCATTCCCCTGGATCATCACGGCCAAGGGATAGGGACCCTTGCCGTGGCCTGCCGGCAGGTACAGCGTTCCCGCCAAAACAACATCCGGCTCGGATGAAATGCGAACATCGGTTGCGATCGGCCCGGGCACGGCCAAGCCAAGCCGGCTCGAAGGTTTGCCGACCTCTGCCTGTGACTGCGCCTCTACGCGGCCCGCGATGCCTGTCGCGAGAAGCGGCGGAAGGACTGCTAATAGGCGTATGGGGGGCCCCCGGAACGCATTGGTCATGGCTTTCATCATTGCTCCACCTCCTCACCGTGCAGCACGGCCGGTATGCCGTGCCGAAGTATTCCCACCGTTCTCTGCCGACCAGTCGCTCGTAGCGTTCAGCAGCCCTGGCTCCCGCTACGGAAACATATGTAGATTTGAGGGTCCAGCTATGCTGGCTTCGGACCTGATCACTCAAGCTGATTAACAGATGCTTCGAGATTAGTTGCGAAGATTTGGCGTCAGCCTTTTGAAGACATAGGGTGTCAAACCCTCATGTAGCGTAAGCTTTGTCGCTGAAGGTAGCCTGTCGAGGCGCAGCTTGCGCACAGAGCGCGTTCCATCCACGTCGAGCCCTTGATCGGATACGGCGCCGACGTCAAAGCGCGGCAAGATGTACCGCCCATCTGCATCTCTACCGACAATATAGGATATGGTTTGCTGATCGTTGAGCAGCATCTCGCCATCGGCTAGCTTTATCGTGCCACAAAAGTCGTTTGCGAACAGGCCGTTCGCGCTGGCGTCAACAACAGGCTCACGAACGAAGAGAAATAAAGCGATGAGTAAGACAGTGCCGGTTGCAACGACACCTATGCTAAGTACACGTCGCATCTTCGCTTCCCTTTCGCGTGTCGGACGCTGTTCCTCTCAACCCGTACACGGCTTCGGCGTTTCGTCGCCCCTCCGCGTTGAGCCTCGCCACCCTCGTGCTAAACATATAGCAACATATGTAGATTTATGAGTCAAGAGGTCCGCAGAGGTCCAACCAGCCGCGAGGATTGTTGGAGGGTCCCTACAAGCTACCGGGCAAGCAAATCGCGCGAGGCGCCGGCAAGAATCCGAATGTGCCAGCGCGAAATAGATACCACCGCCACAAATTCGATCGCCAGCTCCGCAACTTGCGCCCTCAGACACGACAAATCGAGCATCAATACGCCCATGAATAGCGACAGCGTGATCATTGCCGCTCCAATCAGCGTGCCGCACTTCACGATGCGCGGCCAATCCCCCTCTACGAGCATCCACGCAAGACAGAGGTGCGCCATACCGAGCAGAAGCCACGTGATAAGCAAGATCGGGATGGCGCTGTTCTGAGACCAGATCAAATAGAGATTCGGTCCGTCGGCGGCGCTTGGGATGCCGAAAGGAGGACCTCCTGCCGAGGATAGGAAGCCGACCGCCTGCTGGAACTGCAGAACTGCCATCGGGATGAGTAACCCCAGGGCGAGCGCGTAGTTCGCAAGGATGAGGCGTCCTTCGCTGTGCTTCCCAATCTCTCGCCACGCTGCAAACAGGCAGCCGAGAGCGAACAGGAATGGACGCCGATCCTCCACTGCGGCTTCGAACTCCGCTTCCATAGCCATCGCCCAGGTTCGGCGATCCGAGCCGAGAGACCGACTGGCCATTGACAGCAAGGCCCGCGAAACAGCTAGTGTCACGCGAAAGCGGCCTTGGTGAAGGTCAGCGGGCCGGCAGGTGTCGCCATCCGCGCAAATGCCACTCCAGCATTCGTTAAACGGTACGCATGTCGAGCAGGACGGCCAGGGCGTTCCGGTTCGCGCCACTCGGCCTCGACGAGCCCTTGATCGGTCATGCGGATCAGTAGCGGGTACAGCGTTCCAGACAGGAGCCCCGTTTCTCTCATCAGATCGTAGCCGTGGCGCCACTGCTGAGGGTGCGCCGACAGCGCCTCCAACAAGAGGAGCATTTGCTTAGATGGTCGACGATTACGGCCCATGCTCCTACTCAATCTAAGTAGAGTTACCTGTCAACCGTCCAGCAGGCATTGTGGACCTGCTATCCGCAGCTACGACGGTGGTGCCTGCCAGCTGGCGGTCAGCGAGGGCGCATGTCACACACAGCACCAAACTATGAGCGATGCGGTAACGACGTGGATCGACCAATTTAACCCGTTCAAATGGCTGAACTTGATCGCGGTCTGCCATCATGAAGCGAAAAGAACAAACTGCCGAAGTTGGGACAGGGAAGCACCCAATGGATGACCGATAGCTGGCGAAACACGCCCTGCCCTCCCGCTTCCGGCCAGACCCACAATCGGCCGTTCAAACTGTCCTTTTCGCTCGCCGGAAGCGGACGCCCATTCATCTCGGCCATAAATGACCGCTATAGCCAGCGCGATGAAAACGCCACCGAAGCTGTACCGCTACCGTCCGTTGGAGGATGCGCTGCTCAATCGTGAGCTCGGCGCCCTCCGGGACAGCTACCTCTATTCGCCGCCGTTCGCCGCCATGAACGATCCGATGGAGGCGTTTTACGAGACCGGCGGTCCAAGCGACCGGATCATCAACGCCATGCTCGCGCCCACCGGCAAGCGGATCAACGGCATGTACGAGATGCTGTCCGAGATGATCAACCGCTTCGCGCTGGTCTCGTTCGCCGGCACGCACGAAAACCTGCCAATGTGGGCTTATTACGGCAGCAACTTCGCCGGCATGTGCCTGGAGTTCGATGCGGCCGAGCTAGCCATCGGGGATTTCCAGAACGAGAAGCTGCGGCCGGTCACCTACGCCCGCAGCGCCCTGCCGCCGCTCACGGTCACCGACATGGCGCCCGAACGCCTGGAAGAGGCGGTGATCGCCCGCATCACCCGCAAGCGCAGCGAGTGGGCGCACGAGAAGGAATGGCGGTTCGTCACCGGCGAGGTCGGGCCGAAACATTACCTGGACGACGCGCTTCGGCGCGTGTTCCTCGGCCCGCGGGTCAAGCCTGAGCACGCGGCGCGCGTGTGTGAGGTGCTGGACCGTCGCCCGGTCGAAGTGCTGCAGGGCGAGACTCGAGGCTTCGAACTGGCGTTCCGCAGCATCAAGCCTGCGAGGCCGCCGGAGGAATGCGAGCGGGTTGGTGCGGGAAGGTTCGAGCCGAAGGACATCATCTACAAGCAAGAGGAGCTGGAGGCGTTCCTCGCCGGTCCTCTGGACGCGCTCCTCGACGAGTGCCGCCGGACTGCGCGCCGCCCGAACCTGGAGGAGATTGCAGACTTCGATGTTTCCGGGAACCACAAGGGGGCGGTGTTCATTTGGGCGACATACCGGCTGCGAAGCGGCCGGGACGTCTACCACAAGCGCTACTTCGATCGGCGGATGCGTCTCTTGCCCGAGAACGACTGAAGCAAACAGGCGTTGCTAGCGATCAAGCGAAGTCCCATCAGTTAAATGCGGGCGGCACGAAACCCATGTGTGGACATTCACGCCCCCTCTCGCGCTTCCCAGCTTCAGACGTTCGTTCATCGCCGCATCATGAGGTCTTCGGTTTTCGATTTCAGTCATGAACGTCGTGATCGGCAAGCAGGACCGTATGTTCGGGCCGCGAAGGTAGCCCGCCCCCGTAGTAGGCAGGATACGGGGGTGCACCGGATGCGTCGGCACCTAGCCCTAAGCTTGATTGAGGGCGGACGATGGAAGAGGATAGCGAACTTTTCGTCGGACTCGATACGTCGGAGTTGAAGATCTTGGTCGTGGTTGCCGATGGCGAACGGAATGGCGAAGTCCGGTTTTTTTTAGCGACATCTCAGCCGAGCCGGCGTCGGTGTTGACCAAACTGGCAAAGCAACCCGCCAAGCTTCACTTCGCTATGAGGCTGGTTTGAGGGGATACGAGCCTTACCGCCAGATCATTGAGCTGGACCAGGGTTCCGAGCTAATAGCGCCATCGCTCATGCCCAAGCGTCCCGGCGACCGGGTCAAGACCAACCGTCGTGATGCCGTAAACCTAGCCCAGCTCGATCGGGCTGGCGAGCTGACCGCGGCCTGGGTACCAGATGAACCGGATGAGGCCATTTGCGATCTGATACGAGCGCAAGAGGTCGCCACCCTAGCCCAATCTCGCTTAGAAGCCGCCAGCGACACCGATTATCGGGAAGCAGGCTTGCGGGGGTGGAAGGTATTGGTCTCTTCGACAGCGTCAGTCGCCATCGTATGGTTTACGGAGTGTTCGTCCATCAGGCTCCACGACGAATTCTCATCACCTCCGCTTCGCATCGGCGGGGGCTACCATTCTGTATCCCTGCCCGCGAACCGTCTGGATCAAATCCTGCCCACCGTATAAGGCTAATTTCCTTCGCAGCCGGCTGACATGGACGTCAGTAGATCGTATATCTACGCCGTCGCCAGAAGTGCTGACCAGGCTCGCGCGATCTTTGACGGCATCTGGATCAATGAACAAGCGACTCAATATAGCATACTCGACAATTGAAAGTTTCAGCAATTCCCCCGAAGGAGAGGCTAACTGCCTATTTGTGGAATTTAGCACCCAATCCGCAAAACTCAGCTTACCCTGAGAGGACTGGCAACTACACCCTTCGACCAGACTATTATGACGTTCCTTTTCGCTCAAACGGCGACGAAGTATGGCACGGATCCGAGCCGTCACCTCTCGAGGATTGCAGGATTTTGAAACAAAGTCATCGGCGCCTAGCTCAAACACGACTATCCTGTCCGTATCATCTTCCAGACTAGATCTTACCATGATCCCTGGTAGGTTCCGATAGTTGCTTAACCACTTTACAATATGCAAACTATCAGTGTCGGGCATTAAAAGGTCGATTACTATTAGATCGTAATCTATCATACCAACGCATACGTTCAGATCATCGGCGGTTTGTACCCGGTCAACAGTCATGGCATGGCGTCTTAACGTCTCAAGAAGCAAGACGTCATCATCATCAGTCTCGCTGGTCAAGATCAGTATGCGCGGTCGGCTGTTTGATCTGGCAGTGATTGAATCGAACTGGTCATTAAGCATAAGTATCGCTGCCGTTCATATGTAAGGGTATCTTCGCTAGCCGACTTATCAGTTCGAGCCCCCGAACGTCACCGAACTGTGGGTGAAGCCTGCACTTCTCGTTTCTCGCCCTTAGGCAGCGCCGTCCATCTATTGCAAGCGCTCGATCCGCAGGCTTCGATCGCCGTCGAAGGAGGCGACGAAGGTGCCAAGTGCGGCTCGTCTGATCTTCACCGGGTCTCCGATTCGAGGAGGGAACCGCGACGGTTCGGTAGTCCTCCACGTCGAACCGTCGGCTAAGCGGACGACCCAGCGATCTCGTCCCGATCGGGTCACGGTGCTGACCGAAGATTCGAAGTTCTGGATCTCAGGCATCCTCTCGCCCGAACGGCCGAAGAGATTGATCGTCGGGAGCTGAAAGCCGAAGAGCGACCGGCGTTTCTCCGCGACCTCATCACGGCTGAGGACAGCTAGGCCGTCACCGGCGCGTGCGACTTCCAAGGCGGACGATGCCCGATCGAAACAGGCTAGCCGACCGGCCGGCTCTGCGATCGCTCGACACTGCGTGACGGCGTCGATCAACTTCTCGCCATTGCCGATGCTCGGCGCGGTCTGCGCTGACGCCGGCATCATGACGGCGAAGATGGATATCGCAGATAGTGTAAGCCGGACATGTCGCACTTCGCTTCTCCCTCTTCATTGATAGCGTCTGCAGTTCCGCGGTGTGTCCGATTTGCCACAACAATGGCGAAACGCCTGATAGCGGATATTTCCGGCGCTTCCTACATTGCAACATTGTTTCAATAGAAGATACTAACAGTCATGCTTGGGTGCCTCGACGAGGGCCGAGGCTTCGAATGCTGCAGAACGTGCACAGCATGGTTGCGGACATACTTCTAAGGGGGATTACACTATGAACTTTCGTTCGCGTCTACTCGCAACGACGTTGGCGGCCAGTGCGGCAGCCGTCGTGGCTCCTGCCTATGCACAGACCGGTCCGGGATCGGATTCGGGCACGGGAACGCCGACAAACAACATCGATCAGAGCGCGACCGGCGAACCCGCCGAAGGCGACACTGTCGTCGTCACCGGGTCGCGCATTAAGCGTCGTGATCTGGAGACCGCCGCTCCCGTCGCCGTTGTCGGTCAGGAAGAGTTCAAGCTTTCTGGCACCGTCAACGTCGAGCAGGTGATAAACACGCTGCCGCAGGTCATTCCCGGCAGCACGTCATTCTCGAACAATCCAGGTGGCGGGGTCTCGACACTCAACCTGCGCGGTCTTGGTGAGAACCGTACGCTGGTACTGGTGAACGGCCGTCGCTGGATGTTCTACGATTCATCGCAGATCACCGACCTCAACACCATTCCGGCTTTCCTGCTCGAGGGTGTCGATGTCGTAACCGGCGGCGCGTCGGCCGTGTACGGTTCCGACGCTCTAGCCGGCGTCGTCAACTTCCGCCTGCGGACCGATCTGACCGGTGTCGAGGCCGGTGGTCAGTACAATCTGACCGAGCGCGGCGACGGTCGTCGTTACGAGGGCTATTTGGCGATCGGCACTGCGCTGAATGACAACCGCGGCCATGCGACCGTCTACGGCGAATATTACCGTCGTGAACCCATCTTCCAAGGAGCACGCAGCTATACTCGGGAAGCACTGGGCGAGAACGGCGATTCCTCGGCGCTCGTCCCCGGTGGCTCTTCGACGACGCCCGACGGCCGGTTCACCTCGACTTTCGCGCCTTCAGCCTGCCCGACCGGCAACGTGTATTGCGGCGGCGGGGCCTATTTCACTGCGCCAGGCGTCAGCCGACCGCGGGTCGGAACGGACCTTTACAACTTCGCGCCGGCAAACCTTCTTCAGGTTCCGCAGGAGCGCTACCTGATAGGGGGCTACGCCGATTACGACATGGGCGGCGGCAATACAGCGTACCTGGAGGCATCGTTCGTCAACAACCGCGTCGCCAACGAGCTAGCGGCGACCCCGGTCACGGGCACGTTCCAGGTCAACATCGCATCGGTTTCGCCGTTCCTCAACGCGGCGAATATAGCAGCGCTGCGTCAGCTGGACTCGGTAGTAGCAGCCGGCAACACCGTGGGCGACGGTGTCGTTCCGCTTTCGGTGTCACGTCGCGTGGTCGAGACCGGATCGCGCAATTCGCTCGACGAGCGTAACGCGTTCCGCATGCTCGTCGGCGTGAAGGGAGGTATCATCGAAGGCTTCAACTACGACGCCTATTACAGCTATGCCCGTACGCGGAACTCGAACGTCCAGTCCGGCAACATCTCGCGGTCGGCTTTCCAGGCCGGGCTCAACGGTACGGCATCCCCGATCAACATCTTCGGACCGAACACACTGACCCCGGCGATGGTCGATCAGATCACGATCCTCGCGCAGAACGGCGATACGTCCGTGCTGCAGGTCGCCAACGCATCGGTAACCGGCAGCCTGTTCAACTTCGGCTTCGGCGGCGACGACGTCAGCATCGCCGCGGGTGGCGAATATCGCAAGATGACGTCCGAGTTCATTCCCGACACCGCATTGTCGTCTGGCGACGTCATCGGCTTCAATGCCGGCGACCCGACTGCAGGCAGCTACAACGTGAAGGAACTGTTCGGCGAAATTCTCGTCCCGATCGCCGCGCGCACCGCAGGTATCTACAACCTGGAAATAAACGGTGCAGGACGCTATTCGGACTATTCGCTGTCTAATGTAGGCGGCGTCTGGACCTATGCAGGCGGCATCACCTACTCGCCAATCCGCGATATCAGCTTCCGCGGTCAGTATCAGCATGCAGTTCGTGCTCCTAACGTAGCCGAGCTGTTTGCAGGCGGGGCGGTGAACTTTCCGGGGGCGGTCGACCCTTGCGCAACGGCCGCTGCAGCATCCAACGGTACAACGAACGCTCTATGCGTCGCGACGGGCGTTCCGGCCGCACTGGTTGGTACGCCGGGCGTCCAGCTGAATACGCAGATCCAGAACCGGACTGGCGGCAACCCGAATCTGCAGGAGGAAACGTCTGACTCCTACACCGCGGGTATCGTGCTGCGGCCCAGCTTCCTGCCTGGCCTGTCGATGACGGCGGATTACTTCAACATCAAGGTCGAAAACACGGTCTCGACGCTTGGTGGTGGTTTGGCCAACTCGCTCGATCTTTGCTATAACGTCGTCCAGGACATCAACAGCCCCTATTGTCAGGCGTTCGTGGGCACCCGCAACGCACTCGGGCAGTTCGACGCGAGCAACCCACCGCTTATCGGCAATGCGAACGTGTCGACGCTGAAGGTCGAAGGTGTCGACGTTCAGGTCGATTACCAAACGCGCTTCCCGCTTTCACTGACGGGCAATGGAGACTCCAAGCTCTCCTTCTTCTTCCTCGGCACCTATACGCGGAAGAACGACCTCACGCCGGTTGCGGAGTTGCCGGACACGGTCAACGAGTGCGCCGGCAGGTTCGGTGTCCTGGCGTGTGGAAACCCGACGCCCAAGTACAAGTGGACGTCGCGCGTATCGTGGATGGACGGTGGCCTTACGACAAGCGTCCGTTGGCGGCACCTGTCGGCAGTACGTGACGATGACGATAGCACGGACTATTTCGTTGAGCGGATTCCCGCGTACAACCTGATCGATCTGAGCTTCTCGTTCGACATCACGGATCAGTACAACCTGTCGATGGGCGTCAACAACCTGTTCGACAAGAATCCGAGAATCCTCGGGTTCAACCAGCAGCAGGCCAACACCTACCCCAGCACTTACGATGTGCTTGGTCGTGACTTCTTTGTCTCGACCCGCTTCAAGTTCTGATCCGGTACGCGGCGGGCTGCGGCCCGCCGCCTTTCAGAACCTGTTCCATCAGCGCCTGTACGGGAAACCGTACGGGCGCTTATTTTATGAAACGGTTAGCGGTAGGGGGCGACGTCGAACGCGACTGTCATGCGCTTGCCCGTGCTAAAGCGACGCGTGCCGTGGTACAGCGTGCTCGGAAACAATGCGCAGAAACCCAGCTCGGGTTTAACGATCTGAACAGGTGGCAGCGCGAGCCGCAGATCGGCGGGCGGACGGCCAAGTTCCAATCCTCCGGCAAAAGGGTCTGCGCTCTCCGGTTCGGGCATTGACAGATAGCATGCCGAAGACAGAACGCCTTCGGGATGGATATGGCCCGTATGGAACCCGCCCTGCATCAGTCTGACAGACCAGCTACCGGCGACGCGCATGGGAGCATCGCGATACCGCAGTAGCGGATGCCCATCATCGCGAGGCGGAAGCGCATTCCGGTATCGTGTGATCGTTCGCACAACCGCCTCGTGGAACCGCGCGATCTCAGCTTCGCCGCGATCAAACAGTCCGCCGCGCGTCTGGCTGCCGTCGCGGACCGACTGGCCGATCGGCATGGCAGCGGTGTCGTGAAAACGATCAAGCACGGCTATCGCTGCATGCAGATCACGGTCACTCAGCTCGAGGGGCAGGAGACGGACAAACGTGTCCTGGTGAAGCCAAGCATGCCGCGGATCCTGGAGCATCCGCCAGGCGATATCGCGAAGCGCCCACGCCGCGACGGGGCCGTTGGCCTCGGCTATCGGGGCGAGGAGGCGTTCGGCGCGCTCCGGCTCCTCGCGCCGCAGCCAGTGACGCGCTTCGTGCATAGACCGATCGTCAGTGTCCAGGGTCAGGCGCGCGAAGATCGCTTCCGCGACGTCGTCTTCACCGGCTTCGCCCCGGTGAACGGCTTCGCGCAACGCGAGTTCGGGGTCCTCGGGGCATGCCCGGTGACCGATCCCTGCTGCATCGGCAGCCTCATGATAGCGATCGACGCCTGCTAGCATGCGGCACCACGAACGATACAGAAGAGCATTGTGGGGAAAGCGACGGACAGCGACTGCGTAATGCAGGCAGAAGTCCTGCCGTTCTCCGGCCGCCCAACGCAATTGTGCCAACAGTTCGAGTGCGTCCGGCCATTCCGGAAGCTGCTCGACGAGCGCTTCGGCTATCTGGCGCGCTTCCGCAGTACGTCCCACGTGATCGAGCGCGTTTGCGCGTCCCAGCCAGAGCAGGGCATCACCCGGTGCCAGGGCAAGCGCGCGATCGAAACGCTCCACCATGTCATCTTCGCCGCGGTCGAGCGCCATCCGTGCGCGTCCATGCAGCGCCAATGCGTGCGTGGGCGCGAGCGACAAGCATTGCTCGTAGCTGCGCGACGCTGAGACACGATCATCCAGCGCTACCTCGAGACCCGCACGCGCTGACCAATAGCGTGGCAGTCCCCGTAATCGGTGTTCCTCGGCGCAGAGTGTTGAAAGCGCCTCGCGTTGCTTACCCATTGCCGCGAGTGTGATCGCCCGATTGACGATGGCCTCGCCGAAATCGGCGTTAGCGGCGATCGCCCTGTCGAAACATGACAAGGCCTCGTCGTGACGTGCGGCTCTTGCATGAAAATTGCCCGCGCTGTTCAGCAGGGCGGCATCGCGGGGATATCGCACAGCTGCTTCGGCGAAGAGGCGGACCGCAACGGCATCGTCTCCAGACCGCGCCGCAGCCAGAGCGCGGTCGCGTAGGCTCGCGGCACCGTGCATCATCTGTCGCGAAGCCACCCCGTAACGGCAAACCGCGACGCGCGCGCAAACGGCGGGACGTAACTGACCTGATGCCTCTGAGGTACGCGGAACAAGTTCAACGCGTTGAACCGCGGACGCCATCCGGCGACGACATCGCCATCATCGTCGAGAAAGTTGAGATATCCGCCCCAGTCGGTGTGCCAGTCGTCATCAGCGACGTTCAGGACATACGCTACGCGGCGTCCCTCCGCCGCATGACTGTCGTCGTGAAGAGCGAGAAAGTCGCCGGCACTGAAGAACGTGGCTTGTGCATCAGCTTTGATGAGTTCCGGTATGCCGGTCACGGCCCGTGCGAGGTTCAAGAACGGCGCGTCATTCAGGTGTTCGACAAGCAGATCGTGGAGACCCCTGGCATTCCACTTTTCGATGTAGGCATGGACCATGGGATAATGCGCGAAACGAAATGCATAATCCCGTGATGCGGCCGCGGTGTTCACGGCCGCTGCGAGCGCGGTTCGGCGATCCGCCGGCATCGCACGCAGTTCTTGCTGACGCATCGAAGAAGGACCGTTGGTGCCGGCCTGCCATGCCGTTCCCCAAGGCGTTTCGTGCTGGAGAACGCGACGAACGACCCGTGCCGTGTGGTCGGTCAGGAAATCGCGTATCTGTACGCGATGATCACGCGCGAAGACGGTCGACGCCGTGGTCACATCTATCGACGGATTGATGTCGAACAGACGCTGCATCACGTGATCGTATTTTCCATTGGATCGTCGACGCGGGAGCATCGCGTGCGATAGGGTGGACGGCATGTCATCTTATCGCTTTTCCGTGAACCCAGCACTCAATGCAACCGCGTTGGCGGATCAGTTCGCGCGTGATGGTCGATTGCACATAGCGGATTTTCTCGAAGCCGAATGCGCCGCAGCCCTCCACTCCCTGCTGAGCAAGCGGACGGACTGGCGCTACCTCGTAAATAGTGGTGATCGCACGATTGAATTGGACCGTGCCACGCGGGCCGCCATGTCCAGTGCCCAGCGCGATGCCTTGGACAATGCAGTCTACGCATCTGCCCGCAGGGGCTTTCAATTCCGGTATGAAACGATACGCGTTCCCGATGACGAGGCGTCACGTCGCGCCAGCGACGATCCACTCGCTGCGTTTGCCTCGTGGCTCTCATCGGGTGAGCCTCGCGCGTTCCTACGGACGGTCACGGGGGCCGGGAATATCGATTTCGCCGACGCCCAGGCCACGGCCTATGGGCCCGGGGATTTTCTCACCGGTCATGACGATGCCGTCGATGGGCGCAATCGTCGTGCCGCCTATGTGCTCGGTCTCAATCCCATCTGGCGAACCGAATGGGGTGGACTACTGGTTTTCCATTCGGACGGCAAAGGGTGGCTGCGGGCCCTGGAACCCCGGTTCAACACTCTGAATCTGTTCAGAGTACCACAAATGCATAGCGTGTCCGAAGTAACGCGTGCGGCGGCTTGGAGGCGATACTCAATAACAGGCTGGCTGCGCGCCACGGGTAGCAAGCCTGACTCGTAAGCAGTTAGACCTCGGGTTCGATGGTCACGTCGGGCAGTCGGCGTCGCGAACCAGACGTTCGATGGCAAGTTCACCACCGATCTGGAACTGAGCTACACGTTCAAGTAATTCACCCTGTCCGTCGGCGCTCAGAATTTCACCGACGGGCATCTTAATCGGCTGACTCCCAATTCAACTATGCGGATCTATCCGCTCACCGGTGGCACATCGAACGGTTAGGGTCAGGACCCATTGATGTGAGAGGCGCGATCTGATTCAGGCTCCGTGAGGAGAGCGTGGATGAGCGACCTGTACTGGCTGACGGATGAGCAGATGGCGCGTCTGCAACCGTATTTTCCCAAGAGCCATGGCAAGCCTCGGGTTGATGATCGGCGGGTGCTCAGCGGTATCGTTTTCGTCAACCGCAACGGGCTACGCTGGCGTGATGCGCCGAAGGACTATGGGCCGCACAAGACGCTCTACAATCGCTGGAAGCGGTGGGGCGAGAGGGGTGTGTTCTTGCGCATGATGGAGGGGCTCGCGGCAGCAGAAGCCGTACCGAAAACGGTCATGATCGACGCGACCTACCTGAAGGCACACCGCACGGCATCGAGTCTGCGGGTAAAAAAGGGGATCTCGGCCGCCTGATCGGCCGCACGAAAGGCGGCATGAACACCAAACTGCACGCCGTCAGCGATGCGGATGGGCGGCCCTTGAGCTTCTTCATGACCGCCGGGCAGGTCAGCGACTACACCGGCGCGGCAGCCTTGCTCGACGATCTGCCGAAAGCACAGTGGCTGCTTGGCGACCGTGGTTATGACGCCGATTGGTTCAGGGACGCCCTGGAAGCCAAGGGCATCCAGCCCTGCATCCCGGGCCGCAGATCGCGGAACGAGCCGGTCAGATACGACAAGCGCCGCTACCGGCGCCGCAGCCGCATCGAGATCATGTTCGGCCGTCTGAAGGATTGGCGCCGCGTCGCCACTCGCTACGACCGCTGCCCAACCGTCTTCTTCTCTGCCGTCGCGCTCGCGGCCACCGTCATCTTCTGGCTATGACCAATGAGTCCTGACCCTAGGTTTATCCGGGTAACGGCGGCCCGTTCGGCTTTGACGAAGATTTTTACTACACCCGTCTACGCGTGTAAATCTGAGATGTCGTGGGGCCGCGACCGCGCACCCACGGTTTACAACTCGTGACGTGGCATGTTGACTGGACTACTCTTCAGCCCCCGATCGTAGACGTCTCGCGCGGAACACTCTCAAACGAACGGACTCGTTACGCGGGAACACGCAACCACTAAGCCTGCCGCTGGTTTACAGTAAACATCATCGGCGGCCGGTCCGGTTCATCGCCGCGCTTGCCGACCGGTATGAGGACGCACATGAGGCCATACCAAGTGGCTTGGAGGCTACCCGGGAGCGGACGTCGGTTCAGGTGCAGGTTCTCGACTTGAATTCGCGATTGAGGCTGGCGTCCTTGAGCTAGGCAGCCGCTTCAGGGGAGCCGCGGGCAAGGGCTGCATCTTGAAAAGTCAGTGACGGCAGCGAATCTCAGGGAGGTTCGGAGCGACTCGCCGCCTGCGTAAAACTCGTTACTATTCAAGATTTAATATCATGTTTTCGGATGTAGGGCTTTCGCGGTCCCCTAGTCTTCATGCATTATGGTGCCGATGGCATTGCTTGGCATCGAAATCGCGATCCGGGGGGTTGCTTTGCTCAAACGTTTTCAGTTACTTCGCAATGTCGGTCAGTACGCTTCAGTCAGTGCGGGCGCACAGATCCCGCTCTCGACGCTAACGCTGATTTATGGTGAGAACGGACGCGGCAAGACGACCATTTCGTCCGTGCTGCGCTCGCTCGGCACGGGCGATCCGAGCCATGTGCTGGAGCGTCACCGCCTTGGGGCAGCACACCCGCCGCACATCGTGCTGGCCTTTGCCGGGGGCGTCACTGCGCAGTTTCAGAATGGCGTTTGGTCGGCCCCTATGCCGCGTTTTGCCATCTTCGATGATGCCTTTATCGCCGCGAATGTCTGCTCGGGCGTCGAGGTCGAAGCGGGTCACCGCCAGAACCTGCACGAACTAATCCTTGGCGCGCAGGGCGTGACGCTCAATGCGGCGCTGCAGGGCCACGTGGCGCGCATCGAGGAGCACAACCGGGCGCTGACGCTGAAAGCAAACGCCATCCCGGCGCCTGCGCGCGGCAGCCTAAGCGTGGATGATTTCTGCGCTCTCGCTGCGGATCCCGACATCGAGGCTTCGATTACCACGGCCGAGCGCAACCTTGCGGCCGCACGCTCTGCAGATGCGATCCGCCAGCAGGCGAGCTTTGCGCCCATCACACTTCCCATCTTCGAAGCTGATGGCATCGCCGCGCTTCTGGCCCGGACACTGCCGGACCTCGAGGCCGAGGCCGCTGCACAGGTGCGGGTGCAGCTGCGCAGCCTGGGCCAGGGCGGCGAGACATGGGTGTCCGATGGGATGACCCGTATTGCTGGCGCGTCGGCAAAGCGGGAGCACGAGGCTTGCCCGTTCTGTGCGCAGGATTTGGATGGCTCCCCCCTCATTGCGCACTATCGCGCCTTTTTCAGCCAAGCCTACGACGGTCTGAAATTGGCGATCACGGCGACGGGCCAGGGTATCAACACGACCCATGGCGGCGAAGTGCCGGCCGCTTTCGAACGGGCCGTGCGCATAGCCGCACAGTGGCGTACTTTCTGGAATGAATTCACCGACGTTCCCGAAGTCGAGGTGGATACGGCTGCTGTCCTACGAGCTTGGACCGCTGCACGCGAGGCGGTCCTGACGTTGCTGCGCGCCAAGGCGTTATCGCCACTTGAAGCAATGACGCTGGCACCCGAAACCCATGCCCTCATTCAGGAATATGATGCCCGCCGTGCTGAGGTTGCGGCGCTGTCGGCCGCGCTGCAGGCGTGCAACCTGCCGATCGCCGTCGTGAAGGAACAGGCGGCAAACGCCGATGCCGGCGCGCGTGCGGCTGACATCGCCCGCCTGCAGGCCGTTGGCGCGCGCCATAGCAATCCAGTCAAGGACCTTTGCGAGGATTACCTTCTTGAGAAGGCGGGCAAGACCGCCACGGAAACCTTGCGCGCGCAGGCTCGGACGGCACTCAACAACTATCGCCAAAACATCTTTCCCGCCTATGAGGCGGCTATCAACACGTACCTGCAGCGCTTTAATGCCGGGTTCCGGCTGGCCTCTGTCAGCGCCCAGAACACCCGCGGCGGATCCTCATGCTCTTACAGCGTCGTCATCAACAATGTGCAGGTGGCGCTGACCGCGAATGCCGGTCCCGCCTTCCGCAACACCTTGAGCGCCGGCGACCGCAACACGCTTGCGCTCGCTTTCTTCTTCGCGTCGCTCGACCAGGATCCGCAGCTGGCGCAGAAGATCCTCGTCATCGACGATCCCATGACGAGCCTCGACGAGCACCGTTCCATAACCACCGTACAGGAGATGCGCCGCATGCAGGCGCGGGCCAGCCAGATCATCGTGCTTTCGCATTCCAAGCCCTTCCTGTGCCAGCTTTGGGAAGGCGCCACCCCGGCCGTCCGGCAAGCGCTGCTGATCCAGCGCGATACCGTGGGCTCGACGCTGGCGGTCTGGGACGTGAACCAGGACTGCATCACCGAACACGACAGACGCCACGCGTTCGTTCAGCAATACCTGCAGGCGGCGAATCCGGCAGCTGAGCGGCGGGTCGCGGTCGCGCTGCGCCATATCCTCGAAGCCTTCATGCGCGTCGCCTATCCGGCCGCATTCCCGCCCGGCATGCTACTTGGGCCGTACCTCGGGATTTGTCAGCAGCGGGTGGGCCAGCAAAACCAACTGCTAAGCCAAGCCGACATCGACGAACTACGCGCGCTGCTCGTCTACGTGAACCGCTTTCACCACGATGCCAACGCCGCCTACGAGACGGAAGCGATCAACGATCAGGAGCTAACGCATTTCAGCGAGCGCGTGCTCGCGTTCGCGCGCCGGAGCTAGTCAGATGTGGACCAAAAGCGCCTTTGCCGCCGGTACACAACCGCCGATGACTTGCTTAGGGTCTTGATGTCCGAGAGTTGCGGTCATACCGTCCGTCACGAAAAGCAGGTATGCCTTCTCCCTCGTGAACGGCAGCTCGCTAACGCTGACTGCCCGAAGGCAGCCATTACCGTTTCCACCAGAAAACGGTCCGTCGCCCCCTGCTCCACAGCCTGAACGAACGTCCGGTTACGCCGATCGCTGCCCGAAAACGGCCGGACCGCTTTCCACCAGTTTTACCGTAAATGCGGACGTTCCGCATGTACCGTGATGGCGCCGTTCACTCTTTGAAGCTGTGCGTTCCTGCAGCTTTGGGATCTGCTGCCAGAACGCGGCGCGGTTCTTCATTAAAAAAGCTTCTTCCGCCTGCAGATAGCGGTCATTTTTGGCCGAATGACCTCAGCCAACCGGCCGTAAATGCCCCTGCCGCCCCCGCGACGTTTATGATAAAAGGCGGCATGCTCAAGACAAGAATGAAGCGGGTCGCCGATCGCGGCGATCACGCGGTGCGGCGGCTTGCCGAGATCGAAGCCTCGATCGCGGACCTTTCCAACGAGGATCTGCTCGATTTGGCCGACATCTTTAAAGCCGAGCCCCGCTCACCAATCGGGGATATGGCATTCGTTGAAATGGCGCGGCGGAATATCAGTCTTTAGAGACCGATCGGGAACGAATTAGCAGGATCATCGGACTACCAAGCAGCATCGGCTGCCCCAAAGATCTCCCGCAATTTTTGCATAATCATCAACGGAGCGACGACATAGCGATGGTAGCGAGTGGTACCCAGATCAATGAGATAGGCACCTTGGTCTGCGATGGCGGAGCCTTCTATCTTCGCCGCGATGTCGGTGGCCGCTACGAGCTGAAATTGCATCGAACCCCCGTAGATCTGGTAGAGAAGCGCGTCCGGCTTATCGGAACATTGGTTGGCCCGGATCTGGTGAACGCTGACGGCGTTGCGCCAGCTTAGTTGGCTGGACATTTGTCCCGTTCAGTCGTCAGCCACTGGCCGCGATTTTGATTCAACCTGACTCATTGGCGTTGCGCTCAAACCACGAACGGGCATCATCCATACCATGGAACAGCGGATCATTCATGCCTGTGGTCATGAGCAGGCTCATCATCTCACCGGCTTTGAAAGCCAGCAGGAACGTAAGGCCAAGTGGCTGAAGACGACTACCTGTCGAGACTGCTTCGTTGCGGAAAAGCGCGCTGAGGAGGTCGCTGCGGCAACGTCAAGCAGCGCCGCTGTCTCACACCTTGTTCTTCCGCCGCTGACTGGGACCGATCGGCAAATCAGCTGGGCGTCGACGATCAGGATCAAGCGGCTCGCAGCGCTAACAAATCCGAACAACGACGCCGACTGTTGCGCTTGTCTCCAGGTGACTGACGCCAAATGGTGGATCGATTACCGCGATCTGACGGACGCCGATCTGGTGGCGGCAGCAACGAAGGCGTCGGGCATCCAAAACGTCACGGCAGTGACGGCGTCGATCACCGACATGCCTCGGACAGCATAATATAGCTGACGGCGTCGCACGACCAGCCTTGGAGAAACGGTGTCATTGATAGCACGAACTCGACGGGATACCGCGCGCTCACCCCACTGCCCGATATCCAAGCCGGTGCAAAACGTCCGTCTGCAGTACAGTACTTTTAGGGTATGCCTTTCGCAGACCTCCCTGTAACTGGTACTTTATGCCCGTCCTGATGGCGTAAAAAGGACTGGACTAATAAGCACCACATATAGCAGAGTGCGGCATGTTCGTCCGAGCCTATCTTCGCGCATCCACCTCCGAACAGGATGCGTCGCGGGCCAAGAGCGCCCTCGACGTTTTTGCGACTGAGCGCGGGCTTCGGATTGCGGCCCGCTATGTCGAAAACGAGAGTGGAGCCAAGCTTCACCGGCCAGAGCTGTTCCGCCTGCTGTCGGATTGCGAGCCGGGAGACGTGCTCCTGGTCGAGCAGGTTGATCGGCTTTCCCGCCTAACCTCACCGGACTGGATCAAGCTGCGCAATTCAATCGACGCCAAGCAGGTCCGGATCGTCGCGCTCGACCTGCCGACGTCGTGGATCCTGACGGCACCGACCGATGAGTTCACCGGCCGAATGTTCGCAGCGGTCAACGCCATGATGCTCGACGTACTCGCCGCGGTTGCCCGCAAGGATTATGAGGATCGCCGTCGTAGACAGGCCGAAGGCACTGCAAAGGCCAAGGCAGCGGGCCTTTATAAGGGACGCCCCGAGAACAAGACCCGCAACGCGGCTATCTCGAGCCTTCTCCGCGATGGCCGAAGCTGGCGCGATATAATGAATGCGACTGGGTGCAGTCGAACGCTGCTCGCCAAGATTGCTCGTGATCGCCGTCTACAGGCGGAGGCTGACGCAGCGATCGGGGCGGCTAAGTCAGATGCGCATCCCTAATGTGCGCGTCATGACCCAGCGGCAGTTCTGGAAACCGCTTGATCCTGGGGATTCTAGTGTCGTGTGCAGAGGCGGGTTGCGCCGCGCTCATTCCCGCCAGAACGTTAATTTGCGGGCTCATTGAACCTCCGTGGGGTCGCCGTAGAACAGGCCACGACCGTCCGTACCGATATAGACGCGGCCTTCGCGCCGGGGGTCGCCCGATATGACACGGTACCTTGCGCCCCAGCGATGCGCATCGTCGTCGATGCGCGACCAGCTTCCCCCGCGGTCTACCGACCGCCACACGCCGTGAACACCGTCGAGCGTTCCGACCGCAAACAGACCGTTCTTGCCAAGCCCGTAAAGTTCGACACGGAGGTTGCCGCTGGCAGGGACGAAGCTCTGCCCGGCATCGTTGCTGAGGAACAGCCGCTCCCCCGCCTGCAGCCACAGCGTGCCCGTCCGGGAGGGGGCTACGACAAGTGCGCTCTGCGCCTCGCGGTCCTGCCTTCCGGCTCGGCTGAGACCGGCGGGCAGTCCGCGCGCCGCCACGGACGCGAAACTAGCCGCCGCATCGCGCGAAACGAGTACCCGGCCGCGATAGACGTCCACGGCGTAGAATAGACGCGGATCACGCTTGTCGGCCACCGCGCGGGTCTTGCCCGGCAGGCCGCGAACTACGGACCAGCTGTGTCCGCGATCGCGCGAGACTTGCGGAACAGGGGTCGCTACCACGATTGTCGCGCCGTCCGCCGAAACGCTGATCGGCCAATCGCCGTTCAGATCCTCGCGTTTCGCCGGATCACCCATCGACGGCAACTTGACCATCGTCCACGTCCGGCCGCCATCCTCGGATCGCCCCATCGAGGCCTCACGCAGTCGGTCGAGGTACAAACTCCCGCTACGCACGATCACGTTCGGTCTCAGCCCGGCATAATCGATGTTGTTGGTGTTCGACATGTACGGATTGATGAAGGTCGGCTGCGGCGAACGGTCGAGATCGTCATGGATGAAGCCGGCCAAGTCCCCGAAGCCCGAGATCAGTGGCGCGCCGCCTGTCGGCGACGCAAGCGTGATGACTGCGGTCTGTTCGATGCCCTTGGTCCACGGCGTCCAGTTGACGCTCGTACTGCTCACCCCGTGTGTCGCATAGACCGTCGCACCGGTCGTATAGGCGACGTGTGCCGGATCGAATGGATCGATTGCAAGACCTGAGATCCAGTGTCCGAAATCGGCGCCCTTGCCTTCATGCAGCAGGAACGGCGTCTCGGATACGTCGCGCCGGCTGCGCAGACCTACATCGTCCCAGCTGCGCCCGTCGTCGCGGCTGATCCAAAGCGAATCCCCACGCCGATATCGGTCGACGGTCGTGACCGCGACGGTGCCTGGCGTCATCCGCGAGACCGAAACACCAAGGAACGCTCCCTCCGCCCCGGTTTCGCGCCACGCCGTCGGCGTCACGTCGCGCCCGCGTCCGTCGGCCTCGTAGCGCCACACCGCTCCGGTCGCGATGCCGCTCGGTCCAAGCCCGCTCGCATAGCCGACCCACAACACGCCACGCGCATCGACAACGCCCTTTGCCGCCAGCATCGCCGGTCCCGTTACCGCGACCCACGTCTGTCCACTGTCGTCCGATCGATAGAGATGTACTTCACCCTGATCTGCCACGCCCGCCCAAATCCGACGGGACGGCCTGCCTTCACCACCGCTCGTACCGTCGATCGATACGAAGGAGACGCCGCCATGGGTCTTTCGGGGCGCGGGGGGCCCAAGCCCCGCCACAGGAAAGCTTGAGACCTTGGCCCAGGTCGCACCGGCATCGTCGCTGCGCCACAAGCCGTCATGACGCGAACCGAAGAACAGGCGACGCGTTTGATTGGGATCGACAGCTAGCCGCTCGCCGAGCCCGCGGCCGTCCTCGTTACCGCCCATCGCGAACGGCACCGGCGTGATGCGCCAGGACCGACCGCGATCTACAGACCGGAGGATCGCAGCCGGCTGGCCGGCATTCATGCCGGCGGCCATGTAGACGATGTCCGGGTTGCGCGGATCGGGCGCTATGCTTTCGATGCCCATGTAGCTCTCGACGGCGTTGCCGTCCTGCAGCGGTAGCCAGCGCTGTTCCTGGTCGTCCCAGCGATAGGCGCCCCCCATATCCGTGCGAAGATAGGCTAGACCGCGCTCCGCCGGACTGAACACGATGTTGGGGGCATAGCCGCCCGCCCCCACCTTCACGTTGGTCCAAAGATACGGGACAATTTCAGGCGCGCGAGCCGACGCAGGAACCGCGAGCGCCATTAGCACAGTCGCACCAATCGCGCGCGATCGTCTAGGAAGTGATCGGATCATGAGGACTCCCGCATAGTCGCAGCCCAATGCTGTGCGACTTTTCATAGGTCGGTATCGCCGCCGCGGTTTTGTCGATCATGTAGTGAACATGCGCCATAAACCGCGTGGATGAATCCTACGGCAGTGCAGCCACGGGCGGGTCGACCGAACCCGCCCAGATGCGTCGACTAAGTAGCTCCGCGATCCCGCCGTTCGGCGTGAACACCCCAACACTTTTCTGGACGGTAATGACACCGGCAGCGCCGCCAGTTCCTGCCGCTACCCTAGTCGGGAAACGGGCGCCCGTTTAGGGGACGCCTCTCGATCCTGCCGGAGGTGGATCAAGACCTTCGATCAGTTTCGCATACGGAACGTGACGCCAAACCTGCGGTCGTTCAGCTCGTAGTTCCGCGGGTTTGATTCGAAGTACTGGTAGCTGTCGTAGCGCGAATTGGTGAGATTGATTGCGTCCACCGTCACCGAAACCTTGGGATTGAAGTTGTAGCTGACTGACGCGTCCAACTGACCATAGGCACGATAGAAAATCGGGACGTTGAGCGTACCGTTACCCGCCGTCGTGTCGAGGTACTTGCTGCGCCAATTGTACGCGGCGCGTGCCGAGAAACCGTACTTCTCGTACAGACCAACGAGGTTGTAGCTCCACTTCGACAAGCGTTCGAGCTGCGTCGGGGCCGGGTCGCCGTTGAACAACACGCCGCCATTGCCCGGTGCGTCACTGTCGACGTAGGTCGCGTTCGCTTGGAGACCCAGGCCCGATAACGGTCCCGGCAGGAAGTCGAAGAACGTGTTTCCGCCGATCTCTGCACCCTTCACCGTCCCCTTGGTTCCGTTGACAAGTGCCGTGTACTGGAAGCTCCGCGTGCCCTGTCCAGGAACGTCGTAGTCAACGTCGAACAGGCGCGACGTCGTGAAGTTTTTCAGCTTCTTGTAGAACACCGTGCCGTACAGGAAGGTCGTCCGCGATGCGTTCCATTCGAGTGCCAAATCCGCCTGATCCACCGTCAGGGGTTTCAACGCCGGATTGCCGCCCGATCCCGTAGCGCCGTTCAGCACGAACGGACCGGCCGTGCCGTCGGCATTCGTTGTTGCCGTGTAGTTGAGCGAAAGATTTCGGATCGCGCGCAGATCGCTGAAGTTCGGACGCGACAGGCCCTTCGAAGCGCCGACACGCACCTGAATACGGTCGGTGATATGACCACGCAAGTTCAGGCTGGGCAGAAACTTGGTGTAGTCCTGGCTGGCCGAGAACGGCTGATCGACTGTGATCGATTGGCTGCTTGCCAGAAGCGAATCGCGGTAGGTCAGCCGGGTCGAACCGATCCCTTCGGTCGTCGTCTTCACTACGCGGACGCCAATGTTACCGTCGATCGGTAATCCTGCATCGAACTTGAAATACGCGATCGCGTATCCCGAATAGGTCTTCTCGCGCTGGGTGTTGACGTCCTGATCGGTGAACGTGCTGAGTCCGCGCCCCACGATGGACTGGAAAGCGGCCGATGCGTTGTCGAAGAGGTTTGCCGAAATATATGGGACAGCCCCAACGATGTTCGTACCCTTGCCGTCGAAAAGGGTGTCGTAAGGGTTGAGAATACCGGGAACCAAGGCGCTATTCAGCGGCAAGGCGGTATTGGTCGCGCCGGTCCAGTTATAAGGCGTGCTGCGATTGACGGCGTCGCGATCAGTATAGCGGATTCCAGCTTGCAGCGATGTCAGCAAGCTGTTGTCGAAATCCCATTCGGCATCGAACCGTGCCGCCTTCTGCGTCGCTATGCTATCCTCGAAGTGATCCATCAACGCCGTAACGCGGTACGCCGAGAGATCACTGTTGGCGGCCCCACCTGGAGCACCGCCGAAGACGATCTGCGGCAGGTCGCCGCGCAAATCGACATAGTAGGAGGCGAGGTCCTTCTGTGCGAACGCGGTGTAGCTCTCATTCTGCGCCGTCGCGCGAATGTACTGGACGTCAAGGTTCAGATGCAAGCGATCGGTAGGCTGCCATTTGACACCACCAGCGTAATCCGTCGTGACCGACTTGTTGAAGCCCGCCTGCGTGTTGTTGGCAAGTGACAGTGCCGTGTTGACGTAAGGTGGCTGCGAATAGGCCGGAACGAGCCCTGCATAGCCGCCTACTAGGAACGACCCATCGTTCGCAAAGGTAAAAGGGCCGTTCGGCGTAAGGTTGGCGAGCCCGCTCGTGTCCGTGCCACGGGTCACGAAGCTGGAATAGTTTGGCGTGTACAGATCGTATTGGGACCGGAAGAACGTGCCGTAAAACTGCAGGTTGCTGGCCGGCTCCCACTGCACGGCGCCGTAATATCCGCGACGTTTGCGGTTGCCCTCGGTGACCTGGATACCTGCGCCGTCGGGAACCGATACGACCTGCCCCTCACGACCGGGAATGTTAGTGACATCGACATAAGGCTCGATCGATGCCTGATCGCGGCGAAATACGCCTTCGAAAGTCGATACGTCGAAAAGGAAGCCGATGTCGCCGATACCGGTATTCTGCCAGGTCTTGCTCAATAGCACCGACCCATTGAAGCGGGCGTCCTTGGCGAGGTCGTAATAGTTCGCGCCCATGCTGGCCGACAGGACGAAACCCTTCTCGTCGAAGGGCATGCGCGTGCGCAGGTTGACCAGGCCGCCGATGCCGCCCTCGATCTCCTTGGACGACGGGTTCTTGTACACATCGACGCCCGCCAACAGTTCGGACGGTACATCCTCGAAATTCAGGCTGCGGCCACCGCTGCCGCCGAACACGTCGCGACCGTTGAGTTCGGTCTTGACCTGTTGGAGACCACGTATCTGGACTCCCGAGCCTTCGCCGAACGTCCGGTCGATCTGGATACCGGATATGCGCTGTAGCGCTTCCGACACATTCTTGTCGGGCAGTTTGCCGATGTCCGTTGCCGTAATTGAGTCGACGAACTGATCCGAATTGAACTTCAGCGCTTGCGCTGTCGCAAGGCTTTGACGCAACCCGGTCACGACGATCTCACCACCGGCTGGATCGTTCGCGCTCGTATCCGCCTGCGCGATCGTCCCTGCGCTATCCGCGGGAACGGCAGTTTGTGCGCCACTGCCATCGCGCGGCAGCGTACCATTGACGGGCGTACCAGTGTCACCTGTGGTCGAAGAGGCGGACTGCGCCGGTGCCCCGCTACCGGGTTTCTCCTGAACCGGTACCTCCTGAGCCTGCGCGGAGGTAGCGATCAGCGCGGCGGCTGAAGCGCTCGCCAACCAAACGCGGCGCGAGCATTGACCTTTGGTGACGAAACGAAAGCGCATGAATAACCCCTCTAAGCTAAGGTCCGTTCGAACCTCGCGTCGTAATCAAGGGGAAAGGTGGGCTGCATAGATGCCGCAGTTCCTCTCCGATTAAGCTGATCTTCGCTTCCCGCATGGCAGACGGACCAGTCCCTTGTGTTGGCGCTATCTAAATTGAAATTCTTCGTCAATAAATAAGTCTGATAAATGATGCCTAGCTGGTTGATGCCGCGGTCTTACGGGAGAGGGAGCAGAATGAACGTCGGACAGAAAGGTATCTCTTCAATCGCGATCATAGGGGGTGGTACCGCGGGATGGATGGCCGCTGCGGTCCTTGCGAAAGCGCTTGTCGCTCAGGGTATCGCGATCACCGTTGTCGAGTCGGACACGATCGGAACGGTAGGCGTCGGCGAAGCTACAATCCCACCAATTCGCGATATGAATACGCTGCTAGGCATTGATGAAGATGCGTTCGTTCGGGCAACCGGCGCAACGTTCAAGCTCGGAATATCTTTCGAGAACTGGCGCGCGCGAGGTCATAGTTACTTTCATCCGTTCGGGCGATTCGGCGCAGATATTGGCTCACTGCCCTTCCATTCCTATTGGCAAGCTCTGCGCGCGACCGATCCTGCTAGTGCGGGTCCGCTGACCTCATACAGCCTGACCGCTATGGCAGCGGCGGCAGGTAAATTCTGCCGTCCAAGTCCCGATCCACGCAACCCGCTTTCCAACCTCAGCTATGCGTTCCACTTCGATGCCGGACGGTACGCACAATACTTACGTAGTCTGGCAGAAGCTGGCGGGGTCGTTCGACGGGAGGGACGGATCGTCGATGTCGGAATGACCGATGCAGGCTTCATACGAGACGTGATGATCGAGAGCGGGAAGCGTGTTGCTGCAGACTTCTTCATTGATTGCTCGGGTTTTCACGGGTTGCTAATCGAGGGCGCCATCAAGACCGGTTATGAAGACTGGAGCCAGTGGCTGCCGTGCGACAGCGCTATCGCTATGCCGACGGCGCGCGCTGCTGATCCAGCGCCGTTCACCCGGTCGATCGCTGAGGAGGCCGGCTGGCAATGGCGTATTCCACTCCAGCACCGGATGGGCAACGGCCATGTCTTTGCGAGCGCGTTTACAACGAATGACAATGCCGAGCGCGTATTGCGGTCTAGCGTTACCGGGGTACCGCTCGCCGAAGCCCGCTTGCTCCGCTTTACAGCAGGACGGCGCCGCAAGGCGTGGAACAAGAACGTGCTGGCTATTGGCCTGGCTGGGGGCTTCCTAGAGCCACTCGAATCTACCAGTATTCATTTAGTCCAGTCGGCTCTTACGCGGTTGCTGGCGTTATTTCCGGATCGCGCGTTTGCCCCGGCAGACATCGCTTATTTTAATCGCGCTACGGCGACTGAATACGAGAGGATACGGGACTTTCTTATCATGCACTACCACGTGACTGAGCGCGACGACACGGTGTTCTGGAGGTATGTGCGGACAATGACCGTGCCGGATACGCTAGCAGAGCGGCTTGAGCTGTATCGCAGTAGAGGACGGTTCTTTCCCGAAGCGCTTGACCTTTTTCTTGAGCCTAGTTGGATTGCGGTAATGGAAGGCCAAGGATTGCGGCCAACTGGTGTTGATCCGATGGCGATGGCCGCAACTGATCAATTATCAGCACTGTTGCCGCGAATGCATCAGACGATTTCGCGCACGGTGGAACGAATGCCAACACACGCAGCATTTATCGGACAAGCGCTCACCGCGAAGTAAGGATACCTCTCCTGAATGCGCAATCTACGTGTTCACGTCGGATTTGCTCGCCGTACCCGAACTTTCACCTAAACAAATTAACTAAATCAAGCCTGTACGAGGTGGATTGCCACGCTGATCCGCCTCTTTACTACCAAGACTGGTGGCAGCGGATACGCAAGTCAGCCCTCGACCTCTTCCGGAACGGAATTGAGCAGGTTGCCGACGATTCTGACCATCGCTGCCCGCGCGCCATCCACATCGCGGGCGACGATCGCCTCGACGACAGCTTCAAAGTCTGGCAAATTGGTACGCAGCATTTCGACTGGGGCAGCTATGGAGGTGGAAGCGCGGAGCGCGGTCGCAATGGCGGTGCCGAATTGGGCGTAAAACGGATTTTGTGAAGCACGGAGTACCGCAACGCGAAAATCGATGTTTGCATCGAGCAAGCCAACCTGCCCTTCATCCGCCGCACGTATACGGTCGAGGCAAATGCGAATGACGGCAAAATCGGCCCTGCCGTGAAATTGGGTAGCGAGTGCCGCACCTGCTGGCTCGATCGCAAGGAGCATTTGATAAAACTGACGCAGCAGTTCTGCTGACGGCGCATGCTCCAATCGCCAACGCAGAACGTCTGCGTCGAACAAGTTCCATTTGGACATTGGCTGCGCCAACGTGCACTGCCGCGGCTGAGAGACGATGAGTCCCTTAGCGGTCAGCATTTTCACAGCCTCGCGCGTCACGGCCCGGCTAACGCCGTAGGCTTTTGCAAGCTCTCCTTCATTCGGAAAAGGCCGGCCCTCGAAACGGCCTGTTACAATTGCCTTGCCCAGCGTTTCGACCGTTCGCTGCGTGAGGTTTAGCCCGAAATTAGCGCGGCCGCTGACGGCAAACTCGGTTGATCTATGCTGCATGATATTTGAGTTTCTGCCGCACTACGGTACGACTGTCACCTGCCGTACGATCACCATGACGGTAAACCGATGTTCCGGACGGCAGGGGGCCTTTTCCTGCTCACAACCTCGGCCATTCATTCGTTTAGTTGGATGACGGCTCTCGAGGGCACAGAGAAATCCTCTGTAAAAACAAGTGGGATAAGTCGTTTGCTGCAATCGGTTTCGCCCCGTCAGTATGTGACAAATCCGCGAGATGCTAGCTATACCCCGGCACATGCTTTTGCGCGTGTGGTGTAACCACAGCAACGTTACGCAAAAGTAGAGCTGAAGCAGGATCATAGATTGAACATAACAGTGATAACCCGAATGAAGTCGTGGACGTTCGGCATTGTGATAGCGTGTGGCGCGGCAATCGCCTGCGTCTCCCCTGCCCTTTCAAAGCCCCCAAGTGCCCCGGCATCGAACAAGGCTCGCACGATCTCGATCGACGTCCGGGGTGCTACGAAGCCACGCGATCCCATGGCAACGATGTCGATTGGGTCTGATTTTCCCGGCACGCTTGCTCGTTCGGACAGTCTTGCTCAACTGCGCACTCTGCAAAGCGAAATTGGGTTCCGGTATATCCGGTTTCACAATGTCTTCGCCGATCAGTTCGGGATCTACCGCGAGGTAAGTAGCCGCCCGGTCTACGACTGGAGCAAGATCGATCGGCTATATGACCTACTGCTCGCGATGAAGCTGAAGCCTTTCGTAGGGCTGGGCTTTACGCCGGACGCCATGAAAACGTCGAACCAGACGTTGTTCTACTGGAAAGGCAATACGTCGCACCCCAACCCTGCCAAATGGACGGCATTAGTCGATGCGTTTGCCCGCCACATGGTCGAGCGGTACGGTATCAAGGAGGTTCGGAGTTGGTATTTCGAATTCTGGAACGAGCCGAACCTGAAGGACTTCTGGGAGGGGGCGGATCAGAAAGCCTATTTCGAATATTACGGACGCACCGCACGAGCGCTGAAGGCGATCGATCCGGGGTTGCGGGTTGGTGGCCCTGCGACGGCGGGCGCTGCCTGGGTCCCTGAGTTCTTGGCTTATGCCAAGGCAAACACCCTACCGGTCGACTTCATTTCGACCCATACATACGGCGTGGACGGTGGTTTTCTGGACGAGAATGGAGCGGGCGATACGAAACTGCTGCGGGACCCCGATGCGATAGTAGCGGATGTGCGGCGCGTACGGGAGCAGATCCAAGCGTCGCCTCAACCCGACCTGCCGTTGTTCTTTACAGAATGGAGCAGCAGCTACAGCCCCCGCGACCCTGTCCATGACGACTATCTGGGTGCTGCGTATATCCTGTCCAAGTTGCGCCGGACCGAGGGTCTGGCGCAGGGTATGAGCTATTGGACCGATAGCGACCTGTTCGAAGAGCCTGGCCCTCAGACCAAACCTTTCGAGGGTGGCTTCGGGCTGATGTCACCGCAAGGCATTCGCAAGCCGGCCTGGTTCGCCTTCAAGTATCTAGGTGCGCTCGGCGACCGCGAACTCCCGACGAACGACGATCAGAGTATTGGGACGCTGAAAGGCAGAACCGTGCAGGTACTTGCGTGGAACAGCGTGATACCGGAACAGCCGATCAGCAATCGCCCGTTCTTTACGAAGCCCCGCCGCGCGACCGCGAAATCGCTGACCAATGTGCGCCTCTCGGGTTTAACGCCGGGGCACCATTCCGTACGGATCCGAACCACCGGGTATCAGCGGAACGATGCCTACACCGCCTACCTCGAAATGGGTCGGCCGAGCACTTTGACAACAATCGATGTTTCCCGGCTCCAAGCGTTGACGGCGGATACGCCCGAGATGAGCGAGCTCCAGGTAAAGGCGGACGGCAAGGCTTTACTGCGCGTGCCAATGCGGGAGAATGATGCTGTCCTGATCGAAGTCGACCCGGGAAACTGACCTCAAACGTCCGCTTGGCGGGGCGATGTTTGATCATCGTCCCAATCCTGGGCGTTATACGGTATCGATGGCGGCTTTCGCTGGTCTGAGTTCGAAAAGAGCAGCGTGGACGTCGCACCGATCTGCCTCTTCTCGTTGAACAACGTGGCTTCCGACAACGCAGTGCGGCCACCCGTCGATATCAGGCGTCCGACCGACACGCGCCCATCCTACATATTCTCGGCTGACGACCGTCGCTGATATGGTTGTTTCACCCGGTTCACGGCGTTCGCCTGCGCCAGGCGCTCGGTCATTTCACCCTGACTGGCAATCGCATCCCAAGCCTCTGCCGATCGTAGATGACGCTCTCGAACAAGCGGTAGCGTGGACAGCTCCGCTTCCGATCGTCATGGGCGGCAGCGTTCCGGTATGACTCGATTTGAGAGTTGTTCATGCGGCAAGTCTTTAACCGACAACCCAGGATCTAAAACCCCACACCATCGAGGTCGTGCGGTGTCATCGTTCGATCAGAAACCGTTCGGTTGCAAACCAGCTTGCTTGCTGTTGCTCCACGGATCCAACCACGTTGGTCCTCCGTTATTGAACTCGGAGGTAACATATGATCGACGACCCCAAGCCCGAAGACAAGGATGCCGACCGAGCAGGCCAAGGAAATGGAAGAAGTGCAGGAGGACGCTGCCAAAGAACGCGAGGAAAACGGCGGTTATCAGTAGGGTCTATGCTGCGCAGTGTGAATCAGATTTCATCATTAAAATAGCATCACACCAATGACAAATAAACGCTTACTCAAATATTTTCGTTTTTTGCGTTTCTGACGTTGGGTTGCACAGTTCGAAAGAATAGCGCAGCCAAACACCGTTCCCGACTGTGACCGCCGCAGTTCGTCGTACGGTTGAGAGCTCCTTGCACAAGACAAGAACGGGATGCATCTCGCCTATCGCGCGGCACATTAATCTGCCGGCACAATGTTCACCGGTCTGCACCCCAATTATTTGCTGAAGCTTAAGAATAAGCGAAGTTGCAGTCGGGCGGAGGTCCAAGCTGAAACCGGGCGGCAAATGCCCCTGCCCGCTCGCGAACGTTTATGATAGGAGCACACATGCTCAAGACAAGAATGAAGCGGCTCACTGATCGCAGTGGTCGCGCGGTCGCACGCCTTGCCGAGATCGAAACGTCCATCACAGGCCTTGCTGACGATGATCTGCTCGATCTGGCCGACATCTTCAAGGCCGACCCTCACACTCCGATCGGGGATATGGCGTTCGTTGAAATGGCGAGGCGTAACATCAGCCTCTGAAGGTCGTACGGTCACGCGTTGGCAAAATCACGGGCCACGCTGAGCGACATCGGTTACTGGCAGGGACCTCCCGCAGTTATACACAATGGTAGAGAGATGACGCAGCGATGGTAGCGACTGGCACCCGGATCAACGAGATAGGCACCCTGATCCGCGATGGCGGGGCCTTCTATCTTCGCCGCGATGTCGGTGGGCGCTACGAGCTGGAGCTGCACCGTACCCCTGTCGACCTGGTTGAAAAACGCGTCCGGCTCATCGGCACATTGGTCGGCCCAGATCTGGTAAACGCTGACGGCGTTGCGCCAGCTTAGCAGCCTGACCACTCCTCCGGTTTAGTCGCCTTCCGCTGGGCGCAATTCTGATTCAACCCGACTCATTGGCGTTGCGTACAAATCACGAACAGGCATCATCCTGCCTATGGAACAGCGGATCATTCATGCTTGCGGTCATGAGCAGGCTCATCATCTCACCGGCTTTGACAGCCAGCAGGAACGCAAAGCCAAGTGGCTGAAGACGACGACCTGCCGAGACTGCTTCGTTGCGGAAAAGCGAGCTGAGGAAGCCGCTGCGGCAGCGTTAAGCAGCGCCGCTATCTCCCACCTCGATCTTCCGCCCCTAACCGGCAGCGATCGGCAGATCAGCTGGGGAGCGACGATCAGGACCAAGCGGCTCGCAGCGCTGACCAACCTCTACAGCGACGGCGATTGTTACACGTGCCTTCGGGTGACTGACGCCAAATGGTGGATCGATCACCGCGATTTGCCGGACGTTGACCTGATGGCAGCAGCGACGCAGGCACCGGACATGCAAAGCGCCCCGGCGGTTACGGCGTTGATTACGGATATGCCTCGGACAGTATGACCATTTCGCCCGACGCTGTTACGACGGTCGACGTCGCGAAGATGGCGTCATCGATAGCACGAACCTTGCCAAAATATTGCACGCATGGCCCCCCTGCGCATGGCGGTTTTCCGTCCGATGTACGGGCTCGGCTGCAAGTCGTGAGCCCGCACCTTCATCTATCGGGAAACAGCCACCCTCGAAACCATTGTCGACCGAAGTAGCTGCTTCCCGCGATTTCCCATGTTCATTCATCGTTAGCTTTCACACCACGAAGTATAAGTCCGAACCCTGTCGGCGCCGGTCCACATTGACCAATTTAACCCAAAACGGCATATAATGGCGGGCTCCCGGGGGGGGGAAGTAACGGTTATGCTACAGAGTGATGATGTACTGCCGCGTTGGGCTATCACGCGTTGGTTGGTCTAGTGTGCTGGTGTGGTTCCAGCTGAAATTCGTCAATCCCTTGTTCAAGGGTTGTATGGATCACTCCCGATCTTTCTGGGCGGTGTATTCAACACCATCCTCGTCTCCTCGATCGTGGCCACGCGAATTCCCACACCAGCGTTCTTGTTCTGGGCAGCGCTAGAAATCGGGCTTGCCGCACTGCGGCTGCCGCTGCTCGTCAAAGGGTCTCGCGCCGCGAAGAGCGGCAAAAGGGCACATATTGATATCTACATATTAGCGGCGGCGTGTTGGGCAGGATCGGTAGGCTATGGTTGCTTCATAGCTGTTCTAAGCGGGGACTGGCTCGCTGCCACACTTGTTGTACTGTCCGCCGCGGCCATGACCGGGGGCGTGGCGTTTCGTAACTTTTCGGCACCGCGGCTCGTGATGGTCACGATCATGCTCAGCCTTGGGCCGTGCGCCGTCGCTGGTGTCATATCCGGTGAACTGATCATGATCGCAACCGCGCTGCAGATTCCGATGTATATCTATGCTATGACGCATGCCGCCTATCGACTGAATGCGATGCTTGTTCAGACCATGCGATCGGAGCGTGAGAACGGACGTCGCGCGCGACATGACACGCTTACCGGTCTGCTGAACCGTGCCGGGCTTGAGGACGTCGTTGCTCGTCGTACAGACGGCACTCAGAACGGTGCCACCCTCTTCTATATCGACCTCGACGGCTTCAAGACGATCAATGACACTCTCGGCCATGCGGCCGGTGATCAACTTTTGGTTGAGGTAAGCAAGTTGATGAGAAATGTGACGCCGTCGATGGGCGTCGTTGCCTGGATTGGGGGCGACGAATTCATAATTCTGACCGATCAAATGGATCCTGCCACCGCTTGTCAAACCGCGCAGCGCTTCATCGACACGTTATCCCACACTCCGTTCCTGTTGAGCGGCACCGCAGTTACAGTTGGCGCGAGCGTCGGAATTTCTATGAGATCGGATCCGCTGACCGACCTTTCGACGTTAATGCTAGAGGCTGACAAAGCCCTATACGATGCAAAGCTGAAGGGGCGTTCCCGCGCTGACCTTGCTACCGGCGCATTGCCAAGCCTGTATCTCGCCAGTAACCAAGGCTCGAGCGTTCAACTTGGTAAGTCTGCGGTTCGCTAATCCAAAAGCTCGCGCTTTGCCTACTCAAGTTACCCGATCCCGGCCGTTCAGGGTACCAATCGCGCCAATCATCTCTGAAAGCTCGATCATTCGCTGACGGCCGAGGATCTCCGCAGTTCGAAGTGAGATGTTACCGCATGAACCAATCGTTCTCGGACATCCGCAAAATGGGCCATTGTCGACAAACGGTCATACACCTGCTGCTATGATAGGAATGTGTCACGACAGCGCTAGTCACTGGCCTATTAGTCATGCCCAATGCAGCGTTATTTAGCATTTTGTGACGAGGAATGCGAACAGCAATCCGTTGTCCTCCTATCCATCTTGGGGGCAGCGGGGTTGAACAATCGGGCCGTAATCATGGTCTGCTCGAAATCACTGGTAGCGTCAACCTACGGAAGTCGTTTGAGGTGCCGTAAACCGGTAGGTGAATTGTCGGCTTCTAGTCGTACTTTGACATGGCACGGTAACACGTCAATCCATTCTGTTAGCCAGCGACAATTACTACCCGAATTGTCGAACCATATGATCTGTCGCGAAATACTACTTTGGATTTCTTCCCTGGTTATCGTATCCCGAAATCGTCGAACGTCGCATGCTATTGGCGGATATCCAGAGTAACGCGTCGCTTACGTGGCATGGCATGGCATGGCAACACGGGGGATTTATCCGCAAGGACTACGTCAACAAGTCGGTAGCCGCTGACCGATACCGCCGACGGGGCATCGCACAGACGCTGTTGAGTGCGCTGAACACCGTGTTAGCTGAGGGCGTTTCATGTCCGCAGGAAAGCGAAAGGTTCCCGCTGTCGCGGCACAGAGTCATGACCTTGACCGAGGGCCCAGGTGGCCGCGAAGAAGGCTTGGTATACGCCGGTTCGCCTCGCCCGTCGACGTTTCTTCGTGTAATCTACATATCTGCACGTCATTACCACGCAAATGACCGATCTGATATCTCGATTGAGGCAACTGCGACATTCCGACCAGGCAATCGCACTCTCGGTCCGTGAGACGTTAGTAGACTCACTCTACGCGTCCCCGCAGTCCCTGGTGATCGGAGCGGTATCAACTACCGCGATCGTGGCAATCGTTGCACTGGTGAGCCGTAGCACGGCGATACTGGCTTGTGCGTTCGCAATCGTCCTCGTCGCCGGCGTCCGCATGGTCGATGTCGTGCGTTCGTCACGACGGACCAACACGCACGAACCGTCCCGAGCTAAGCGGCCGAGACGACAAGAAGTCCTCTATCGGTCCGGCGCGCTCTGCTATTCGGCGCTACTCGGAACGTTTGGTCTGCTTACCTTGGTGCAGACCGAGAGCGGCGCGCTGCAGATGCTCGCCGTGACGACCACGGTCGGATACGCGGCCGGGATCGCCGGTCGCAATGCTGGCCG
Source organism: Sphingomonas faeni (assembly GCF_030817315.1). NCBI lineage: Bacteria > Pseudomonadati > Pseudomonadota > Alphaproteobacteria > Sphingomonadales > Sphingomonadaceae > Sphingomonas > Sphingomonas faeni. The sequence continues at coordinate 182,032 of NZ_JAUSZF010000004.1, read as the reverse complement.
CCCGTGGATCGCGCTTTCACAGCTCTGCCTGGCCCTCGCTACCGCTGGCCGCCGGACTGGCGGCGTCGCTGGAGCTGCTCAGAATGGCGCTTGCAGCTGTCATCGTCCTGTTCGTTGTCGCGATGATGGACATCACGCTGCAAACGTATGGCGTCATATTGAAGGCGACGACGGTCTCGCGAGAAAAGATTGCGCTTGCGGACTACCATGCTGCCGTAGCCCGCCGGGACGATCTGACGGGAGTAGCCAACCGGACGGCCTTTCGAGAGCAGTTCGAAGAACGGCTGACTACCTTGGACGCCAGCGGCCGATGCCTCGCCATTCATTGGCTCGATCTGGATCGCTTCAAGGAGATAAACGACTCGTTTGGTCATCTAGCCGGCAACGCGCTGCTGGCCGGCGTCGCTCACCGATTGGACGAGGTGTTCGGGCGTCGCGGGATCGTCGCCCGACTGGGTGGAGACGAATTCGTTGTAGTCTGCGAAGTCGAGCACCGGACCGACGCCGTCGCGATCGGTGAGAAGATACTGGACCTTGTTGAGCGGCCGCTACATTTCGATGGGCGCGTACTGCGCGTGACGGCGTCGCTCGGCATCGCCATCGCGCCCACTGACGGCAGCGACGCGGACACTTTACTCAAGAATGCCGATCTGGCGTTGTACCGGGCGAAGGACAGCGGTCGCGGGATGTTGTGCTTCTACGAACGACTGATGGACGAGAAAGTCGAACGCAGCCGAGAGCTGGCGGCCGAAATGGAAGGTGCTCTTGAACGGAGCGAATTCAGCCTGATGTTCCAACCCATCTTCGATCTGGCCGGCGGGCGCATTCTCTCGTGCGAGGCCCTCCTGCGCTGGACCAGTCCCGATCACGGAACAATCTCACCTGCCGAGTTCATCCCCATAGCGGAGGACAGCGGACTGATCGTCGAGATAGGCAGATGGGTGATCCGCGAGGCCTGTCGCATCGCGAGCACCTGGCCGACCGACGTGACGGTCGCCGTCAACCTTTCGCCCATCCAGTTGCGCTCGGCCAATCTAGCGATGACGATCGTAAGCGCCCTTGCGACCAGCGGGTTGGCTGCCGAACGCCTCGAGCTCGAAGTGACGGAGTCGGTGCTGCTGGAGGACATCACGGCATCGCTCGCCGCGCTGGAAGCTATTAATCGCCTCCATGTCCGCACAACGCTCGACGACTTCGGAACGGGCTACTCGTCGCTGAGCTACCTTACGAAGTTTCCGTTCCAGACGCTAAAGATCGACCGGTCCTTCGTCCAGGACTCCGAGCGGAATCCGGCCTCGGTGGCGATCGTGCAGACTGTGATCGAGCTCGCGGCCAAACTCGGAATGAGAACCATCGCCGAAGGGATCGAAACACAGGCGCAGCTGGATCAACTGCGGCGAACCAGATGCGATGCAGTGCAGGGATTCTTTCTTGCACGGCCTATGTCGGCAAGCATGATCGGGACCATGCTTGCCGACGCTGCCCCCGCAGCAGTGAAGCTGCGCTGACCAGAAAGTTCTACGCCGCCTTGTCGAGCAGACGTGTCTGGGCACCAACCAGACGACGCATCAGTTTCAGGTCCGCTTCGCTCAGCCGCAACGCGGCATCCGCCCAGAGGTCGACTACGGCTTCAAGTTCGGCGAGGGGAAGCGGATTGACGGAGCGCGACGCCTCGTAGATCGCGCAGTGGCCGCTATGACGGCGGCGGTTCTGCCGGATGTAACCCTCGACTTCGGCTCGGCCTTTTCCCGGCGCAGCCAGCGCGTGGACGATGCCGAGATCGTACAGTTCCTCAGCGGTGTAGGTTCGGCCGCTAAGGATCATTTGCTCCGCACGTGCGGCTCCGAGGCGGCGTGAGAGGAAGCAATGCGCTCCCATACCAGGAAAGAGGCCGAAGTTAGTTTCCGGCAGCCCGAAGCTGGCGCCCCGTTCGGCGATCACCACATTGAACGACAGTAACGCCTCGAAGCCTCCCCCCAGCGCATCGCCCTCTACCAACCCGATCGTGACGATTGGCTGGTCCAGACTGCGCATGTTGCGGTGGAGTATCCGGACGCACGCACGACCGTAGCGGACGAGAGCAGCCCGGTCGCCATCACGGATATGCGCTGCAAAAAGGTCAAGGTCGCCGCCGAGGGAGAAGATGCCAGGAAACCGCGATCCCAGAACTAGGTACCGTATGGGCATCTTTCCCGCCGCTAGAGCGTCCACCACGTCATCCTGCCACTGCCCGAACTCAGTGAGTAGGCCAGGATTGAAGCTGGGGCGGCTCCTCTGCCGCATGTAGGTCCACAGGGTGTCGAGAGCGGGATCGAACTGTGTTTCCAAGTCAACAAACGTGAACGGTCGCCGCGATGTCGCCCGATCTTCGAAAGAGCGGTACCGTTCTGCCTGATTGTCCACCACCGCTGGGATGGTAAGATTTCCGAAAGTCATATGACATCCTTCGTGAGATGCAGCAATCTCGCTGCCAAAGGAGCCTACTTTGAATCGAGTCACGATACCGATCGGGTGAGGGCTGGCGCTGAAAAAGGCAAACCAGCACCCGCTGTGATTTGCCTGGAAACGCTCTTCAAAAGCACAGGCTCCTTAAAAAATCACGAGCAATAGGGCGTGAACGCTCAAGGTAATAATCCTTCTGCGAATGGGGACAATTCACCACTTGCCGTAATATGCGCAGGGCAATGGTTCGCGCCCGCCGTTGCTCCTGCTGCCGGTTGGCCGGGCTCTTTCATCGAATTCGAAGCGCTGATCGCTCCATTAGTCTCCGACGGTCATGACGTCGTCGTGCCCTCCCTTCCGGCTACGCTTTTTCCGGGCGGCCCGCCCCCCCGATCGGACCGCGCCACACCGGCGAGATAATGCACGCACTGATGACCGAACTGTTCGGTGATGCCCGCTATCTTGTGCAAGGCGGCGACTGGGGGGCAGCGATCGGGAGCTGGATGGCACACGATCATAGTGAAGCCGTCGCCGCGCTGCACCTCAACATGGTTCTCCTCCAAGCCAAAGACGTTTCGCCGAAGACACTCGACGAACTCGCCTGGAAAGCACGACGGGAGAAGCTGGCCAAGGAGGAGACCGGTTACGCGAAGGAGCAAGGTACACGTCCGCAGACGCTCGGCATTGCCATGGCGGACAGCCCCGTCGGGGTCGCTGCGTGGATCCTGGAGAAGTTCGGCGCATGGGCGGGCGCGCCGCGCGACGAACAGGGCCGACCCGATCTTTGGCAGGCCTTCAACGAGGATACGCTCCTTACCAACATCATGCTCTACCTTGTCGAGGGGTCATTTATCACATCGACTTGGATATATCGCGGTCGCGTATTGGAGGGGTCGGGCGAATTTCCCGTCGGCAGCCGTATCAAGGTGCCGACCGGCGTCGCAGCCTTCCCTGATCCCGTCTTTTCGCCGCCCCCGCGTTCGCATGCTCGCAAGACCTACAACATCGTCCACTGGAGCGAAATGGCGGCAGGCGGCCATTTCGCGGCGCTGGAAGAACCAGAGCTCCTGCTCGCCGATATGCGACGCTTCTTTGCCGCCCAAGCTTCTTCAAAAGCCCGCAGATGGCGTCGGTTGGTCGGTACGGCTGGTTTCGTCGGTGTTGCTGCCATCGGTCTGTGGGCGTTGACAGGCGGTGATCGACGTCCAAAGAATACAGAAGCCCGGCACCGGGCGACCTACCCGCCACTGGATGTCCCAAAACCTGTCGCTGATGGTGTCTGGATCGTCGACAGCGGACCAATAAACGCGATGGGCCTCGCGTTGCCTGTGCGCATGACGATCCTTCGGCTCAATAACGGCGATCTGTTTCTTCACTCGCCAACGCCCTTTTCAGCCGAGGTTGCCAAGGCCGTCGATGCACTTGGGCGGGTGCGGCATCTTGTCGCACCCAACATCGCGCACTGGACTTTCCTTGCCGACTGGCAACGGGCCTACCCTGATGCAACCACTTGGGCAGCGCCTGGGCTACAGGACCGGGCGCAGGTTCGCGCATCATCGGTGCGGTTCGATGCCGAATTGGGCCAGACGGCTCCAGCCGAATGGGCAGACACACTTGATCAGAGCCTCGTGCCCGGGGGGCTGGCTTTAACGAGGTCTGGTTCTTCCACCGGCAGACCATCGCTCTTGCTCGTCGACCTCATCGAGAACCTTGATCCTGACAAGCTGCCGCCTATCGCGCGGCGACTAATGCAGGCATCCGCTGCCACTGACGGCACGACCGCACGTTACCTGCGGCTACCAGTACGGCTAGGGCGCGCGGACGCTAAAAAGGCTGTATTAGCGATCGTGGCGCTCGAGCCTGACCGTGTGATCTTCGCTCACGGTCGACCGTTCGATAGCAATGGTGCGGCGCAACTGAAGCGTGCTTTCGGCTGGCTGACTTAGGCAGTTTTACGCTCCGTAGTATTGTTCGATTTCATCCAACCGGAGCGTGAGCGCTCTGCTAGGCAAATAAATAGTCAATCTCTGCCGTTCATCTTCTTTGAAACGAGCGGCCTTCTTTAACAGGTCACGGATAGCTGCGCGACCGACGACCCTGTCGCCACCAAGCCAGCCACTGCCAAGCGCAATCTCAGGCGCTAGGATCAGGAGGCCATAAGCGTCAGGTGCGAGATGCTCGATTATGACGACGGTGTCCTTTTTGCCGTGATCGCGGCTTGCCTTTATACCGAGGACGTCTGCTTGGCGACCGGCGGGCCATTGGACCCAGTTGCGGACGTTCGCCGGTTGGTATTTGCAAACCAGCCTCCGCCATTCGTTCATCAAACGCTACGATCGTCAGGCCACCCCGTCGAAGTATCGCGCTTAGCCGCGTTCGGGTCTTACCGCGCGGCCCTCTAATACAAGCGTCGGTCTCCATATTTGCTGAAAAGCATTGGATCTGATCGTTTCGGCGCGGGTTGCGCTCTGCAGTCTTTCGTTTCTGGGATAACCAAGGCAAAGCAGCCGTTTGGAGACGATCGGCAAACTAGTCCGCGAATGGCACGGCGTCACGAGACAAATTTTTGAAACTGAGATCGTTCCGATGGGTGAGCCAGCGGTACTACGGGCGCTCGTGGCGGACTGGCCAGCAACCATCGCTGGCGGCCGTACGGCCGGTGAACTGGTCGCCTATTTAGTCTTACATGCTCGAGCGCACCGCTGTCGACTATGTCGGCGCACCCACTATCGCCGGCAGGTTTCTCTACCGCGAGGACATGAACGGCTTCAACTTCGACCGCTGGACGGCGCCCTTTCGCGCCGTGGCGAATATGTTGCTCGGCGATCTTGCGACGGGTGCCGGTCCGGCGATCTACAGTGGCGCCGCATCCGCGGCGGAACACGTCCCGACCTTCGCCGCCGACAACCCCATGCCGTTGCTCGATCCGACAGCGACACCCAGGTTGTGGATCGGGAATGCAGTGACGGTATCGACGCATTACGACACCGCCGACAACATCGCCTGCGTGGCTGCGGGCCATCGCCGCTTTACCCTGTTTCCATCCGAACAGGTCGCCAACCTGTACGTCGGGCCTTTGGAAAACACCATTTCCGGTCAACCCGTCAGCATGGTCGACCGTTGGCGCCCGACCTGGACCGCTTTCCACGCTATGCTCTGGCCGCGGAGACGGCGCGGTCGGCGGTGCTTGCGCCTGGCGGCGCGATCTATGTGCCGACGATGTGGTGGCATCACGTTCGCTCGACCGGACTCGCAGCGATCGGACAGAGCGAGACGCTACGGACAGTGCTGCTCCGCTACGTTCAGACTTTCATCGTTCAGGTGGCCCAGAGCACTGCCACAAACGCGCATCATCGTATTGAGTCGCGGCTCGCGCGCTGGTTTTTGATGTGCCACGATCGAAGTGACGGCGATGAGATTGCGCTTACCCCACGAATTTATTGACATGATGATTGCAGACGAGCGCAGCGGTGTGACCGTCACGCTGCATATCTTCGAACGCGCAGGCATGATCCGCTCGAAGCGCGGGCGCGTCATCATCTTTGATCGCAGAAAACTCGAAGAGATGGCCGGCGATAGCGACGGCGTGCCCGAAGTCGAGTATCGCCGGTTGATCGGACCGATCGGCTGTGCCTCGGTTGTCCCGCCGTTTGAGGGTAGGAGTCCAAACCCGCGCTAAAGATGTTGCGGCACCGCTGATCAGGCAAGGCGAGCCGTGGATCGTGCCGCAAGGACGAACCGATCATAGTTTTGAGCAGTAGATGTGTGCTCGGATGAGCAGCTTAATCTATGTAATTATTAGATTATTCTCAATTTGAAACTAATCCGCCCTCAAAGTGGTTTGAAGCTTTTCGGACGGTTGCGATTGGGAGCCTTAGGAGTTGCATGAAACATGCGCATGGATGTGCCTACCGATTGGGCCGGAAACGCAATCAAGCTTCCACCTGCCTCTGTCGTTGACGGGGGAAGCAAGCCTTCTCTGGAGCGGATCGTCGCCGAGGCCATGCACGCGACTGGTTGTAGTACCGCGATCGTTTGCCGCGAACGCGACGGCCAGCTCGCGATCGTTGCCGGTAACGGCAATGGCACCCTGCAAGGGATCGTCCCCGTTGTCCTGAACGCCGATCCAGCCTGCCAGTCAGGCATTCTTGCAACGCAGTTCATCGATGATGCGCCAGCATCGCCGATTGGCTTTCATGCCGGGCATGGTTCAGGCGTCCGGTTTGCCGCTGCGGCGCGGATTGCGTCGGACGAAGATGCCTTCCTCGTTGTCCTGCACGACCGGGACCACGCCCCGCTGAGCGCCGCACAAACCTATGTCCTGCGCGCGCACGCGGCTCATCTGGCAACGATGTTCAAACTGGCACGGCTGCGCGAGCGGGTCGAACTCGTCGATGATACGGCGCACGCCAGGGTAGAGCGGCTTCGCCTGCTGGAGTCGGTCGCCGTTCATGCCCGGGACTCCATCATCATCACGGAAGCCGAGCCGATCGATCTGCCGGGGCCGCGCATTCTTTACTGCAATGCCGCCTTCACACGCGCGACCGGTTACTCGGCCGCAGAGATGCTTGGTCAGACCCCTCGCATCCTCCAGGGTCCAAAAACGGACCCTGCCGCCCGCGCGCGATTGCGTGAAGCGCTATCGGCATGGGAGCCGGTCGAGATCGAAATGATCAACTACCACAAGGACGGCACGGAGTTCTGGGTGGAACTCAGCATCGTGCCGGTCGCGGATGATCGTGGCTGGTTCACCCACTGGGTATCGGTGCAGCGCGATATCACCGAGCGCAAGGAGGCCGAACAACTCGCCAACCGCATACGCATCGCAGAATTCGAGAACAGGGCACTCGCCACCGAAATTCAGGAGCGCAAGCGGGTCGAGGCCGAGCTGCTTTATACCGCCTTCCATGACAACCTGACGCACCTGCGCAATCGGGCATTCTTCATGGAGCGGCTAACCACAGCTCTCGAACGCGCGCGCGACGAGGCGTTTGCAGCGTGTTCGGTGCTGTTTCTCGACCTCGACCAGTTCAAGGTCGTCAACGACAGCCTTGGTCATATCGCAGGCGACGCGCTGTTAAAGGAAATCGCTCAACGCCTGGAGAAATGTGTGCGGCCGCATACGCTCGCCCGCATTGGCGGAGACGAATTCGCAATCCTGATCGAGGACGGCATTGGACTTGACGTTCCGGTTCGTGTCGCCGAGCGCATTATCGAGGCGCTACGCGCACCCGTCCAGCTCGGTCGGCAAAGCGTATTTCCCTCATGCAGCATCGGCATCGTCCAGTCGGCCGATCGCAACTGCCTGCCGGAAGATCTAATTCGCGATGCCGATATTGCGATGTACGTCGCAAAACGCGGCGGGTACGGTGATTATGCGATTTTCGACGCGTCGATGCATGATGACGCAGTTGCGCGGTTGACCCTCCAAACCGATTTGCGGCAGGCGATTGATCGCGACGAGTTTTATTTGGCCTATCAACCAATCGTCGACCCTGCGACGGGTTCGATCTTCGGTTTCGAGGCTCTTCTGCGCTGGGTTCACCCTGAGCGCGGGTCCATCGCACCGGTTGATTTCGTTCCCGTCGCCGAAGAAATTGGCCTGATCCGTCAGATCGATCGCTGGGTAATGCGCGAAGGCTGTGCACAGCTTAGCAAATGGCAACGACAATGCTCGAACCCTGCGCTGCGCATGAACCTGAACACATCGGCAGCCGAGTTCGTCGATCCCGATTTTCTCCCTAATCTTTCGGCCACCCTGGCAGAGTTCGGCTTGCAGCCGCAGTGCCTCGAGCTGGAAATCACCGAAGGCATCTTTTTGCATCCATCTCCCGGCATAGCGGCGACGATCGCCGCTATTCGGAAACTTGGCGTGCGGATCGCGCTCGATGATTTCGGCACGGGTTATTCCTCGCTGAGCTATATAAACCGTTACGCTATCGACACGATCAAGATCGACAAGTCGTTCATTGATGGCGTCTGTACCGATCCGCGCACCCAAGCGATCATCGACCTGATCGTGAAACTGGGCCGCACACTCGACGTGGCCGTGGTGGCAGAAGGCGTCGAGACGCAGGAGCAGGCTGATGCGCTAACGAGCATCGGCTGTGGCGCAGTGCAAGGCTTTCATTTCGCCCGCCCGCGATCGGCGCATGATGCAACGAAACTGCTTGGCTTGGCGAATTGTGAGGTTCCTCTTAACGGTTCTTAGGCCAAGGCTTTTTGATGACCGGCTGGAACGAACAAAAGCGCCTTGACGCACTGTACCAGTTGGATCTTCTCGACACGCGCGCCAGCGAAAGCTTCGACCGGATTACCCGAATGGCTAGTGTCAGGACCCATTGATGTAAGAGGCGCGATCTGGTTCAGGCTCCGTGAGGAGACTGAGGATGAGCGACCTGTACTGGCTGACGGAGGAGCAGATGGCTGCCCTGCGGCCATATTTCCCAAAGAGCCATGGCAAGCCGCGAGTCGACGACCGGCGGGTGTTGAGCGGCATCGTTTTCGTGAACCGCAATGGGCTGCGCTGGCGTGATGCGCCCAGCGACTACGGCCCGCACAAGACGCTCTACAATCGCTGGAAACGGTGGGGTGAGATGGGTGTGTTCCTTCGCATGATGGAGGGCTTGGCTGCCGCTGATGCCGACCCAAAGACCGTCATGATCGACGCGACGTATCTGAAGGCGCACCGCACGGCATCGAGCCTGCGGGTTAAAAAGGGGATCTCGGGCGCCTGATTGGTCGCACCAAAGGCGGCATGAACACGAAGCTCCACGCCGTGACCGACGCAAACGGCCGTCCGCTCAGCTTCTTCATGACCGCCGGACAGGTCAGGGACTACACCGGTGCGGCCGCATTGCTCGACGATCTGCCCAAGGCGCAATGGCTGCTCGGCGACCGCGGTTACGACGCTGACTGGTTCAGAGATGCCTTGAAGACCAAGGGCGTCCAGCCATGCATCCCAGGTCGGAGGTTTCGGCTCGAGCCCATTAAATACGACAAACGCCGCTAAAGGCGCCGTAGCCGTATCGAGATTATGTTCGACTAGCGCCGCGTCGCGACCCGCTACGATAGGTGTCCGACGGTCTTCTTGTCCGCCATCGCCCTCGCTGCTACCGTCATCTTCTGGCTTTGATCAACGAGTCCTGACCCTAGGATTGGCCATGATGAGGGCTGCCTCGAGATGGTGGGGCCAAGTTTCGCTGCGTTGCCAGACAGAGCATCGGTTAGGTGCGAGGGGGTACTGGTTGAACCGGTACTCTGATTTCGAAACGCTTCGACCCGTCCGTCGGGTGAATAAAAACGCTATCGGCTGACGCGACCAGGCGCTTGATCAATCCCAACCCCATGCCACCGTTCTTTGAGTTGTCGGCTTCTGGAAATGGAAGGCCGTCATCGTCCACGATGATTACGGCTTGGCGCTCGCCATCGCGGCGCACCGAAATACTGACATGGCCCGACTTTCCTTCTTCGAAAGCGTGCTTGATTGCATTCGTCGCTAGTTCGTTCACCACAAGCGCCAAGGTACTAATGTGGTCTGGGGCAAGACCCTTCACCTCGTCATGCTCGGTCTGCAGCGAAATTAGAATGGAACGGGGCTCAGCCTGACTGTGCAGCGCTTCACACACCTGTCGGAGAGCGCCTTGTAAGCTAAGCTCTCGCCGCTGGTTCAGAGCGATACGGGCACGCGCGAGCACTGCGACACGACCCATGGCGTCCGCCAACGCGTCGCGCGTCTCCGGGTTCGTTGCACGCCGGCTCTGCAGGGACAGCAAGCCAACGACGAGTTGGAGATCGTTGCTGCAACGGTGATGCGTTTCCCGCAGCAAAAGGTCGTCATGGGAGGCGGACTGAGAGTGAGCCGGAGCGGTCGTTGAAAGGGGCTGTGCCATCGGACTCAAACCCGTGTCCGTTGAGCATCTGCCGACGGAGGCATGTGGAGATAGCTTGGATTAAACCCGCAAGCCTGGCGTAATGCGGCTATGTCAGGAATTGTAATGTAGCGATTTTCGAGCGCGATCAGGCCATCCTTTTGAAGGACCCGCATCGTGCGATTGACGTGAATAGCGGTAAGCCCAAGCGCATCCCCGATCACTTCCTGGGTTAACGGGAACGCATAGCTACTCTCCCCACCGATTTCCGCGTCGAAACGAACACTCAGCTCGCATAGCAGATGCGCAATCCGTTCAGTTGCGGATCGACGGCCCAACGAAAGCGCTCGTTGGCTGACAATCGCATTCTCGGTGAACGCAAGGCACGCCAATGCGCGTGCAATTCCAGAGTATTTGGCAGCAAGCATCGACACCCGTTTGCGCGGCAACGCAACAATCGTTGTCTGCGTTATCGTACGGACGCCGTAATCAAGACGATCGAACAGCAAGGAGTCCAGGTTGGCGATGTCGCCTGGAACCAACAACCTTGACAGCAGACGACCACCGTTTCTGGTGGTCGCGTATCGGCAAGCCCAACCTTTGGTAACGATGAAAAGGCGATCAGTGCCCTCTCCTTCGCGAACGATGTCGGTATGAGGTCCAACCGGCGTTACATGTAAGGCGATTTCTTCGAGCGCGTACTGCTCGTCGCGGGTGAGCATCTGCGCGGACCATATGGGCAAACTCGAATGCAGCGACAGCTGCTGTCTCGTATCGGAGGTAAAGAACGTTTCCGCCTGCGAAGCGCCGATCATGCAGCCTTGACCTTGACCGTAACATCAGAGGCGATTTTTCCCAGGTACGCTTCAGCGAGTTGATAATGAACCTGGACGACGTTGGGCAGCATTGCCGTTTGTGCTCGCTCAACCTCGACCTCAGCACGGTGCTGGTAATAGGACCGATCACTCTCAAGCATGTGAACCCTCCATAAGCACCGTTCATAGGCGGTACATACGGGCTTGCTCGCACGCCGCGCGACCGTCCGCTATGCTATGTGGGGTAGGACACAATTGGTTGCGATAAGTTAGTCAATTGCATGCAGGTTAACCCGGTATCAGCCGCCAGAGCCCTTACCGAAGGGCGCCACCAGCTTGCTGTACTGAGCTTCGGGCACACCATAGCCTTCGCCGGCCAGATCCGTGAGTTTGGCACGGTCAAGGATGCGCACGCGTCCCCGTGTCGCCCGGATCATACCTGCCCCCTCCAGAATATGGAGAGTTACGGTCACTCCACTGCGTTCAGCGGCGATCATCATCCCCATGAAATCGTGAGTCAGGGGAATCTCGTCACCGTCCATGCGATCGTGACACATGAGTAACCAGCGAGCGAGCCGGGCCTCGACCCGCTGATGCGCGTTCGTCGCCGCACTCTGTGCAGTCTGGATCATCAGCGCCTGAACGAAGCGAAGCAGCATCGTCCGAAGGGTATCGCTTTGCTGGATGGCAGCGAGATATTTTTCCGTTGCGATGCAGAGCGCTGTCGCTTCACTAACCTGGATGAAGCTTTCATGTGGCGTATCACTAGCACCGAGCAGCAGATGCGTCGCCGACACGCCTTCTTTGCCGAAAATGCCGACCTCGGTTCGTCCCTTGCCCGGCGTGTCGGATACGATCGACACGACGCCACCTTCAGGAAAGTAGACGTAATCAACCGGCGCGTTCGCTTGGACCAGTACGTCGTCGCGGCTGACATCGACGCGGTTGAGATCGGGTTGCAGCCGGGCAAAATCCTCTGGCAACACGGTTGCGAGGAGAAGGTTTTCACTGGTCGATTGATCTAGATGTGACATGAGCGCCCTTCATTTTGGGGCGAAAGCGCAAGCATCTCTCAGTCGCTCACGCCCTGAATATGGCGAGCAATAATTCTGCATAGGCGACAACAAAGAAGGGCCGCTCTAATCTGTGTTGTACCGGAAGACGAGAAGCAGACCCCTGACGACGAGGCCGAGTGCGGCCATTCAGAGCCGACATCGGATCCCACTGGAAAACCCGGTCCATTTGACGCCGTAACGCCGGGATCGATACAGGTTAAGGCGAACGTGCCTCAAGCCAGCTAATCATGCGTTCATGCCCTTGTACTATTTCAACGTTTATAATGACGATGTGGCCCTTGACGAGGAAGGTGCCAACCTTGCGGACGATCAGGCAGCACGCGCTCACGCGATCAATGCCGCGCGTTCGCTTGCTGCCGACACAGCTTCCAAAGGGCATCTTACTTTGAACGACCGCATTGAGATCGAGGATGCAGATCACAGACCTGTCGCAACGGTGCGGTTCGGCGAGGCGGTCGAGATCAGGTAGGTAGCAGGCGTAAGGCAAGCCTCCAGACCAGGAACTTGCGGCTGAGTTCAGTGAAGCGCCGAGTGTGACCGGCGGTAACGAACAGCACGTCACCTGCTGTAGCGTCCATCTCATCGGCATCGCCGCTTCCCAACCTGCCAAACCCGGCAATCACGACGTAGACGGTGTCGGTCGGGGCAGGTCCTTCCTCGAACGGCTCGCCGGGCACGGGCCGAAGGATAGTCGCCGACAAGGTGTGATGCTCCAAAACGGGCAGCACATAGGCTAGCTCGTCCGCCCGAAGGCGATCCGCAAGCGCAGTGAGATTATAAGCTCCGGCACCGACGTTCATGAGTAAGCCTGCTTCCCAGCCCCTGGCTGCTGGTCAATGGTGTTTAGAGGAGGTCGCCGACACGGCCGACGATTGCGGGATCATCGGCTACGGTGCGATCGAGGTGAAGGTAGCTCGCGTTGAACTGTCCGATCTCTTTCAGCCTCTTAGGGTTGGTGATCGTCAAAGTGCGTTGGCGAAGCTCGATCAATCCATCGTCGCGAAAACGCTGCAAGACGCGGTTTACGTGCGACGGTGTAAGGCCCGTCGCGTCGGCGAGGTCTGTCTGGGTAATTGGAAAGTCGAGCGAGTCGTCTGTGGTTTTCTCAACAACGCGATAACGCACCAGCATTTCGTACAGGAGATGCGCGATGCGTTCGGTGGCGTCCCGTCGCCCATGATCGACAATGCGCTCGCGCAGTACGCCGAGGTCAGTCATCGTTCCCCACCAGAGCGCTTCTGACATGGACGACACTTCGCGCAGCAGCCGTTTCATTTCATCGGAGTGAATCATGGCCGTCGTACTGGGCGTCAGTGTACCCACGCCGTGGTCCATTTTCTTGAGGATAAATATCTCGGCATCGCAAAGATCGCCGGGCACCAGGAAGGCCATGATCTGGCGTTCGCCGTCAGGCAGGATTTTGTAGCGACACGCGAGGCCCGTCAGCAGCACGTGGCAATAGTCGGAGTGCGTCCCATCCGCGATGATATCCTCATTTGCACCATGCTTGCGTTGCTTGGCGTTGATGAGATCGTCCAGCCGGCGACGATCCCCTTCGGAGAAGGCCGTGAACTGCTCCATCTTCATCGTCCAAGGGTTCTTCATGGAGCCTCCTATGGTAAGTCGTTCAACACCTGTCTGCGCACCTGGATCCGGGCACGGCCGCTACCGCCAAGCGGCGCTCACCCGGTGCGAACGAGACATTCATATAATAGGTTTGCTACGAAATATCTGATCTATCACAGAGAATGGATCGATAATCTCAGTTAGCGTCGACGCACACCGAGAGGGTTGCGCTCCACCGCAACGGTAGGACGCGCAAATGACGGATTCACAAGACGCAGTTCTGTGGAATTCTATGCGAAAGCTCGAAAAAAGATTTCCTTTATCTACCGAAGATAAGGCCGCGGTTTTGGGCTTGCCAATCTCTGTAAAAAATCTGGAGCCGGGAAGTTATATCGTCAGAGACGCTGATATTGCGCAAAACTGTTGCGTGTTGCTCTCAGGCTTCGCGTACCGGCACAAGACCGTCGGTGACGGTGCACGGCAAATACTCTCGATCCACATACCCGGCGATATGGTCGACCTACACAACGCATTTCTAGGCATCGCCGATCATAATGTCCAGATGCTGACGGCAGGCCAAGTGGCCTTGATCCCGGCAAAAGCAGTACAGGATGTAGCCTATTCCTATCCCGCTATCGGGCGGGCAATGCTTCTCGAGACGCTTGTTGACGGCTCGATCTTCCGTGAATGGATTGCCAATGTAGGACGTCGGGATGCCAGATCCCGCGTGGCCCACTTGCTATGCGAGTTCGCAGTTCGCCTTCAAGCCTCCGGAAAAAGCGAGGCCCGCAATTACCGTCTTCCCATGTCCCAAGAGCAGATTGCCGACGCGACCGGCCTTACGCCTGTTCATGTCAACCGCATGATTCAAAGCCTCCGCCGCGACGGACTTATCAGCACCGACAAGCGTTCGGTGACGATCGACAACTGGGCCGAGCTTGCCGCAGCTGGGGACTTCAGCACAGCCTATCTGCACCCCGAGCTTGCAGAAGGCGAGCCGCGCTGATGGAACAGTGGCGAGCGAGGGTCCGCGTTCGCCCTCGGCTCACCGTTTGCGTCGCGGGGGCGTATCTGTTCACCGTGAACCCCATATTGTTGCATCGCAATATCGCTGCCATTAAGGGTACAAAGACAGCCTATGTCAGAACCTAATAAAAGTTCTTCTGCTCGAATGATGGCTGCCAACATCGAAAAACTGTTGGAATTTGCCGATCAGCAAGAGGATTTCGTCCTCGGGGCTAAATTAGCTGACGTCCAAGCGATATTCTTAGAACGATATCTTCCCTCCGAACCAGCTTGAATCTAAATTCATTTGGTTCACAATACCGCCATATCGGGAGGATGAAGCGGTATGATAGGCGATGATCGCTCCGCAAATTTGGCTGCGGCGATGTTGAATTTCGTCGTGCACGATCAGAGACACTTCCAGCCGAGCTGTTTGCAGAACCGGCATGGGACCTCTTGCCAGAACTGTTTGTAGCGGACGCCAAAGGGGCTCAGCTCACCGGCGCGGATGTAAGCAAGCGTTGCAACATTCCACCAAGCGTCCTGTCCCGATGGCTGCGCCACCTTTCGAAGTGTAACCTTATCATTGGCGATGGGACGGGCGATCTGACTGATCCGCTAACACTATCCGGCGAGGACATGGTGAGTATGGAGCGTGCAATAGCCCGGGCTTACAATCTCCAAGTCGCACTAAATGACATGGGTCCTCCAAAAAAGCTTTGATGCAAACTCTTGACTTTTATGAGGTATGGCCTGTTGCGATCCAGCTTGGCCGTTCTCGAAATAGCATCCTTTTTGGGAAAGGCGGCGCGCCTTGAATGTCCGCTTTACGTAGCTACTTTCCCGTAACCCGCCTGTCCGCAGTCGTCCTGTTATCGCCGTTCAGCGGTCATATATGAAAAACCCAGTCGCAATCACGACTGTGCGACAAACAGGCGTTTTGCGTCGCCTGCGCGGCCTTATGGGGGCTTAGGCCCAGCGACGGATACGGGTAGAGCGGTGACCAATCCGCGAATGAGAGCTTGATCAATCGTCGTCGATCAGGAGTCCGCGGCACACCCGCCAAGGTTCAAACGGGCAATGGCATCGGCACCAGCGGAGGATTAAATTTCGCCAACGTGTCAGACGGCACTTTTGAAAGGGTATTCATGGGTCCGCTTTTAGTACCGATCTCGAATAGATAATCTCGTGCAGTCTGAGATTGCCAGGGACCAATCAAATACCTAGATGCGCCTCCAGAAATGGAGCCCTTCTATGTCCGACACTACCCTCGACCTGAACCCCGTTGAACTCGCGACGGAATTGACAATCGCTTGGTTAGCCAATCCCAACACGCGCACCAATGCTGACGACGTTCCAGCCTTCCTGAATAAAATGTACGAAACTGTTTCGGTACTGGTCGCCGGAAACGCGACGACTGCTGAGCCCGAGGCACCTGCTCAAGAGTACACCCCGGCAGTGACGGCTCGTAAGTCGCTTGCCAGCCCCGATCACATCATCAGCATGATCGATGGTAAGCCCTACAAGACGCTGCGCCGCCACCTCGCGACTAACGGCATGACGCCAGTGGAGTATCGCGAGCGTTATGGCCTGAAGGCTGATTACCCCATGGTCGCTCCTACCTATTCAGAGGCACGCCGCACGATGGCCAAGAGCATTGGCCTGGGCCGCAAGCCTGGCCAAACAAATGCAGCTAAGGCGGACGGCAAGCCCGCTCCAGCTCCTCGCAAGCGCAAGACCGAGGAAGCAGCAACGGAATAAACCACGGGGCTAGCTCCCTTGAAACAGGGAGCTAGCCCGTGACTACGTGCCATTTATGGCTGTAGAACCGGGCCAATTAGCGCTGATATCTACAAAAAGTGCATTGGCAGCTCTGTCGCGAAACGTAGACAGAGCGTGTGGAAAGTCGTGAGCAGCGCCTGGACGGTGACAGGTTTTCCTCCGAGCAGCCGCCCAAGCCGAACAAGGCGTAATCCCGCCCTCTGACCGCCTCGAGAGCCTCTAGAAGCCGTTTATACTAAGCCCAGCGTTCATTGCGGCGCCAAAAGACCGGTTTACGCCCTCGCTGCGGCGATCAGGCCCGGCACCCCGACCAGGGTGATGGCCCGTCGGATATTATAGGCGAGCGCGGTCAGGCTGAATTCACCGCGTGAGCTGCCCCCTTCTGAGTGGTCGATCGACTATGAGAGTCTGGATCAAGGAAGGGACGACGAATGCCTGCCAAGAAGCACAAGCCCGAGGAGATCATCGGGAAGCTGCGTGAAGTTGAAATCGTGCTGGGCCAGGGTGGGACGACCGCCGAGGCCTCCCGGCGGATCGCGGTCAGCGAGCAGACCTACTACCGCTGGCGCGAGGAATATGGTGGCCTGAAGACAGATCAGGCTCGGCGGATGAAGGATCTGGAGAAGGAGAACCTGCGGCTGCGGCGTGCGATCTCCGACCTGACGCTGGACAAGCTAATCCTGCAGGAGGCGGCACGGGGAAACTTCTGAGCCCCGCGCGGCGCCGACGCTGCATTGACCAGGTGAAAGAGGTGCTGGACGTATCCGAGCGGCGGGTGTGCCGCGTGCTCGTTCAGCACCGGTCGACGCAGCGTAAAGTACCGTGCGCGGCAGATGACGAACAGGCGCTGACCGAGGACATCATCGTGCTGGCCGGGCAATATGGGCGCTACGGCTATCGTCGGGTGACCGCGCTGTTGCATGCTGCTGGGTGGTCGGTGAACCACAAGCGTGTCGAACGCATCTGGCGTCGTGAGGGGCTGAAGGTGCCACAAAAGCAACCTAAACGTGCCGGCTCTGGTTAAACGACGGCTCATGCATCCGGCTGCGGCCGGAGTATACGGGGCATGTCTGGGCATACGGCTTTGTCGAAGCGCGGACACACGACGGGCGCAAGTTCCGGATCCTCACGATCATCGACGAGGCCAGCAGGGCGTGCCTGGCGCTGGTCGTCGCACGTCAGTTGAAACACGAGGACGTGCTGGCGCCGCTTGCCAAGCTGTTCATCGCGCGAGGTCCGCCAGCGCATATAAGGTCGGACAATGGCAGCGAGTTCATCGCTACCGCCGTCCAGCAATGGCTCGGCCAAGTCGGCGTGAAGACGCTCTACATCGCGCCGGGCTCGCCTTGGGAGAACGGCTATAACGAGAGCTTCAACGGCTCGCTGCGCGACGAGCTGCTTATCGGGGAAATCTTCTACAGCCTCGCCGAGGCAAGGGTGCTGATCGAGGCGTGGCGGCGCCATTACAACACCGTCCGGCCGCACAGCAGTCTGGGCTACCGCCCACCAGCACCAGAAGCGGCGACACCGCCATTGTCGGCCTCCGGTTCCGCTTCGCTCCACCTCCGCCCGACAATGGCGGCGGAGACGACAATGCACTAACTATCTACCCGGACCACCCGGTGGGGGCTGCTCAGGCGGGGGCAGTGGGGCTCAAATGTCGATCGACGCCGAAGCGGGACCTCGGTAGCTTTCGGCCAAGTTATTCTATCTGCGTCGAAGCTCAACGTAGCGGGAGTCCCGATTGGCGCCGATCCACAGCCGGGAATGCGCAGTGCTCCGCCGCATCATCAGTCCGAGCAGGAGCGCGGCCAGCGCCGTAAGCGCGGCGACCCCATAGATGCGCATGTTCAGCGAGCGAAAGCTTTCACGGCGTTGCTTGTCGGACCGATTGTTGGTTCCGTCCTCCAGGCACCGCCGGACCCTCGATCTCCAGGAAATCCTGAAGTGTGCGTTGTAGGTGATCCTGATCAGCCAAGTCACCCATGAGCACAACACGTTTGCCCGTCGCGGTTGCGATCAAGGTCGGTGTGACAACCACGCCCTCGATGATGGCGCGCTTGGGTTGCGAGAAGACATCTATTATCTCTAGCTCTGGTGGCATCACGCCCTTCAACGCTTCAAGCGCGAGGGCAAGATTGTGTTGAGCGCGAGCTGAGTTCGGTGTGGAGCGCGCGATGTAGAGGCGCAGTTGAGCGGCAACCGCTCCCGGCGCCGGGCTAGTCGGCGCTGAAAGTTCGCGCGGGGGGGTGTCGTTAAGTGTCACTTACTGGTCCACACCAAGATCGACTGGCGTTCCGCGGAGCAAGTCAGGAACGAGGCTGTCGTCTCCGGAACGCCGAAGGCCAAGTCGCTCGATTGCTGATACCCGACCTACCTCAACTCGGCTTTTCTCCGCGACGTTGACCAGATCCGCCTCCCGCTGCTTCCAGGACAGTTCCAGCGTTGCCGCCTGTACCCGCGCATGCGCTTCGGCTAACTCGCGTTCGAGGTCGAGCCGCTGGCGCTCCGCGGCAATGTCGCCCAACACGTGCAAGCGTTCCGCTTCTGCCTCTTTCTGCGCACGCGCACTGCCCATCAGCACCTCACCTTCAGCGACATAGACATCGACCAGATCGATCCCTGAGGCGTCCAGCACCAGCTCGCGCACCTGGTTGGAATGGCCGGTGCCGCGCGACTTGATGATCGTCAGCGCGCGGTTGCGCTCGCCGTCACGGGCCACGTATGAGACGTGGATCCAGGTGTCGGCAATCGTCGAGATCTGGCTTTCCGAAAGTTCGGCGTTGCCCACTGCCTGATCGAGCAGCGAGGTGCATAGCACCGTGATGCCGAGAGATTTCGCCGTATCGAGCAAGTTCTCGCAGATCATCGCCGAAAAAGGATAGTCCGCCTTGGGCAGCGCCGAGATCGGATCGACGACCAGACAATCGGGTTTCTGCGCCTTCATCAGATTGCGGATCTCGATGAAGTGTTCTTCCGGGCTGCGTCCGCCGGACAAGAACGATGCGATGGTCAGCAGCCCGGTATCGACATGCGGGGCGAGCTCAATACCGATCGACGTCATGTTGGCGACGATCTGTGCCACGCTTTCATCGAAGCTGATGATCAAGGCCCGCTCGCCACGCGCGCACGACGCAACCGCGAAACTCGCGCCCAGGCTTGTTTTCGATGTTCCCGGCGATCCCGAAATCAGCGTGCTGCTACCACGAAGATAGCCGCCGTTGAGTAGGGCATCGAGCCGCCCGACACCCGACGAGACCCGGTCGCTGAACATCGGGTAGGCGATCCGGGCGCCCTTGAAGGCGATCACATCGATCCCCGATGGGCCGATCACCACCGGGACCGGGTTGGCGGCAAAGCCCGAGCCGCGATATTTGGCGATGCGGATAGCGCGGGACGACCCGGTCGCGGTGATCGTCTCGGCAAGGATGATCAGGCAATCGGTCATGTATTGGAGAAAATCCGCACGGATCTGATCACGGTCGCCGGCACCGAACGTCTTGACGGTCACGATCGCGGAGATGTCTGATCGACGGATCCAGCGGTCGAGACGCAGCAATTCCTGCCGTTCGAGCCGCTCGTCGTGCAGACTGCTCAGCAGCATGTCGATACCGTCGAACACGATGTTGCAAGCGCCGATCTCCTCCTTGAGCGCAGTCAGGCCGGCCAGCAGGCCCTCGAGGTCGAAGGCGCCGGTGACGACGGCATCTTGCGGGATTCGCGCATCGATGAAGAAGAATTGGCTTTCGTCGAGCGCATCGGCGCGCCAGTCAAACGATGCCACGTTGCTACGGATGCGTTCGATAGGCTCCTCGAACGTAACGAAGATGCACGGCTCCCCCAAGTCGGCAAGGCGGTTCACCAAGGTCTGAAGCGCAAAGACGGTCTTGCCCGCCCCCGCCGCACCAATGATCGCGGTCAGCCGCCCCCGCGGCAGTCCACCGCCGCTGATCTCGTCAAAGCCCTCGATGCCGGTCATGACTTTCATGAGCGTCCTCGTGCCAGGATCACCCGGCGCCCGCTCTGGCATGATCGTCATACAGTTTGACCTTCTAAATCGTGCACCTGGTCGACCTCCGGTGGGCCGCCAAGAGGGAGTCGAACATGGTTAGTCAGCATCCAGGCAAAATCCTCGGCGAGGAGTGGCATGCTGAAAAGGTAGCCTTGGCCAATCACGCACCCCTCGCGTTCCAGGAACTCGCGCTGCATTTCCGTTTCGATGCCTTCTGCAACAAAGGCGAGCCCCATGCTACGCGCCAGCGAGATGATTGCGCGGATGATCAGGGCGTCGGTTGAGTCCAGCACCAGCTTGCGGACGAAAATCTGGTCAATCTTCAGTTTGTCGACGGGAAACTCGCGCAAGTAGCGGAAGGTCGCGTGACCGCTGCCGAAGTCGTCGATGGTGAGCGTGAAACCCATCGTTCGCAGTGCGCCCAGCGATGCCATGATCTGAGGCGAAGGCTCGATCAGCACGCCTTCGGTCAGCTCGATCTCGAAATCCTTGGCACTTGCTCCGGTTAAACGAAGAGCATCCTCGACAGAGCCGATAAATGCCGGATCAAGCAACTGATTCCCTGACATGTTGATTGCGATTTGTGGCGGGGCGAGGCCTGCCTCCTGCCACTGTCGATGCTGACGCATCGCGTGCACGAGCACCCATTGTCCGAGTTGCCCAATAAGGCCCAGCTTTTCTGCCAACGGAATGAACAAGTCGGGGCGCTGCATGCCCAGTGTGCGGTGGCGCCACCGCACCAGCGCCTCGGCCGAAACGATCCGACCCGTGGCCAAGTCGACCAGCGGTTGATAGTGCAATTCGAGATCGTCGTTGGCGATCGCGTGTTCGAGCGACTGCGCCAGGACATTCTGGTTTTGAAAGCGATCGTCGCGCTCGCGAGAATAGACGATCGGTTCATTCGGACCGGCTTGCTTTGCCCAGCGCAACGCGAGTTCTGCCTGTTTCGTCAACTCGCTCGCCGCATCCCGGTCTGCAACCTCTCGGGGCTGCCGGTTTTTCCCCAGAGCCGCACCGATAAAGGTCCTGATGACCACGTCCTGGCCGCCGATCTCAATAGGCGCCGCAAGTGCCTCGCCGACGCGGGTCGCGGCGCACAACAACGCCTCCTCCGAACCGCACTCGGGGATCAGCACGGCAAACTCATCACCGCCAAGGCGAGCGCCGATCCCGATGAACGCCGCAGCGGTTCTGGCAAGGCGTTGCGCTGTCTCGTACAGCAGTGCGTCGGCGAGCGCGGCGCCCAAGCGATCGTTGAGGGCGCTGAAACCCTCGATATCGATGTACACAACGCCGCACCTGCTGGCGTAATGCGTGCTGGCGTTTAACTGAAGATCCAGCGCGTTTCGCCAAGCCGTGCGGGTGAGAAGGCCCGTCAAAGGATCGCGAAACGCCTGGTTTGCAATCTCGCTCTCCCATCGTTTCTCCGCGCTGATCTCGATCGCCAGACCATCCCAGACGATCTCACCATTTGCCGTTCGCCGAGGGGGCGCGTCACTGCGCATCCAGTGCGTTAGTCCATCTGCCGATATGAGCCTGAACTCTTCTCGAAAGATCGACATGTTCGCAGCCGAATTGCGGATCGCGGTAATCAGCCCTTCATGATCGTCGGGATGAACATGATCGTAGAACACCAACCCCGCGCCAGTTTCGTCCACGCCGAGCAACTGGCGCAACGATGGGCTGATATACAAGACTTCTATGGTGCCGTCCTTGCGCATGATCCGGCGGTACACATAGCCTGGGATGTGACTAGCGATGCTCGCAAGCCTGGACTCCGCCTCAGCCTGCGCTGCAGCCGTCATCTGGGCCAGATCGGCGACATGCTGAACGCCGACGTGATGCGTGACACGACCGGACTGATCGCGGACCGGGTCGATCGTCACATCGTTCCAGAATGGCGTCCCATCCTTGCGGTAGTTCAAGATGCTGCGCTGGATGCTCGTTCCTGCGGCGATCGCGGCCCGTATATCATCACAGGTTTGCCGGTCCGTGTCCGGCCCCTGCAAAAACCGGCAGTTTCGCCCCGTGACCTCTTCGAGGGCGTAGCCCGACAGGATGGTGAACGCGGCGTTGGCGTAGACGATCGGTCCGTCATGCTGTGCCGCGTCCGTGATCAGGACCGCGCAGGACGTTGCGGCGAGAGCCGCCAAGCCGGTTTGATCAAGAATACTCACTCTGGCGTTTGCGCGTTGCGAAACCGGAGATTGCCTAGCGACAAAATAAATTCCGCCAAACAGAATGCGCACACGTTAATCGAACGGAGAAAATCAACCAAAGTCGCAAACTCCGACAAGCGAAAGCACTCATCGTCTCTCAGCCACCGAATGCTCAAAAAACGCCTCAATGATCTGTCCCGACTAACCTATATCAATCAGTGTTGCAAGACATACTTTCGTACCATTTTTACAACTAGCTCAATTACATGCTAGCTACCGACTCTCATTCAAAGAGCGACATGCCGATAAAGCATAGTTCGGCAGTGTCGTTAGCAAGATATTATTATATCAATATTTGTCGTAGGCGCTTCTAGGTTTACGTGTATCAGTGACGTAACGTCTCCGCATGCGTTAATCCGGTGCGGCCAGGCAATCTTGCGCGTTTGTCTTCAAACATTATTATGACGCGCTTAATCCTACTCTGGCATGACGCATCCCTCGGGGAGCTATTTTGGTGGCACTAACTGAAACGAGCTTTGACGCAATTGCCTTGAGCGATCTTGAAATCATGGGCAGCGAGGACCGCGATGCGTTGCCGTACGGGGTTGTGGGCTTCGCGGCGGATACCATCGTGCAGATCTATAACGCGGCCGAAGCGCGGATGTCGGGGCTTGATCCCACCACGGTCATCGGTGTTCCCTTCTTCGACGCTGTTGCTCAGTGCATGAACAATTTCATGGTCGCGCAGCGGTTCGCCGACGAGCCGGAGCTGGACGCCATCGTGCCCTACGTCCTGACCCTTCGGATGCGTCCTACCAAGGTACGACTACGGCTGTTGACGTCGGCCAAGACCCCTCGTCGTTACGTTCTCATCGAACGCTGAGCCAACTTGATGTCCCATGGGTCGAGCGAGGAGCAGCTTCTCGAATCGGACAACGCCTGTCGCACCTCCGGGGCAGTTGGCTTTGCGCTGATCGGTGGCGCATCTGACATCAGTCGAGCAGCCAGGAGCTCCGCATTCGTCCTAGCAGCGTTCGCAGCGCGCAATGCCGTGGCGGCGCGCTGTTGAAGGATCGTCGTGGACGGCGCGGGGGCATTGTCGGCGGTCGTCAGAGGCGTCGCGGAGACAAATGGTTCGGGGAAGATCGGGCAGCGGGCGCGGATCGTGGCCTCGATCTCGCTGCGCTGGTACCGCCGACGTTCGTTTTCGGTCTCCTCATCCCACGGCGCGGTGGACAAGTAGGAGAAGAGCGGCTTCTGCGCGCTTGGTGCGGACGCCACGAGCACGACCTCGTCGCGCTCGACCTGCCACATGCCCTGCGCCTCCTGGTCCAGCGCACCGTAACTCAACGCCCAGTCGAACTGACCGTCTGGCCGCAGCAACAGCTCGGATCCGGTCTCCATCACACCCATGAGGTAATAATGGCCAACGAGCGCGGCAGGTGTATCGTGGCCGCCGTCGGCACGCGCGTCGGCAGGCGTGCCCTGGGTCGAGGGGGCGTCGGCAGGAGCGAGCGCATCCAGTGCGTCGCTCAGGTGACACGACTTGCCCGGTTGATAGTCGAGAAACTCGGCAACGGTCAGGACGTTACGATCACCCTCCTCGCTATAGCTGCCCATCACGTCGGCAGACGCGCGCCGGCCATCCTTGCGATAGCGAGCGACCGCCTGACCTCCCGGCACATCGCGCAGCAGGTAGCGCGACGCCGCCAGATCGCACCGCGTGAGGATGACCTCGCCTCGCTCGATCGACAGCGTACCGATGAAGCTGTCCATGCCCGAGGGTTGCGCAACCGCCGGCAGCGGCGCGACCAGTGCCAGCGAGACGACGATCGCACGGTACCAATTCCGTCTCACAGCGATGTCCCATCCTTGTCCAGCATATCGAACCGATATGCGCAGCCGTAGAGCGTCTTGCCGGGGTGCGTGGTGACGTTGGAGATCGTTCGGGCGACTACCATGTGGCTACCATAGCCGTCCTTGCCCGCGGGTTCGGCGACGTCGGTCATGATCCGCTCGCCCAGGAACTTGCGAAAGGGGAACTCGGCTTCCGCCTGGGCGCGGGTCACCTTACCCGAGGCGACCATCGCGTCGATCATCGGTTGAGCCGACATGCTGTTGTCGATCTTCTCGGCTCGCGCCACGATGGCGGGGTCCGCGACGTCGAGCACCGCGAGGATGGCGTCACCGGTAAAGCCGATCCGGCGCGTGCTGTATGACCCCGCGACGGTAATCGGCTTCGGCAGGTCATATTCGGTCATGAACGAATTGGGCGAGGCGATCTTCTTCCATCCCCGCGTCCGCGCAAGCTGTTCCTCGCCATCGATCGCCATGGCGAAGCGCATGTAACCGGGAACGTCCAGGCGGCAGCTAATAGCATCGATCTCGGAGACATCAGCAGGGTCGGTCTCCGCGGCGGTCTGCTGGAGCTTGCGGCGAGCATCAGGGCGTAGAGAATGAGCATCGGCGGACGTTAGGGTTGCAGCCAGAATTTGCCACCGACATCGCGGCAACAGGGCCGGTCGGTGTCCTACGGCAGCGGTTCTATGCAGCGACCACCAGCTTGACGAGCGTCCCGGGCTTCAGCGGCTCGTCAGCGGGAAGGCCATTGATGACAATAAAGCGTTCACGCTTGCTGTCGGCTATTGCCATGCGCTGGCTCAACGTATCGATCGTGTCCCTTGCGCCAACAGTGACGATCCGGATGACCTTGCGACCCTCCTTGCCGTCGGCATAAGGCAGGCCATCGAGCATGCGGAGGAACGCCGTATCCTGGGTGATTGCAAGCTCCGGCTTGCCAGTGGCCTTCGCCAGTGCCTCTGCGCGCTGCACACGATCGGCTCCATTTGGATGCGTCGATGCCCATGTCGGCGCAGACCGTGCGGTGCCGCTGCCCTGCGCCGTCAGCCCGGTCGATTCATCGAGCGCCGCCAGGATGTCAGCCGAGGCATAGGGCGAATAGCCCGCAGCGGTGATGTAGCGGACGCCAAGCGCATCAGCCTGATATTCCTGATCGCGTCCGTATTTCAGCGTGTACAGCTGCGCGCCCGTACCGGCGATCCGGGTCGCGAGATCGCTTCTCGTAGCCAGGCTGACGCCACGAGCGAGCAGACCGCCGATCGTCGCACGCGTGTTGCGCGAGGCGGCGTGGCGGGCGGCGACATGGCCTACCTCATGGCCCATTACGGAGGCGAGTTCTGCCTCCGAGATCATCAGTGCGAGCAGCTGACGGGTGACGTAGATGTACCCGCCCGGGATGGCGAAGGCGTTCTCGACCGGGGAGTCCAGCAGGGTGACGGTGAAGTCGCCGCCCGCATTCGACAGGCCGGACTGGACCGCCACGCGCTTGCCGACACGTTCGACAAATGTCGCCTGCGGCCCCTTATACGCACCGCCGAACTGCGCGAGCAGTTGCGGATGAGCCTGAGTGCCCTGCGCCTTGTCGGTCGCCGAGATCGAGCGGACCGTGTTCTGGGCGATGACAGGGGCAACAGGTGCGAGCAGGAATGCGCTGGCTAGCAGTACGGCAATGCGACGGCGGATCATGAAGCTCTCCCGGTGACGACGGTATAAAGCGGCCCTTACACCGTTGTTCCGGATGAGCATCGATACCGCTCTGCGCTAATCCCGGTCGGCCTCATTCCTGTCGATTAACGAAACTAACGATGGCGCTACTCTCCGTCGTGCCTGTTAGCCGCCGTTGAATTATCGTTATACCACAATTATTTAGATATGCGGCAACAACGCTCCCACCCCAATACGGGGGTAGAAGTCCGGGACGGCCCGGCAGCTCCGATGGAGACTGCTGTGGCGTGGATTGCTCTCGTTTTTGCTGGTTTGTTCGAGATTGTTTGGGCTTCGGCCATGAAGCAATCTCATGGGTTCACACGGCTCTGGCCAAGCATCATTACGGGGGTGGGCATGTTGGTCAGCTTTGGCCTTCTTGCGTCGGCAATGCGGGTTCTGCCGTTGGGAACAGCTTACACGATTTGGACCGGCATCGGCGCGGTCGGCGCGTTCGTCGTCGGCATCATGGTCTTTGGCGAGGCTATGACCGCGATGCGCCTTCTAGCCGCCGGGCTCATTGTCAGCGGCCTCGTCTTAATGAAGTTGTCCACGACTGCTTGATCTTGAACGTCCGCAAGGGGCGCTAGCGCCTGGCCCGATGTTCCCAAAAAGGAACGGCAGTCGAGACGGCATCGGCGCTCTCGGAATCGATCGTTATCAAGAATGGTCGGGAGGGGTATGATCGGTTTGGACGATGCATAAGTCTTCCAAGCGACAGTATAAGGCTTACACGCCTTGTCAGCCGCCCCCCGAGAGGGGTCGGCAGGCCGTCTTGGAAAGCGTATAACTGGCGAAAGGCTTCTCAACAGATTTGCGGTCCCGCATGACAATTTGCCAAGTGAGGCTGTCGCCTAACATGCGCCAGCGGTTCACGTAGACCTTGTCCGGATATTGGTAAGTAATATCGAACCCGTCTGCCTTGCTTTCGCCGCGTCCCGCTACCGCGGACGCCCCGCCAAAACTGTCCGCCCAATATCCAACGATAGGGCCAGCCCGGTTTTGGACGGCTTGCCGCTTCCGCCAAAAACCAGGTGTGCCGCGTACTGGTCCTGCGGATCGGCGAGCGCGCTGCTTGCGGCTTCGACAGCCAGCATCGCATCCTGGACGATCGGATAGGCGTTAACCGCAATAGCGACGGCTTTGCCCACCACCGTACCCTGCCCCTCCCAACACCCCCCGAGCGCGTTGACCGAGGTGGGCACAGGCGTGACCCCCGATTCTAGAGCGCTGCCAGTGGATGATGCCGCAAGCATAACCA
The DNA here is from genome assembly GCF_030817315.1 of Sphingomonas faeni. NCBI lineage: Bacteria > Pseudomonadati > Pseudomonadota > Alphaproteobacteria > Sphingomonadales > Sphingomonadaceae > Sphingomonas > Sphingomonas faeni. The sequence continues at coordinate 154,479 of NZ_JAUSZF010000004.1, read as the reverse complement.
TTGCGATGCAAGGCTTTCCAATCATCAGTCCCCCCGTCCCCCGTTCCTGTCCAGGTGTCTAGTCCAAGCATCTGGTGCATCGGGTTGGCGATGAACCGGTCTGACTCTGACGTCCAGATCTTGGCGATGTATTCGTAGGGGGAGACCACAGAGCGTATAGGCCCCTATGCATTATCCGGACCCAATTCCGCAAACGATCGATTCCAAGAACGCTTTCCCCATCTCAATCGTCGTTCGTTTTCGGGAAGCCAACCAGACCGGTGTCCACCCGGAGCGGACCTTGCCGGCAGGTTATTGGCGAAGGCATTTCTCTTGCACGGTGCCAGGCTGGCACGAGTGGTTCGCCACAGTTTTGGGTAAACTCCAGGGTGGCACCACGCGGCCTTCAGACCTAATCTGATCGCGTTCGAGCATGCGTGAGCGAGCAAGGGGAAAGCAAGAATATGCGTCATCGACTTGGCACAGTCGCCTTTGCCGGCATGATCGCCTTAGCGACCGGTGCGGCTGCACAGGGACTTGCAACCAGAGATCTGACGGGCGTCAGTCAGGCGGCTGCCGCGGCGTTGGGCTCCGGCTTCGAGGCAAAAGAGGAACCGCAGCGGGCCACCTTGTTCTGCACGGATTGTGTGGGTGCACCGGTCGTTGACGTTCTGATTGGTCGTCAGGCGGATGGAACGGAGGAACGGGTTCGGTCGGGCACGACAAGCATCGCCGATCTGCAACAGATCTGTCGCGCACGCAGCCCTCGATGCACCGTCACGGCGCTGGAGGTGGCGCCGGCTGTGGGTTGGGTAAGCGGGTATCCGCTGGGCGACCGTGCGGGGGCCACGGCGATCATCATCCGCGATGGCGATCTGCTGACCGTTCGCTCGCTTGCACAGGATCCCGCATCGGCCAGACAGGCGATCGATCGCTTGTTGCCGCTGATCCGAACTCGGATCATCGGACCTTGATCAACTACCCGGCTAAAAAAATTAGCGATGCGATGAGGGGCGAGCAATCACACGCCCGGTTCTGCCAACGAGCATGAGAAGCTTTCCCAAAACTCGATCCTATTTCGAGAATTGAAGCTGGCACGGGCTGCGTCGCAAAAAGGGTCCCTTTTGCAACGCCGGTTCTGATGCATGGTGCGAGCTAGGGCGTGACGATCCCTGCTAGGGACGATACGTTGCCTATCAGTGGGCAGCGGAGGCCAAATGCGTAAAAGTGATCTTATTCAACGCATAGCCTTGCTGAACCCAGACCTACCAAGTCCAGTATGCCGGACGTTGGTAGAGAAGCTATTTGACGCCATTGTCGATCACCTCCGAGATGGGGGTGCCGTTGAACTACGCGGTTTTGGACGCTTCTTTCTAAGCCAGCATGCTCAGCGAACCGTTCGAAACCCTCGGACGGGAGAAACTTTTCTAAGGGACGAGTTCGCAGCGGTACGATTTCGTGCCGGTAAGGCGATATGTGCCCAAATTAATGCTGAGGTACCCTCCAAATAGGACGTGTCCTGATGCAAAAATCACACAGACCGTGTGAAAAGGCGTGAGTAGGCTGGAGCGCACTGCGATACCCTCCGTTGAACGGTCTTCAGCGGGAGATGCCTCGGGTTACGTCCCAGGGTGGCTTTGAGGCCGGGAGAAGCGGCACGGCTGACGTTCGGTGCGACATTCAGGCGCCGGAAGGCGGGTATTATGTCCTTGCCGCGGCGACCAAGCCCGGTACCCCGACCAAGGTGATGGCCGTCTGATGTTGTAGGCGAGCGCGGTGAGACTGAACTCGCCGCGAACGTTTTCCAGCCGGCGCATGAGGAACGCACCCTGGCCCATCCATTGTTTGATGGTGCCGAACGGATGCTCAACACTGTTTCGCCGTTCGTCGAGCACGCCAGGCCGAAGTGCCAGCCGCGCCGCCATGCGGTCGAGCACCGCCTCGTTCTCCAGGCGAGAGACACGGCGGAAAGTCCGGGTGCAGCGGGGTTTCAGCTCGCAGGCCTTGCAGGCAGCGCGGTTGGTGTAGTCGACCTTCACATTGTCGCGCGACTTGCCGAAATGCCGCGGCGAGAGCACCGCTCCGGCCGGGCAGACGAAGACGTCCCGGTCGGCCTGGTAGCGGAACACCTCCTTGCTGAAGAAGCCGTCACGCACGGCAGGGCCGCGGATCGGCTTGGGGACATAGGCGGTGACACCGGCCGCTTCGCAGGCCTCGATGTCTTCGATCTTGAAATAGCCGCGGTCGGCAACTGCCTCGATCCGGTTGACGCCGAGCGCCTCCATGGCCGCTGTCGCGGTTTGGGCGAGCAGGCCCAGGTCGAGGACCTGGTTGCTCACGGCCTGCTCGGCGATCAGCTTGTGCTTCACGTCGACGGCGAGCTGGATGTTGTAGCCGACCCCGACCTTGGTCATGCGTGCCATCGCGCGGGCATCGGGGTCTGTGAGCGAAATCTGCTCGGCGCCTGTGCGCTCCAGTTCGGCGAGGAGCGCCTTCTGCCGGTCGCGCTTACCCTCGATGGCGGCGATTTTCTCAGCCAGCTTCTCGCCACCCCGACTGGAACCGCCACTCGGCGTGTGATCGTCGTCGGCGTCTCCCTCATCAAGCCGTTTCATATAACCGGCGAGCTTCTCGTCGGCTTCCTGAATGAACTTCGCGAGCGAAGTACGGGTGAAGTTGCGGTCCTTGTTGTTGACCGCCTTGATGCGCGTACCGTCCACCGCCACGAGCTCGCGCCCGAACAGGTCGAGTTGGCGGCACATCACCACGAACTCCCGAAACACTTCCTTGAAGGCGGTGCGGTTGTCGCGGCGGAAGTCGGCGATGGTCTTGAAGTCCGGCTTCAGGTGCCGCAGCAGCCAGATCACCTCGATATTGCGGTGGGTCTCGGCTTCCAGGCGCCGGCTCGAGCGAACTCGGTTCAGGTACCCGTAGATGTAAAGCTTGAGCAGATCGGCCGGATCGTAGCCTGGGCGTCCCGTCGTCGACGAAGGCCTCAATGAACCGGACCGGATTGTCCGGCCCGACATAATCATCCACCGCCTCGGGAAGCAGCAGGAGCTGCGAGCGGTCCGTTCCAGCCAGATACGCCATGGCAGAAACATACCATGCGCCGAGATCGACGGGAATCCTCAGACGAGGTTTCCACACAGTCTGCAGGACATTCGCGACATAGGGTCCATGGTGGAGAAGTGGCCATCATCAAACGCCCTGATCTCGGCCATTCGGCAGGTCGTGCATTAGCCCGATTAGGCCATTCAGCCGACCCGCAACAACCTCGCCGCATTATATCTAACCGGCAGAACACATCGGATGCGAACAACGCGCTGTACCCGAGCGGTACGAACCTCAGCCGTTCGCATCGCAATGATGGAAAGCTTTTGAAAGCATGGCAAGAAACAGAGGGGAGTCGCTTCTACCACGTTGCCGAAGATTAGCCTTTCTGGATCCGGGTCAATCCATTGGGTGCTCTCGAGGCACCTCGTCATCTCTTGCGGTCCGATCGCGATAGAGAGCAGCGCGCGCCAGCGAGATCAGAGTAACGGGGGTGGTCAGCGTCAGAAACGCTAGAATAAGGATCTCGTGCAGGACGAAGCGGGACTCGAGTGCCGTGAAGCAGACCATCGAGGCGAGGACGATAGAGCCCACGCCGACGGTCGCGCCCAGAGTTGGGGCATGGACGCGTTCGTAGAAGGTCTTCAGACGGATGAGCCCGAGCGAGCCGACCAGCGTCATCGTCGATCCCGACAGCAGCAGAATCGCGACAATCAGCGCCGCCCAAGCAGGAAGATCGGGAGCCTGGATCATTCGATCACCTCGCCTCGCATCAGGAACTTGGCAAGTGCCACCGTGCCGACGAAGCCCAGCAGGCTGATCACCAATGCCGCCTCGAAGTAGACCGTCCTGCTCGTCTGGATGCCGAACGTCAGCAGCAGCAGCATCGCGTTGACGTAGAAGGCATCGAGGCCAAGAATCCTGTCCTGCGCGCGTGGGCCTCGCACAAAGCGGAACGCGGCGCACGCTAATGCCAATCCCAGGGTAATTTGGGCCACCGTAATGGCAATGCCAAGGAGGATGGCGGTCATCCGAACATTTCCAACAGCAGTGGTTCGTAGCGGGTCTGGATACGCCGGGTCCACCCATCCGCGCCTACCTGATCCAGGATGTGGACGAGAAGGATTCCGGTCACGCGATCAAACTGCACCCACAGCGTGCCAGGCGTTGCCGTCATCATGATGGCCAAGAACGTCTGTGCGTGGCGGTTGCGTGTTCGCAGCGATATACGGATAAAGCCCGAAGTGCCGTCACGCTGCACTGGAGACAGGATGATCCGCGCCACGGCAATGTTGGACCGCAAGACATCCGTCGTCAGAAGGAGCAGGATACGGGGAAGCGGCCGCCAAGAGCGGATCTGCGGTGACTCGTTGCCGAGCGCGCGCATGGCAAGCGATGCGCCGACTGCTACCATGCTTCCCAGCAGCAGATGTCCGGGGGAGACAGACCGGTTCAGCAGCAGCCACATAGCCAGCAGCGAAAGCGTCAGCAGCGGATAGGGGAACAGCCGCTTCATCTGCTTACCCCGGGGGAGTTGCCACGTGGCGCGCTCGTCACCGCAGACCTGTAGGCGCCACGGTCGTGAAGGGCGCGGGCGGTTTGCTCCATGTAGGTCAACACCGGACCTGCGAAGATCATCAGGCCCAGACACAACGCCAGCAACATCCCGACCGGCGCCGCCTCTATCAGCCGTAGGTCCGGCTGCGCGCCTTCACCCGGCGTCCACAACAGATCGATGCCGGCGCGCGTCATCGCAATCAGCGTGGCTACGCCCGACAGGATGATAAGCGCGATAAGTATCCAGGTTGTTGGGGCCGTGATCCTTTGTAGCCCTATCAGACCGTCCAGGATCGCGAACTTGGCGATAAAGCCGGAAAGCGGCGGCAGGCCCGCGAGCAGGAGCGAGCAAAAAACGAAACCGCCCCCCAGGATCGCGATCGTCGCGGGGATGACGACACCGACCTCGCTTTCCTCCTCGGGTTCGATCGCGCCAGTATATTCGTCATCGAACACGGGCTCGGTCAACGGGGCCGATCCCCGCTCCGACTCTCCGCGCTCGACCAGCTCGATCAACAGGTAGAATGCGCTGATCCCGAGCGTCGAACTCGCCAGATAGAAAAGCGCGCCGCTCAGCACTTTCACGTCGCCCGTGCCGACCGTCGCAAGCAGGGTGCCGGACGAGATCAAGATGCAGAAGCCCGCCAGTCGTGACAGCGTCTGCGATGACAGCACGCCGATCGTGCCAAACGCGATCGTCGCCATTCCGCCCCACAGCAGCGCATCGTCGGCGAAGTGGAAGGCAGCTCCCGCCTCGTCACCAAAGAACAACAGCGAAGTTCGCAGTAGGGCGTAGATGCCCACCTTGCTCAGGATCACGAACAGGGCGGCTACCGGCGGCGTGGCGGCGGAATAGGCCGTGGGTAGCCAGAACCCGAGCGGCCACATGCCAGCCTTCACCAGGAAGGCCAGGCCAAGGATCGCCGCCCCGCTTTGCAGCAGGGCCAGATCTGCAGGCCGAACAGCGGCGATGCGGGCGACCAGGTCGGCCATGTTGAGCGTGCCGGTGACGCCATAGATAAGGCTCACGCCGATCAGGAACAGCAGCGACGTGGCCACGTTGATCGCCACATAGTGCAGGCCGATGCGCACCCGGTTGGTTCCCGAGCCATGCAGTAGCAGGCCGTAGGACGCCGCCAGTACGACCTCGAAGAAGACGAACAGGTTGAACAAGTCGCCCGTCAGGAATGCTCCATTGAGCCCCATTAACTGAAACAGTAAGAGCGTGTGGAACCGTGGCCCGGCGCGGTTCCAACGCGCAAAACCGTACACAAGCGTCGTAACACCGAGAACCGCGGTCAGGACGAGCATCAGCGCTGACAGCTTGTCGAGCACGAGCACGATGCCGAAAGGAGCGGGCCAGTCACCAATGAGGTAGGCGCGCGCGCTGGCCGTCGCATGGCTCGGTGCACCGATGCCGGACGCCGCTTGCAATAGCACAAGCGACACGGCCAGAAGCAGAAGGGTAGTCACGATGCTGATCGCGCCCTTGGCGAATTGGCGGCGCTCGCCCAGCATCAGCATCATCGCGCCAGACCCAAGCGGCAGGGCAACCGGCGCGACGATGAGGTGATCGGTCCAGGCGATCACGGCGCCTTCTCTTCCCCGTCAACATGATCGGTATCGGTCAGGCCGCGCAAAGTGAGCAGGATTACCAGCAACAGCGCCGTCATGGCAAATGAGATCACAATCGCGGTCAGTACCAGCGCCTGCGGCAGCGGATCGGCGAACTGCGTCGGATCCGCCGCGCCCGGGCCGACGACGGGTGGCGCGTCCACGCGTAACCGGCCCATGGCATAGATGAACAGGTTCACCGCGTAGGACATCAGCGACAGCCCGATGATCACTTGGAAGGTGCGCGGCCGAAGGATCAGCCATACGCCGGACGCGGTCAGGACGCCTATGCCAAGAGCGAGAATGATTTCCATCAGAGAGGCTCTCCTTTCGCTATCACGGGTTCGCTCTGCAGCCTCGGGAACGGGCGCGGCGTGCGGATCGACTGGTGCGCCAGCGCGATCAGGATGAGGGCAGTGGCGCCCACGACCAGCGAGAAGACGCCGAGATCGAAGAGCAGCGCGGTGGCAAAAGGAACAGAACCGATCAGCGGCACGTCGACATAGCGGAAGTAGGAGGACAGGAACTGATAGCCGAAAGTCAGTGATCCTGCCCCCGTCGCAAGGGCGCACAACAGGCCGCCGCCGATCCAGCGCAGCGGACGGATCCGCAGCCGCGCTTCGACCGAACGCGTGCCGCCGGCCATATATTGCAGGATCAGCGCGACGGACATGGTGATGCCCGCCGCAAAGCCGCCGCCCGGTAGATCATGTCCGCGGATGAACAGATAGACGGCGAGCACCAGGATGAAGGGGAACAGCCACTCCATGATCAACCGCGGAATCCACAGATAATCGGTGAGGGTGTCGCCGACGGCGCGGTCGGGCTGGGCTGCGTCGAAGGCATGCTGGACGCGCTGCTGGACCGGGGCGGCAACGCTTTCCCGCGCCGGTCGGAAGCGACGCAGCAGCGAGTAGCCGGTCAGCGCAACGATCGCGAGAACCGTGATCTCCCCCAGCGTGTCAAAACCACGGAAATCGACGAGGATGACGTTGACGACGTTCCTTCCGCCGCCCTGCTTATAAGCGTTCTCGATAAAATAGCGGGAGATCATATCCGGCAACGGCCGCGTCATCACCGCAAAAGCGAGAAGTGCAATGAACGTGCCGGCGACGATCGCGATGACGAGATCGGTTGAGCGACGCGCACTCACCCGCAGCGGCACGGTATCGCCCGGCCAGACCTCCTGGCGGCGGACCGGCAACCAGCGAAGGCCGAGGAGCAGCAGCACGGTCGTCACAGTCTCGACCAGCAATTGGGTCAGGGCCAGGTCTGGCCGCGGACAGCCAAAGGAAGCTGGCACAGGACATGAGCCCGGCCCCGGCGGTCAGCACTAGCGCGGCAAGGCGGTGATATTTGGCCTGATAAGCCGCCCCAATCGCGCAGCCGGAACCGATCACCCAAACCAGCGCAAAGATCGGGTCGATTGCGGTTCCCGGAACACCGCCGCTTGCGACGCCCCGGCCGAGGAACGGCAGTGCTCCGAGGGTGCATGCGATGCAGATGAGAAGGCGCATCTGCGGCTGAAGTCGTCCCGTGCCGACGATCCTCTCCAGCACGCGCGAGCCGTCGACGATTGCCGCCAGCGTAGTCTCAAACGCCCGCCAGCCTTTGATTCGCCCAACCAGCGGCGGGCCATCGCGCGTGTTAAGGTAGTTGCGGAACAGCAGGTAGGCGATTGCCCCGCCCGCAAGCGCAACGATGCTGAGGAACAGGGCCGGGGTAAAGCCGTGCCAGACCGCTAGGTTGTAGTTCGGCGTCGCGTCCCCCAAGACCGATCTCGCTGCCGCATCAAGGAACGCCCCCACGGTGAATGCCGGAAGCACACCTATGATCAGGCAGGCGATGACGAGAATTTCGATCGGCACCCGCATCCAGTGTGGCGGCTCATGCGGCATGCGCGGCAGGCCAACCGGCGGCGACCCGAAGAACACCTGATGAATGAAGCGCAGCGAATAGAGCACGCTCAGCGCGGTCCCTAATGTGGCGAGATAGGGTAGAAGCCGATCGAGGATGGTTCCGTTGTGTTCTGCCAGGGCTTCCGCGAGGAACATCTCTTTGGAAATGAAGCCATTCAGCAACGGCACGCCGGCCATCGCCGCTGCCGCGACCATAGCTAGCGTAGCTGTTATCGGCATGAACCGGTACAGTCCACTGAGCTGGCGCAGGTCGCGCGTGCCTGTCTCATGATCGATGATGCCGGCGGCCATGAACAGCGAAGCCTTGAACGTCGAATGATTGATGGTGTGGAAGATCGCCGCAACCGCGGCCAGCGGGCTGCCGATGCCGAGCAGCAAGGTGATGAGCCCCAGATGGCTGATGGTCGAATAGGCCAGCACCCCTTTCAAATCCTGCTGGAAGACGGCCGACCAGGCACCTATCAGTAGGGTCGTGAGGCCGATGGTGGTCACGATGAGGAACCACTGCTCGGTGCCGGCCAGTACTGGCCATAACCTTATCAGAACGAAGATTCCCGCCTTTACCATTGTTGCCGAGTGGAGGTAAGCGGAGACAGGCGTGGGGGCCGCCATCGCGTGCGGAAGCCAAAAGTGGAAGGGGAACTGTGCGCTCTTGGTGAAAGCTCCGACCAGGATGAGTAGCAGCGCGGGTAGGTACAGCGGGCTGGCCTTTATGAGTGAGCCCGCAGCAAGCACTCGGTCCAGATCGTAGCTTCCGACGATGTCGCCGATTATCACCAGCCCCAGCAGCAGGCAGAAGCCGCCTGTCGCGGTGGTGATTAGCGCCATCCGCGCCGCGGTGCGCGCGGTGCGCTTGTGGTTCCAGTAGCCGATTAGCAGGAAGGAGAAGAGGCTCGTCAGCTCCCAGAAGAAGGCGAGCTGGATGAGGTTTCCCGCCAGCACCATGCCCAGCATCGACCCCATGAACGCCAAGAAAAAGGAGAAGAAGCGCGGGACCGGATCCTCGCGCGCCATGTAGTAGCGGGCGTAAAGAACGACTAGCGCGCCGATCGCCAGCACCAGGAAGGCGAAGATCCACGACAGGCCGTCGAGGCGGAACAGCAGGTTGAGGCCGAGCGAGGGCAGCCACTCAAACTCGCTGCGAACGACCTGACCTCCCGCGACGCGCGCAAAGATGGAGGCGAGCATAACAGCGCCCGACACGGCGATCGTGCCCGCCAGCGCCGCTGCGGCATTGCGTGCATGGCTGGGCAGTGATGCCGCGAGCAAACTGCCCGCGAACGGAAGAGCGACGATAACGAGCAGCAGCGTATCGTTAAGAAAGATGTCCAACTCCCAATGTCCAATCTACCGCCTGAGCGGGCAAACGGGCACCTCGCCTCTGATGGCCTGAAAAGGCGCTATCAAGCAAGGAGCCCCTTGATGGGCGCTTGCGAAGCCGGCTTAATCGCAAGGTCATACCTGTTCACAGCAATTTATCAAAGTTTGGGTTGTGGAATATGCTGCTACCGAGGGCCGTTGAGCTGCTGCCAGTCCCACGGGACACGGCTACCTGCGTCTTCATGCTTTACTCCTCATTGAGTCGATGGATTATTGATCGGGAAAAACGCGGCGTCGTCGATCAGAAGCGATAGGCAGCAGACAGGAAGCCCGACGGTCGCGTCTTGTGCTCGACCAGCGGACTGTCGGCGACTTCGCCGAACAGCGTCGTTACGCCAGCAGAGGCACCTAGCCCGATATGGTCGGTCAGCCGATAATTGAGGCTCAGCAACGCAGAAGCATCCTTGAACCCGCCGCCCGCCCGGTATCGCGGCAGGCCCGATGCGAACGCCTGATCGGCATCCACCCCAAAATAGCGATGATTGTACCGCCGATCGGCCCAAGTCGTTCCGATCGTCGGAATCAGCGTCAGACGAGACGATACGCGGACCGGATAGGAGACTGTCGCGTCGGCGATCACGCCCTTGTTGTCGCCAATGAAGCCTTTCGTGGCACCCACGGTCGCGATCAGGCCGCCCGCCCGGATGCTCGCGAAGCCGCGTCCGCCAGCTCCCAGCGACAGCTTGCCGATCCCCTCGGGCACGTCGCGCCGGCGATAGCCAGGCATGTAGGTGACGCTTGCACCGACGGTGACGGGCCCGCTTTCGATGACGTTGATGCCGACACCGTTGCGCAGATTGGCGAAGACCGGCCCCCATGCGATGTCGAACACCGGCACGGGCACCGCCCTATATGCGTCCGATCCTTGGTAGGTCGGTGTATAACCCGCCCCGATGCCGAGGATGAAATGATCCTTGCCTTGAAGACGTTCGGGCGCCTGAGCCTGAGCTTGCGCTTCAGATTGTGTCTGTGCCTGAGCGGCTAGTTGCTGCGACGCCATAGAGGCAGCCTCCAACACAGAGGAAACCAGGCATTATTATACGAACAGAGATGATCATTTAGAGTTAATAGCCTGATTTAAAGTTGATATGCCGCGATTTTATGACCTCAGTCAGATAGTTTAACTTCATCTTCAGAGCAGAAATGCTTCAATGGACTGCGCCAGCGCCACCTGAGGCGAAAGATCCGCCTCCCAGTGCGGTGTACAGGGTGACGGCGTTTTGCAGCTCAAGCGCCCGAAGCTGGATCAGTGTCTGCTCAGCGGCGAACCGGTTGCGTTCCGCATCCAGCACCTCGAGATAGATTGAGATGCCGTTGTCGTACCGCAGGCGTGCGGTTTCGGCTAACTCGCGCTGGGCCTGAACCGTGCGGGTCTGAGCGTCGATCTGGTCCCGCAAGTAGCGGCGCCCGACCAGTCCGTCTGCGACCTCCTGGAATGCGCCCTGCACTGTTCGTTGATAGGCGGCGACGAGTTCGGCTGCCTGTGCCTCGCTAAGCCTGATGTTGCCGCGGCGCTGTCCCCAATCGAAGATCGGCTGGCTGACCGCGCCGTTCACACTCCAAGTCCGGTTGCCGCCCTCGAACAGACTTCCGAGCGCCGTCGAGAGAAAGCCGAAGCTCCCGGTCAGCGAGATGGACGGGAATAGCTGAGCCCGCGCCGCGCCGATGTTGGCGTTCGCTGCCAGCAGGTTGTACTCCGCTTGCAGCAGATCGGGGCGGTTCGCGAGCAGGGCCGACGGCAAACCTGGCGCGATCGGCCGCACCTGCACATCGGTTGCCAGCCCAAGCGGTGCTGAAAGCCGCGTGTCTATCGGACCTCCTGTGAGCACATCGAGCAGGTTGCGCGACTGCTGTGTGGTGCGCTGAAGCTCCGCAAGCTCGGCCTCGGCCTGGGTAAGCAGCAGCACCGCCTGATTGAAGTCGACGGACGAGGTGACCCCTGCCTCCATTCGGTCGCGCGCGATCTCGACACCTTCGCGCCGCCCCGCCAGGGCGCGTTCGGCGACGGTAATCCGTTCCTGTCCGGCAAGGATGTCGAAATAGGCAGAGGCAACCTGGGCGATCAGCGACAACCGAAATGCTCGTGCGCCCTCGACCGAGGCGAGGTACCGTGCGCGCTCAGCCTCCGTCAGATTTTTGACGCGTCCCCATAAGTCGAGTTCGAACGAGCTGACGCCGATGCTGGCGGAGTATTGCTCGATGTTGATCGCGGACGGAGCGCCAGCCCCCCCCCCCCCACCCGGCAGCGCATTGCCGAAGCCGAGACCGGCGATCGGCTGCTGGCTGCGGGTGGCGCCAGCATTTGCTGCCACATTGGGAAGCCGCTGCGATGCCTGAATGCGGAACTGGGCCCGCGCCTGGTCGATCCTGGCAAGCGATTGGGCAAGGTCGCGATTACGTTCGAACGCGGTTGCGATCAGCGTCTGGAGACGCGGATCGCGAAAGAAGTCGCGCCAGCCCAGATCAGTTGCAAGCGGTCCCTCTGGACTGCGGGGTGTTGGGGTCGGTAGGGTAGACGGCTGATGCCGAAGCAACCGGCCGTTTGTAGTCGGGAGCGAGATTGCACCCCGACAATCCCGTCGCTGCGATGAGAAGCCACTTACGCATGCGCTATCTCCCGCCCATCATTCTCTTCAATCCAGCGTTGATCCTCGCCTTCCGGGTCATGCGGTTTGCTCAGGTAGCGTCTGGACAGAAGGTAGAAGACCGGCGTGAAGAAGATCCCAAACACGGTCGCCGCGATCATACCGCCCATCACGCCCGTGCCGACCGCTTGTCGGCTCGCCGCGCCGGCACCCGACGCGATGAACAGCGGCACCATGCCGAGGATGAACGCGAGACTGGTCATCAGGATCGGCCGAAGGCGCTGACGCGACGCTTCCAGCGTGGCGTCATAGACCGACGTGCCAGGGCGTTCGTCCTCCAATGCGAACTCGACGATCAGGATCGCGTTCTTCGCGGCCAATCCGATGATCGTGATAAGGCCGATGTTGAAGTATACGTCCGCTGACAGCCCTCGCAGCATTGTGAACAGCACTGCGCCCAGAACGCCGAAGGGCACGACCAGCAGCACCGACAGCGGAATGCCCCAGCTGTTGTAGAGCGCCGCCAGCAGCAGGAACACGACCACCATCGACAGGCCGAGAAGCAGACCGATCTGGCTACCCGCCTGCTTTTCCTCGTAGGCGGTGCCGGTCCATTCATAGCCCATCGCGCCGCTCAGATGCTGCTCGGCGAGCCGTTCCATTGTCTCCAGCGCAGCACCCGAAGACTGTCCGGGGGTTGCCTGCCCGGAGATCGTCAGCGCAGGATAGCCATTGTAGCGATCGAGCTGGATCGGGCCTGTGCGCCAGGAGACTTTGGCGAACGCCGAGAAAGGCACGGTCCCGCCGCCACTGCCGCCGCCTTGGCCGGGCGTAGCGGCTGCGGTGCCAGTTGTCGCTGGCGAAGATGTCGGCACCCGAAGCGCAAGTACGTCCTGCGGCGTCATCCGCGATGGTGCATCCGCCTGCAGGTAGACACGCAGCGTGTTCCCTTCGCGGTTGAAGTCGTTAGCATAGGACGAGCCGAAATTGATCGCCAGGGTCTGGTTCACGGTTGACATCGACAAGCCGAGCGCCCGCGCCTTCACGCGGTCGATGTCGACGAACAGTTCGGGGGCATCGCCTTGACCTTCGGACCTCACGCCAGCGAGCGTCGGCTCCTTCGCCGCGGCCGATAGGATGGCGTCGCGTGCGGCAAGGAGTCCCGCCCGGTCGGTGCCTGAGCGGTCCTGAATCTTCATGGAGAAGCCGGTGGCGTTGCCCAGCGCCTGGATTGGCGGCGGGTTAAGCGCAACTACGGAAGCCTCGGTGATGCCGAACGTCGCGCGCTGCACGCCCGCGATTAGGGCGGTCACCGAACTCTCCTTATCCTTGCGCTCTTCCCACGGCTTCAGCCCAACGAATGACAAGGCAGCACCTTGTCCCTGCCCAAAGAAGTTGAAGCCGAGGATCGACACCACGTTCTTCACCTGCGGTTGCGCGCGCAGATAGGCCTCGGCCTGAACCACGGCCTCTTCGGTTCGGTTCATGGTAGAGCCGACCGGCGCGTCATAGTTGACAAGGAACGTGCCCTGATCTTCGTTGGGCAGAAAGCCGCCTGGCAGCCGCATGAAGAGCAGCAAGGCAACCGCGCACATTGCTACGAACACCGCCATCCAGCGCAGCGGCGCTCCCATCATCTTGCCGACGCCCCCGGTATAGCGATCGGTCGTGCGCCCGAACCAATTATTGAAGCCGTTGAAGAAGCGCTGTGGCCATCCCCGCCAACCTGGCCTGGGTTGCGGTTCGTGACCGGGCTCATGCGCGTGCGGCTTAAGCAGAGTCGCGCACAGCGCGGGCGTCAACGTTAGGGCAAGGACCGCCGAGAAGAAGATGGAAACCGCCAGCGTTACCGAGAACTGCCGATAAATTCCGCCGGTAGAGCCGGGAAAGAACGCCATCGGGATGAACACGGCGATCAGCACCAGCGTAATGCCGATGATCGCGCCGCGGATCTGTCCCATCGCTTTCACCGTGGCGATGCGTGGCGGCAGCCCCTCGGTCGCCATAATTCGCTCGACATTCTCCACGACGACGATCGCGTCGTCGACCAGGATGCCGATCGCCACCACCATTGCGAACAGCGATAGCGTGTTGATGGAGAAGCCGAAGAGGTACAGCCCGAGGCATGCGCCGAGCAGAGCGATGGGAACGACGACGGCCGGAATGACGGTTGCACGCCAGTTCTGGAGGAACAGGAACATGACGATGAAGACGAGCACCATCGCCTCGATCAGCGTCATCACCACGCTGTCTATCGACGCGTTGATGAACGGCGTAGTGTCGTTAGCGACATCCCACTTCAGGCCGGGGGGAAAGTTGCTCTGCAACTCTGCCATTCGGTCCCGTACGCCATTTGCCACCGCGACCGCATTGGCACCGGTGCCGAGCTGTATGGCCAAGCCGGCGATCTCGTTGCCGTTCAGGCGTGCGCGGAACCCGTAATTCTCCGCACCGAGTTCGACCCGCCCGACATCGCGAAGCCGGACCGTCGATCCATCCTGGCTGGCGCGAATGATGATCTGCTCGAACTGCTCAGGTGATGAAAAGCGGTTCTGTGTGACGATGCGAGCGGTGAATTCCGCCTCGCGCGTGATGGGCAGATCGCCGATGCCGCCCCCGGCAGTCTGACTGTTCTGCTCCTGAACCGCCTGGAGCACCTCGGTCGCTGAGAGAGCGAAACCTGCCAGTTTAGCCGGATCGAGCCAGATCCGCATGGCATATTGCGAACCGAACAGCTGCACGTTTCCGACACCCGGCACGCGTCGCAGTTCGTTCACGACATTGTTGCTAGCGTAGTTGCCGATCTCCAGCGGCGTCATGCTCTTGTCGGGCGAGGACAGCCCTAGAATCATGAGAAAGCCGGACGAATTATCAGAGATCTGGATGCCCAGCTGCTGTACTTGCTGAGGCAAGCGAGGCATGGCCCGGTTCAGCCGGTCCTGTACCAGGCTGCGAGCGTTGGTGATGTTTGTGCCCGACTGGAAGGACAGGACAAGCTGGCCCGTGCCATTCGAACGGCTGGCAGCCGACATGTAAAGGAAGCCTTCAAGGCCGTTCATTTCACGCTCGATCACCGAGGTGACGTTGCGGTCGAGCGTTTCCGCATCCGCGCCGGTATAGGTGTAGGATAAGGTGAGCGACGGCGGAGCGACTGACGGATACTGCTCAACCGGCAGGTTGAGGAGCGATAACAACCCGGCGAGCGCAATGAATGCCGCGATCACCCAAGCAAAGACGGGCTTGTAGACGAAGAACCGATCCATTGACTCAGTTCCCCTTCGTCGGTGCGCCCGCCGATGGCGGGCCGGGTTGACCGCCCGCGGTCGCTGGAGCTGGTGCTGCGCCCGCGGGAACCGAGGCGGCCCCGCCTGCCGGTTTCACCTGAGCCTTCCCACCCGCGCGAACCCGGTTCCAGCCTTCAGTGATCACCCGCTCGCCGGCACGCAGGCCTGAGCGGACGATCCAGCGTTTGCCGATCATCTCGCCCAGTGTCACCGGCCGGCTGACGACCGATCCGTCCTGCTGCAGGACCGACACGCTCGCTTGCTCACCCCGGAACTGCACTGACCGCGAGGGGATGGCGATGCCGTTGGCGATGGTGCCCGCCTCCAGACGCCCGCGCACAAACTCGCCGGGCTTTAGCGTGCCCTCCGGGTTTGGAAACTGGGCACGGACCAGCTGGGTGCCGGTTTCGGGTGCAACGGTCGCCCCGGTGAAGTCGAGGCGCCCGGCCGGTCCGTAAGTAGTGCCGTTCTCCAGCGTTAGCTTCACCGTCACGGAGTTGAGGCCCGCAACCTTCACCTCACCGCTACGCGCTCGCTCGCCTGCATTCAGGATTTCGGCGCTCGATACGGTGAACACCGCGTAGACGGGTGTCGTCTGGTCGATGCGGGTCAGAGCGTTCGTCTGCGTCGCGCTGACCAACGCGCCTTCCGTCACTTCGGCGCGGCCTACCCGGCCCGAAATGGGGGCACGAACCGTGGTGTAGCTCAGTAGCAGCTCGGCACGCGACAGTCCCGCCCGTGCTTCGGAAACCTGTGCCTCGGCTTGGCGCAACTCCGAACGTGCGGCGTCGAACTCTTGTCCGCTTACGGCACGACGGCTCACAAGCGGCTCGTAGCGGCGCACAACCGCCGCGGCGTTGGTGCGGGCCGCCGCGGCGCGCTCCAGCACCGCCCGCGCGGATTGCACCTGCGCGCGATAATCGCGTGGATCGATCAGGAAGAGCGGCGTACCTTCGCGGACGAACGTTCCTTCCTCGAACAGGCGGCGCTGAATGATCCCGTCGGTACGCGGACGAACCTCGGCGGTGCGTACCGCCTCGATCCGGCCAGGCAGCTCGACGATGTTCGGCACGGCCTCCGCCGCAACCGTCACCACTTCGACAAAGGCAGGCGGCGGCGCAGCCGGCTGCTTTGGTTCGGAGCAGCCAGGCAGTACGGCTACGAGAGGGAGCATGGTTGATGCCAGCCAAGGATAGAGGGCGCGCAAGGTCGAGTCTCCGGCAGGCGTCCACGGACGCGGTCATCAGCGGCATAGCTGTATTTCTACAAACGGACAACCGTGTCCGCTTACATTCGACGCCAGCTTCAGCTAGCGCTGCCTGGGGAGATCGAGTGATGCGCAGTGACGCACGTTTACATCGAGAGACGCTGATCGCTGCGGCGGCACGCATCTTTGAGCGGGATGGCTATGACGTTCCGCTCAAAGTGGTGCTCGACGAAACGGGGCTAGGCCGGGGAACGCTCTATCGCCATTTCGGCGATCGCAGGGGCTTGATCGTCGCAGTGATGGAGCACGAACACGAGAAGCTCGCTGCGTTCGTCGACGAACATGCCGAATCTCCTAACCTCCTGATCGAGTTCGTGCGTCGGCAGGGCCGGCTGTCGATCCTCGCCCTCCCCTTCCTGCGAAGTTTCGATCGACAGGAGGTTCTAAAGCTGGTGGCCCCCTTGTCGGCGAGCGCCGATATCTTGAACGCGCGGGTGATGGACCAGGCAAAGCGGATGGGGATCGTCGACGCGCGTTTCGACGGAAGCGATCTACGACTGATTAACCGGATGCTGATCGCGGCCACCAGCGTCGACAGCCGTCAGGATGAAGGGCTCTTCGAGCGAGCAGTTAGGATCGTGCTTACTGGTGTCGCTCGCCTTTGATCGATCAGTTCGAGCGGTGGGCTGGTAAGAAGCTACTCGGTCACGGATGATCACCGGGGTGACCGAGAGGGCTCCTGGATGTATTCGATCACACCATGGATGCCGACCTAAACACCGAACCCAAGCGGCGTGCGCCTCGCCGCGACGCGCAGAAGCGACGCGAAGCATTGCTCAATGCCGCGACAACCTGTTTCGCCAACCAGGGCTACGACGTGCCGCTTGAGGCAATTGCGGATCAGGCCGGGGTCGGACGAGGCACGCTCTACCGCAACTTTCCGGACCGGCAGGCGCTGGCCATCGCCATCTTCTCGCGGGAGATCGATCAGATAGAGGCAAGGCTCGACCCTTCTGCCCCGCTTCAAGAAACCATTGGGGCAATGGTACGCGAGGGTGCCGCGACATCGTCGCTGTTCAGCCGCATCGCCGGCGAGTTCAAGCTGAACGACACGAACAGGGCCGCACTGGGATTGCTGCGTGAGAGACTGGAGCGTGCCGTCGAGCCCGTCGTGGTTCAGGCAAAGGCGCGTGGCCAGCTCGATGCGCGGGTCACGGCACGAGACGTAGTTCTCGCCACTCGAATGTTGGGCGGCCTCATCATGCCGTTCATGACCGACGCGGAGCTCACCGCGCAGATCGACGACGCGCTTCGCCTTCTTCTGCACGGGTTTCAGCCGCGCTGACGGCCGCGTCGCTCCAACCCAGCCCCAGCGCCTTATTGACGGCGATGTAGCTCTGGCTGAGTTGAGCCTTCGCCTGTGCGACCGCGATCGACGCTGACAGCTGCTGGCGTTCGGTATCGAGTTGATCAATCACTGTGGAGGTTCCGGCCGCCACCCGCTGGCGGTTGAGCGCCGCCGCTCTTGCGGCGCTTGCCTCGGCGCGGGCAAGCTGACCGAGTTGTGCGCGCGTGTTGCCGAACCGTGACAGCGCGTTCTCCGCGTCCTGCAGGGCCTCAAGCACCGTCCGCCGGTACGCCGCTTCCGCCTGATCACGTTGGGCCTCCGCGACGCGGGTGGCGGCACGGTTGCGGCCGAAGTCGAGGAACGACCAGCTCAGCATCGGCGCGGCAAGGGTGGTGAGATTGTCGAGGTCGAACATGTCCCCCGGTGAACTGCCTCCCAGGCCCAGCAGACCCAGGAACTGGATGCCCGGCAACTCCCGGGCCTTGTTGACGCCGATCCCGGCCGTGCGCGCGGCAAGCAGGCGTTCGGCCGAGCGGATGTCCGGCCGGTGCGCGATCAGGGCTGCCGGATCGCCGATCGGCACGGTGGCGGGCGGTAGCGGCACCGGAACGACGGCGCCCAGCGAGGCGTCCAGCACGCCGGGTGTCCGTCCCGTGAGGACCGCGAGTTGGTTCAGGTACTCGTCACGTTGAGCGCCTAGCGGGATGGCCTCGGCTTCCGTGTTTTCCAGTTGCCCTTGCAGGCGTTCGAGATCGAGCCGCGAAGCGGTACCCTGTACGAAGCGTTGGTGCGACAGTGCCAACTGCTGCTGCTGCAGTCTGGTCGAGGCGGCATTGAGGCGGACGCGCTCCTGCACGTCACGCAGGGAAACATAGACCTGCGCCACCTGCGCGGAGAGTGAAACTTGCGCGTCCGCCAAGTCAGCGAACCGTGCTTCCGTGGTGGCGCGCCCTTGCTCGACGCCGCGACGGAGGCCCCCGAAGAGGTCGAGTTCCCATGACGCGTTGAGGCCGACATTGTAAAAATTCAGGCTGGTGTCGCCACCACTGCTCTCCTGCCCGGCAGTGTCTCCGGCGCCTCCAAGACCGGCGCCGGGCACCTTGGCATGAAGATATGTGGCGTTCACACTGACGCTCGGCAACTGCCCGGTTTGCTGCTGACGAAGCTGCGCCTGCGCCTCGCGGATTCGGCCCACCGCCTCGTCGATCGTTGGGCTGTGCGCCAGCGCATCGTCGACAAGGTGGGTCAGCGTCGGATCGTTCAGTCCCTCCCACCAGCGCGCGAGCGCGGGCTTGGGCGTCAGCGTTTCGTCCGTGGCCCGGACGAAGGATCCGCGCGCCGTGGCGTCCGATGCGGTCGCAGGCGGCCCGGCATAGTTCGGACCAGTCGTGCACGCGCCAAGCAGGCTCAAGGAAAGGAGTAGGGGAGTGTATCGCATCAATGCACCATTGCCGGTTCGACGTTCTTGGGCAGGGGCTTCAGGAACAGCACCAGCGGCAGCGCGACGAACGTGACCATGCTCATGATCCAGAAGATGTCGTTGTACGTCATGGTCAGTGCCTGCGCCTGGATCTGCTGTGCCAGCAGCCGCAGCCCTGCGGTCTGATCGCCCGCGGTCTGCGCAAGGCCCCCGACATAGGTCTGCACCGATTGATTGTTAGCATTGAGCGACTCCTCCATTCGGCGTGAATGCAGCCACATTCGCTGTTCCTGCAGGATCGAGATGCCGGCGAGAGCGAAGCTGCCGCCAAGATTGCGGACCGCGTTGAACAGCCCCGACGCATCGCCGGCGTCCTCGGGCGGAACCGATCGCACCACCGCCTGGCTGAGGAACAGCATGCCCAGGATCTGACCGACTCCACGCATCAGCTGCGACACGGTGAAGTCGCTGCCGGTCGAGCTGGCGGTGAGGTTCGCGTCGAGCAGGGCGGACACGCCCATGATGAGCAGCCCGCTTGCCACCGCGATCCGAATGTCGACCTTGCGCAGCAGGAGCGGCACGATCGCCATCATGAACAGACTGGGCAGCCCCGACAGCAGCACCACCTTGCCCGATTGCAGCGCGTTGTAGCCCGCCAGCGCCGACAGGAACTGCGGGATCGCGTAGCTGGTGCCGTAGAGCACAATGCCAAGCACCACCCCCATCAGTGCCACCGACCCGAACTGGCGATCGAGCAGCAGCTTCAGCTTAATGATCGGCCGCCGCGCCGTGGCCTGCCCCCAGAATAGCAGGCCAAAGCCGATCAGCATCGTCAGGAACATGTAGCGGATCAGCTCGGACGCGAACCATTGCTCCCGCTGGCCGTCCTCCAGGAACACGGTGAGTCCCCCAAGACCAAGCGCAAGACCGGCGATGCCGAACCAGTCGGCTTGGACGAACAGGTGCAGCTTCGGCTTCTCGTGCGGCAGGCCGAGCAGGAGCAGGGCGATGAGAACCGCACAGATCGGCAGGTTGATGAAAAATGCGTAGTGCCAGCTGATGTTCTCGGTCAGCCAGCCACCCATTAGCGGCCCCAGCACTGGTCCCAGAATGGCGGTAACACCGAATGCGGCGATGCCGATTGGCTGCTGGCTAGGCGGCAGGCGCTGCGCGATGATCGTCTGCGCAGTCGGGATCATGGCCCCCCCGGTGAACCCCTGGCCTACGCGCCCGATGATCATCATCGACAGGCTGGTGGACAGGCCGCACACGACCGAAAAGACAGTGAACAGCCCAGCCGCGAGCAGCAGGAACGTGCGCAGCCCGAGCATCCGGTGGAGCCACGCCGCCATCGGGATCACAACGATTTCGGCGACGAGGTAGGAAGTCGCGATCCACGTTCCCTCGGTGCCACTTGCGCCGATCTCGCCCTGGATGGTGGGAAGCGCGGAATTGACGATCGAGATGTCGAGTGTCGCCATCAGCGCGCCGAGGGTGCCCGCCGCAACGGCCAGCCATGCGCCAAGATCCGCACGGGCGGGCGCGCCGGCCTGCGCCGGCGCCCTATCCACCGCTCTGGTCGCCACCTCAGCGGCTCCGTGCGCGCTGCTGGACCTGCTTCTGTTGATCGCGAATGGCATCAATTTCCTGCTTGGCCGCGATCGTGTCTACGGTCACCGTCACCGACAAGCCCGGAACCAGCAGGCGCCGCGCCGCGGGCGTCGCCTCAATCGACACGCGCACGGGCACGCGTTGTGTGATCTTGGTGAAGTTGCCGGTAGCGTTCTGCGGCGGCAGCAACGAGAATTGCGCGCCGGTCCCTGGCGCTAGGCTCTCGATCCGCCCCTTCAGTTCGACATCGTCCAGCGCATCGACGTGGATCGAGACCGGCTGGCCCGGGCGCATCAGCGCCAGCTGGGTCTCTTTGAAGTTTGCTCTGATGTAGAGCCGATCAAGCGGCACGATCGACATCAATCGCGTGCCCGCCTGGACATATTGACCGACCGTAACCGTCTTGTCGCCGACCCGTCCGCCTGTTGCCGCCGTCAGCACCGTTGCACCGACGTCGACGTTCGCGGAAGCCAGCTGCGCACGGGCGGCCTGGCCCTGTGGCCGCCCCTGCTCCACCTGGCTCTGCAGCGATCCCACCCGAAGCTGCTGCGCGGCGAGCGCGGCTTCCTGCGCCCGACGCTCCTGCGCCGACTGCCGCGCCGTCGCCTCGAGCCTGGCAAGCTGCTGGCGAGTTTCAGCGCCGGAGGCGGCCAGCGGGCGATAACGCGCGACCTCACTCGCATCGTAAGCAGCCTTCTCGCGCGCGGCGGCCAGCTGGGCTCGCGCCTGATCGATGGCCGCATATTGCTCGCGGATCTGAGCGCGGGCGGCATCGGCCTGCGCCGAAGCGATGGCAATCTGGGCCTGTGCCTGCGCCTCCTGCGCTCGCGCGTTGCGCGGATCGATGCGGACCAGCGGCTGGCCTGGTCGAACGTCCTGGTTCTCGGCGATCAGCACTGCTGCGACATAGCCCGCCACTCGCGGCGCGACCGTTACCGCGTCCGCCTGAATCGTCGCGTCGTTCGTTTCCTGAAGGTACTTGCCGTGGCTCTCGTAACGGATGAACCACATGACGCCGGCGACAAGCACCCCCGCCACGAGCACCAGCAAGATCAGCTTGGCACGACCGCTCAGCCGCCGCGACGGCTTCGCTGTAGCCTCCGGCTCGCCGGCGTCATTCTTGGGCTCCTGAGGTTCGAACCGCTGGTCGGTCATCGGCTGAATACTCGTTTTCTCGTTTGATGATGTCAGCGGCTCGCGCTCCGCGGCACCTAAGCGGGCATCGTGTCCACTTCAAGACACCTCCCGGACACAATGTCCGCTTATTGCGTTGTTTCACGGGCGGCTTGAAACGCTTTCACCACGGGCATTCGCTATGACATCCACTCTCTCTGCTCCGACACCTATGACAAACGGCGTCCTTTCGGCTGCCGAGTTCCAGGCGACGGTCCGGCCGGTGTTACCGATCCTGAAGCGCTATGCGCGCCGGCTTGCCAGCAACACCCCCGATGGCGACGATCTGGTGCAGGACACCCTAATGCGCGCCTGGTCGGCACGGTCGAGCTTCACGCCGGGCAGCAATCTCACTGCGTGGCTGATGCGTATCGCCCGTAATAGCTTCTTGTCAGAGCGCCGGCGCGCCGCGCGTCAGGTTCACTGGGAACCGGAGGCGATCGAGCGCACCCTGCTCATCCCACCCGATCAAGAGACCGCGATCTTCATGAGCGACCTTAACGCACTGCTTGGCGGCCTTCCCGAGCCGCAGCAGCAGGCTTTTGAGGCAGTGGTCGTGCAGGGGCTGACCTATGAAGAGGCAGCGCAGCAACTGAGCGTGCCGCAAAATACTCTAAAAAGCCGGGTGGCCCGTGCGCGCTCGGCGATCGTGCGCAGCATGAACCCGCCAGGTCGACCCTGTCCGCAGAATGTCTTGAGCGTACCTGGCGGACACTTGAGGGCCCTGTCCATTTACGAAGGATGGAAGCAATCAAACACGCGCCTGATCGGCAGTTCTGCGCAACAGTGCGCCTGATTAATCTTCCACGTTGATCGCGTGATGCTCGGGTGCGGCGCGCTGCTTTACGGCATGCTCTGAATACAAAAACAGCGACCGATCGCTCGGCCGCCGTTTCGTTATTCATTTAAGCTTCGGCTGAAGCTTAGCGGCACTTCACGTTGCCGCGGTCGACGGACCGGCCGAGCAATGCGCCGCCACCAGCACCCACCAGCGTGCCGAGCGTGCCGCCACCGATCAGGTTCGCCAGCGCGCCGCCGCCGAGTGCACCGATCACCAGACCGGTCGTGCCGTCGTTGCGCTTGCAATAAGCACGGCCATCCTTGCCACGATAAATTCGGTCGTTTCGACCAAGGCGACGCTCACGATAGTTGCCGTTCTGATAGCTGCGCGACGGATCCCAGTTGCGGTCATTGCCACGCCAGTTGCGATCGTTGCCGCGACGGTCGTTGTTGAAACGGCGGTCGTCGTGACGCTGTGCGGTTGCTGCCGTGGGCATCATCGTGGGGGTCACGACGGCGACGGACATCAGCGCGGCGATAAGATGCTTCTTCATGATTCACTCCCGATCTATGGGGGGTTAACTTGCATCATGGCGATAAAGTTCATTCCGGTGTGCCGGCATGTGAAGTTGGAGCCTGGGCTTGCACCGAGCCGTGCCGATCGATAGCCCTCGTCGCATGGAGGCAGAAGGCATCTATAGCGAGAATGGCTTTTGGGCATATTCAAGGACTTGTACCGGTTGAGGTGACCGATGTGTTCCTGCGCAGGTTGAAACTGGATCTCGGTTTGGCGCGTCGACCTGAGCGGTGTCACGCAGCATCCTAATCTGCTGAAACGTGCCGCGTTCGAGGTCTACGGCCGGCAATATGCGCCGATGCTGGAGTTCCTGTGGGGCTGACACGATCGTCAGCCAAATCGTCGGGCGCAGTCGGTTCAGTCCTCGGTGTGGCCGCCAAGCGCAGCGGTGCAGCAATGTTCGACAGCCGACATGACCTTGAGCTGGTCGAGGCTCAGATGCCCGGCATGGGCGATCCGGTACGCAGGACCGGCAGCACGGAAGATGTCGGCGACCCGAGTGAGGCGCGCACGATGGCTCAACCGGGGGTGGCTTGTGCGCGACCTCCGACACGCGGAGGCCCGCGCCGTACGCGACCCCCAGCGCCGCTCGGTACTTGATGCCCGGCGCCGCCTCGAGCAGCCGCGCCATTTCCTCGACGCTGAGCACGTCGGGCAGCTTGCGGGGACGAGCCGCTAGGACCAGTTTGCGCGACAGGTCGGGCCGGTCGAGCGTCACGTCAAACAGGAACCGCAGCGCCGATACTGTGGCGCCGATGACGGATGCCCCAACACCGTGCCCGCGCTGGTGAAGCTGGAAACGTCGTACGTCCTCGACGGTCGCGGTCTCCGGAGAGCGTAGCAGGAAAGCCGTGAGGCGCGAACGTGGCGAACATAGTCGTGCTGGGTACGCGACCGCATTGAGCGCATCGCCATGTCGTCGAGCATGCGCTGACGCAGCGGGGTAACGGGTGTTTCGGCCGGTAGAGTCGCCATGGGGCGTTCCTCTCGTTGAAGGAACTCCGTCGTCTGCCGCCGCTGCCGCAGGACCAAACCTCAGCACAAGCGTGCTACCTCACCGCCACCACCACTGCCGCGCAGCGGCTCGTGCTCTGGGTCAAGCCGGCATGATGGGCAAGATCGCGCTGACAACGGTCGTAGAGCGTTGACGACAAGTTGCCTAGGAATGCCTCACTAGCGGGTACTAAACTAACAGCTAGCCGTAAAGCCGTTCGTCCCACCATATTGGCTCAGCCAGATCATACGTTATCCCTTTTGCATCGGCATGGGCGGGATGAATGATGATGTTTCTTTCTAGCCGAGCCGGGATCGAGGGTACCAACAGCAAGGCCGTGCGCTGCTCCTCGTACCATTTGTCGCCGTAAACCTTGCAGATCCCCTCATCCTTACCATCCCATCCGGGATATGACGCGGGCTGAAAGACTTCGTAGCTGGTACCATTGGGTATGGTGATGCGGATATAGTGTTGATTAGGCGGCAGCACGCTGTTCGAGTGAACCAGCTTTTCCAGCATTGCTGTCGAATAATGCTCAGATGTGTAGATCACGGGGCTGGCAGAAGTGTTCCACCGCCCAGGATACAAGCGGGCGCCCTCGCTGTCGTAAATCGGGTGCGCGCCGTCTGGATCACCTATTCGGAAGGCCGTGAGAACACGATCAGTCCTAGCGCTTTTCACGCACCACCACCGTAGGCCGCCCGCCCTAGTAGATTGATCACGAGGTCAGCGCCGGGACCAGTGGCGAGGGCAACATCCAGAGGTGGCTTGCCGTCCAACATGGCATGGGGGCGGCTCAGGAACTCGCGCGCCTTTTCTGGTGCCTTGTAGATATCAAGTGCGAAGCTGAACACCTTGGCGAGACGGGCAAGCCGATCGCCTTCCTCACTGGTGAGACGCTTGGAGGGCGATTTACGGCGACGCTCCAGCGTGGCCTTCGAAATTAGCCGAAATTTGAATCGCGCGTCGTCGGGCGCGACGACATCAGCGAGCCGATCGAGCGCAGACACGGGCAGGCCGCTCTCGATCGAGTAGGCGAGCGCGAGCCGCGAAGCCTGACGGCCGGCGTTGACGCCCAAAAGCGTCTCGATCGATGCGGGTTGCGTAGCCATAGCCTACTCCGTTTCAGTTGATGCACATTTGCGCCTCAACTGATCGTGAAACAAGGGCCGGCTCCGTCCTTCATGCAAATATCTTCTGCTGATCAATTCCTATCAGCCAATGGAGATGTCAGGCAGGGGCAAAGTCATTTTGCTGGGCCAATGGCATGCCATCGAAGCCGCGCTTCCTGGTTTTGCGCGAGTGACCTTCGCCCAAACATTGAGATTTCCCAATGTCATGGAAAATACGAACAGGCGGCGGCTAGCTTTGAGGTGCCGTGCGTTACCCTCCTGAAGCGGCCTCCTGTTGAGGTTTAGCAAATAGGACCATGAAATGGGCGAATTCACCGACAAGGCCTCGGCAGCAGGCAATAAGATCGCAGGCAAGGCAAAGGAGCTGTTCGGCGAGGCAACGAACAATGCTGAACTCGAAGCCGAAGGCGAGGCGCAGCAGCTCAAAGGCACAGGCCAGGACGTCAAGGGTAGCGTAAAAGGCGCGCTCAACGACAAAATTTGACGCCGATCAATAAACTACGGTCGTCGAGCAATCGACGGCCGTAGACCAGGTATCTCGATGCAGCCATTCTGGGTGTATATATGTTAATGAATAACGGTCTTTGGACCATCGATATATCAGCAGGCGCCAAGAAGATTGAAGCTCAACTTATACAACTTGTCGAGCAACTCGACGAACTTGGCATTCTCCGCCCCGATTTATCGGCGTCGGCAGCGAACGACAACTAGGACTGTCTGCCTTTTAACGGGGAGTTGAGTGATGAGTCCTCAAGGTTTCTGGCCAACGGGAAACTTGATCATAACCATCAGCCCCGGTCGGTTGTCCAGCAATTCCATCGTTCCGCCATGGGCCGCCGTTATCGCAGCGACCAAGTTTAATCCTAAGCCGTGACCCTTGTCTGTTCCGCGCGCTAGCTTCGAAAATCGCTGTACGGCACGTTCTCGATCATACTCCGCGATGCCTGGCCCATCGTCTGCGATCGTCAGGATCGTTTGGGCCTCCGTTCGCGTCAGACCGAGGTTGATGACGCTGCCTTCCGGGGTATGCCGCAGCGCGTTCTCAAGCAGATTGACGACTATCTGCGCCAGCAGTTCGGTGTCACCGATCAGTGTAGTGTCGCCGTCGATCTGACATGAAAGGCTGCGGCCGCTGTCCTGCGCTACGAGAATGTAACTATCGGCAAGCAATGATACCGTTGCGCTCAAATCGACACGGTGGAAATAGGCGTGCAATGCCCCGGACTCGATCTCCGCAATACGCAGAAGTGCTGCAAATAAGGACAGAATGGCATCGATGTCGGCGATCGACCGATCTATCTGCCTCGCCTCTTCACTGTCCTCCTCCGCTTTTGCAAGCGCCTGCTCGAAGCGAAGACGCAGCCGCATGATTGGCGTTCGTAGGTCGTGGGCGATGTCGCTTGAGACGTGTCTCAGGTTTTCAATAAGGGCTGCGTTACGATCCAGCATGCTGTTGAGCGTCGTCGCGAGTTGGTCGAATTCGTCCTGCCGGTCACTGACCGCGATCCGTTGATCAAGATCCCCTTCGGTAACGGACCTTGCTGCGCGCGTGACCGATCCCAGCCGAGCGCGGATCGTACGTCCGAACAACGCTCCGCCTGCCAAGCCGATAGCTAGCATGATGCAAAAGCCGGCCAAGAACAGGGACAAAAGCGTGTTGCGCATCTCTTCTGCAGGGGCAAGCTCCGTAGCGACGGTCAGACGTGCACCGTCGCGAAGC
Source organism: Sphingomonas faeni (assembly GCF_030817315.1). Taxonomy (NCBI): domain Bacteria; kingdom Pseudomonadati; phylum Pseudomonadota; class Alphaproteobacteria; order Sphingomonadales; family Sphingomonadaceae; genus Sphingomonas; species Sphingomonas faeni. The sequence goes on along the minus strand of NZ_JAUSZF010000004.1, from coordinate 127,144 downwards.
ATCGCAGTCTGCGCTCTGGCTGCGTGCTGCTCTCCATCGGGATCGCGAAACTGGATGTTGGCCCAGCCAAGGCCGGGCGGCATCGTCGCAAGCTCGCCGCCAAGTCGGCGTCCATCGCTCCCGACAAGCAGATAGCCGAAGTTGTTGACGCCGCGGTCGTCCCTGCGTCGAAGCGCCCACTTCATCGCAGGAGCGCCGCCCTTTCCGGCGACCGTGAGAAGACTTTGCACTTCAGCCGCGATTTCTTCGTCCAGTTGTTCGATGACGATGCGTTTGCCGATCAGATCGGCTCCGATCCCCAGAGCAAGCGTCGCCAGAGTGAAGCAGCCGATGAAGAAAAGCGTGATCTGGCGTGCGGTTCGCGCAGTCTCAACCATCTGCGCGCAGGCTGTAGCCGATCCCTCGCACGGTGCGGATCGCGTCGATATCAAAACCTGCGTTCAGTTTCTGGCGCAGTCGGCTCATATGGGTCTCGACGATGTTTGTCTGCGGATCGAAATGCAGATGCCATACCTTTTCGAGCAGCATTGTCCTTGATACCGTCTTGCCATTCTGGCTCACGAGCCGCTCTAGCAGCTCGAACTCGCGGGGCTGCAGCACGACACGCCGGTCTTCTCGCCATACTTCGCGCCGCAGACGATCGATCCGAATACTCCCGAAGCTTGCCACCTCCTGCTGCTTGGTGCCGCGTCGAAGAAGCGCTTCGATCCGCGCGACCAGTTCGGCGACGGCGAACGGCTTAACCAGATAATCGTCAGCGCCGGCGCGAAGCCCGGTGACGCGATCCTCGATCGAACCAAGTGCTGTAAGCAACAAGACGGGCCCGATATAACCACTGGATCGGGCGGTTTGCACGACCGCGATGCCATCCATGTCGGGCAGCATACGATCCACGATCATCAAGTCAGGTGCGGCGCGAAGGAGGCTTGCGACACCGCCTTGTCCGCTTCCTTCGGGCGACACGTCGTGTCCCTCGGCGGTCAAGGCTCGACAGATGCTCTCGGCAGCGTCTGCGTCGTCTTCGATCAGCAACACTCGCACAGCCGGGCACCTTCAACGCTCTACGTTATCCAGACCATCCTTACCGTGATCGGCATGCGTTGCTGCCAAGGAAAGATTGATAATGCCCAACCTTTGGGACTCTTATTGTAGGTCCGGGGCTTGCTGGCTAGTCGCTGGCGCGATCAGCTTGGCAGCACTGGGCCACCAGCTTGGTCCTTGCCGGGAACCTGATGCCGTCGTTCGCAGTGTATCTCGCTTGGAGTGAATGTCTTGGACGGCGTGATCACCGAAGCGACGATCTTCATCGTCCGTCATTCCTGGTGGGCCGGACCCGTCATTGGCGTTCTCGCATTCTGCGAGTCCCTCGTGCTGATCGGCGTGTTGATCCCCGCCACCGCGTTGATGATGGCGGTCGGCGGAATGATCGCCACAGGGATGCTCGATCCCATCCCCATGTGTCCTGCGCGATCATCGGCGCGGTGCTGGGTGACTGGCTCTCGTTCGAACTCGGCCGATGGATCGGTCCTTCCGCATTTCGACGCTGGCCGCTCAATCGATATCGCCACGCCGCTGCCCGAGCGCGTCTCTTCTTACGCCGCTACGGCGCCGTTTCCGTCCTTTTTGGCCGCTTCCTCGGACCAGTGCGCGCTACCGTACCGCTTGTCGCGGGCCTGATGGGCATGCGGCAGCGCTCGTTCCAGATCGCCAACATTGTGTCCGCGGTTATCTGGGTGCCGGCGCTGTTCGCGCCCGGATATCGCGGCACGGTCGCTTGGTGGGGCGAGAGGCACTGACAGAGATCCATGTCGTTCTGTTCGGCCTTTGTATTGCAGCCGTCACCATAGCCGGAGGTGTCATAGGTGCTAAAGCCGTTGGTGGAGGCGTCAAGAGCCGAGAGCGACGTCGCTCGGCACGAATAATTCGACAATCACTCTAAACTTTCGCCGAGAAATCTTGGCCTACATCACTAGGATTCCTGAACGTCATGGCTGCCAACAGTTCGAAGACTGTGATCTTCGCCGCGCTTGCCGGTAATGCTGCAATTGCGATCACCAAGTTCGTTGCCGCCTGGTTCACGGGGTCGTCGGCCATGCTGTCGGAAGGCGTTCATTCGCTAGTCGACACGGGCAACCAGATCCTGTTGCTCTACGGGATCAAGCAGGCGGCAAAGCCAGCGACGCCGGACCATCCCTTCGGTCATGGTCTACGTCTCTATTTTTGGGCCTTCGTTGTTGCAATCCTGATTTTCGGACTGGGTGCCGGCATCTCGATCTACCAGGGCATAGACAAGATCCAGACCCCGCACGCCGTCGAGAACGCATGGATCAACTACCTCGTGCTTACGCTCGGACTGGTCTTCGAAGGCGGCGTCTGGTGGGTCGCGCTGCGTGCGTTTCGGAAGGAGAAGGGTTCGGGCAGCTGGATCGAGGCCATTCGCGCAAGCAAGGATCCGACGATCTTTACCGTGTTGTTCGAGGACTCCGCTGCTCTGCTGGGACTCTTGACGGCAATGCTAGGGATCTTCCTGTCGCAGGCGCTCGGAATGCCTTGGCTCGATGGTGCCGCATCGATCGTCATCGGGCTGATCCTCGCAGTCACTGCCGCGTTCCTCGCCTACGAATGTCAGAGCCTTCTGACTGGGGAAGGGAGTTCGCCCGACCGTACGTAACAGCATACGCGCGATCGCGTCCTCCGGCGAGGGCGTCCTGCGCGTCAACGAACTGCTGACCATGCACTTCGGGCCGAACGACGTGCTCGTGGCAGTCAGTCTGGACTTCAGCGATGGCCTGCGCGCCTCAGGCGTCGAGGCGACCGTCAGCGCGCTCGAACGCGCGATCAAGCAGACCCATCCCGAAGTGACGCGTGTCTTCATCGAAGCGCAGAGCTTCGAAGCGCACCGGCGCGACGCGGCGATCACCGCCGCCAACGTCGCGGCTAATGAGGCATGACCTGGTTCGAAGCGGCCCTGCTCGGGCTGATTCAGGGGCTGACGGAGTTCCTGCCCGTATCGTCCAGCGCGCATCTACGGATCGCGAGTCTGTTCATGAACGACGGCGCGGACCCTGGTGCGGCGTTCACGGCCATCAGCCAGATCGGCACCGAAGCCGCGGTGCTGGTGTATTTTCGCCGGGATATCTGGAGGATCGGGGCCGCGTGGTTCACCTCGCTACCACATGGTCGAGCAACGCTGTCGCCGGATGCCCGAATGGGTTGGTTGGTCCTGCTTGGTACTGTGCCTATCTCCGTCGCGGGCCTGCTCTTCCGGCACGCTATCGAAACGTCGCTTCGTAACCTGTACCTGACCGCCACGATGCTCATCGTCTTCGGATTGGTCCTCGCGGTGGCGGATATCGTCGGAAGAAAGACGCGTATCCTCGATAGCATGACATGGCGCGACGGCGTCGTGCTTGGCTTTGCCCAGGCGATGGCGCTGATACCCGGCGTTTCGCGGTCCGGAGGGACGATCAGCGCCGGCCTAGCGCTGGGCTATACCCGGGCAGCAGCGGCGCGCTACTCGTTCCTGCTTGCAATACCTGCCGTGCTGCTATCGGGTTTTTACCAGCTGATCGCCAGCCGCGAACTGACTGGTGGTCCATCGTGGACGTGTCTCGCGATCGCCACGCTCACGGCGTTCGTCGTCGGTTACGGCGTGATCATCGCGTTCCTGCGGATCGTATCGTCGCGCAGCTACATGCCTTTCGTCGTGTACCGTATCCTTGCCGGAACGGCGTTGCTTGGTCTGCTCTCACTGGGGTACATACCCGCAACGTGATCGAGGCCGTACTGGTCTAAGGGTGGCCTTCGGGCTTGCCGTCGTACTGCGCGAACATTGATATCTCCCAATCTTTGCCCGCGTAACGCTCCCGTCCCGAATATGTCGCGCAATTGTCATCTAGCGCTCACACTTGCTCCGACCGACAAGACGCGACGGTCGTTCAGGCCCGACGCGTTGCAGATCGCAATGGGGCTCAGGACATATGAACACGCTTCGCCGCGCGCTTTCGCGCGCCAGCTATCTTGCATTGGGCATTGCCTTTCTCGCGCCGGCCATGGCTGTTGCCAGCGAGATCGTCGGTACGGTATCAGATGGTACGGGCACGCGCACATTGCAGGGTGCTGCACTGCGGATCGTCGAACTCAACCGCGTCGCCGAAGCAGGGCGTGACGGGAGCTTCCGCTTCGCCGACGTGCCTGCGGGTACCTATACGATTGAAGCTCGTTACATCAACGCGGCGCCGTCGCGAACCACAGTGACTGTTGCCGACACCGGCGCGGCGCGTGCCGATATCGTAATGGGATCGTTGTCGGATCAGAACATCATCGTCGTGGGCCAAGCGGCCAACGTGTCGAGCAGCCTCTCTCGGCAACGATCGGCCGATGGGGTCGAGAGCGTCCTGACCCGCGACGCGATCGGACAGTTTCCCGATCAGAATGTCGCGGAGTCGCTGCGACGCCTGCCCGGCGTCAACATCCTGAACGATCAGGGCGAAGGCCGGTTCGTGTCGGTGCGCGGTCTCGATCCCGAACTGAATGCCGCGTCGATCAACGGCACGCGTGTACCAGCGCCGGAAAGCGACGTGCGCTCGGTCGCGCTCGACGTGATCCCGGCCGAACTGATCGAGTCGATCGAAGTGAAGAAATCGCTGACCCCGGACATGGACGGCGACACGATCGGCGCCTCGATCGAGATCAACACGACAAGCGCGTTCGATCGGAAGAAGGACCTGTTCTCGGTCAAACTCGAAGGCAGCTACAACGACTATGCCGACGCACTGACCCCCAAGGCGAGCTTCGACTTCTCGAAACGCCTGACGGACAATTTCGGCATTGCCGGTGGCATCAGCTATTACCGGCGCAAGTTCGAGACCGACAACGTCGAAGCGTCGGGCTGGGACGTCAACGACGACGGCATCGCCTATGTCGAGGAAGTACAGTATCGCGACTATGACGTGGAGCGAAAGCGCCTGGGTAGTTCGCTCACGCTCGACTGGCGGCCGAGCGACACGACGAAGCTCTATGCGCGCGGACTCTACAGCCAGTTCAGCGATCACGAGTACCGCGGCGATCTGACGTTCATCTTCGACGAGCCCGCCGCTTCCGGCACCGCGACCTCTGCGGCGTTCACCGATGCCGATGGCCGCATCGAAGTCCGTCGGGGCATGAAGGACCGCTTTGAGAAGCAGCGCATCGGTTCGCTCACGCTTGGCGGCGAAACCGTTACCGGTCCCTGGAAGTTCGTGTACTCCGGCGCCTATTCGAAGGCTTCGGAGAAGGAGAGCGGCTCGCTCGATCCGACCCGGTTTCGCACCCGCTTCGACGGCGATGGCGTCGACGTGAACTTCGATTATTCAAATCCACGCCTGCCGCTGTACACGATCACCAGCGGCGCCGATCTCGTCAACGATCCTAAGCAATACGCCTTCAACCGGGTGGAACGGACCGCACTGTCGGACTCGCAGGATCGAGAGTTCACGCTGCGCGGCGACGTCTTGCGCGAATTTGCGGCGGATGGCGGGACGTTTACGGTGCAGGCCGGCACGAAGCTGCGCTGGCGCAAGAAGAGCTACGACTTCGATATGGAGTATTTCGGCGGGTATGACGGCGATTACACGCTGGCCGATGTACTCGGCAAGCAGACCTACCGTTTCACCGACCTCGGCCCGGTGGTCGATCGAAACGCTCCTCGCGATTTCTTCAACGCGAACCGGTCGCTATTCGAACTCGATCCGATTGAGACCGCGCTGAACTCCGCATCGTCGGACTATGCGATCGATGAAGACGTCCAGGCCGGCTATGCGCTTGGCCGTTGGGACAGCCAGCAGGTGCGCGTCATTGGCGGCCTGCGCGTCGAGCGTACGCGCAATGACATTCGCGCCGCGCTGACCGCAACCGACGGCGATGACGTCGTCATCACGCCCAACCGGTTTCGGCGGGACTATACCGACGTACTGCCGAGCCTGACCGTGCGCTACGAGCCGGCTAAGGACGTCGTTCTGCGGCTTGGCGGGTCGAAAAGCCTTGTCCGTCCCAAACTATCCAACCTGGCACCGCGCTTCCTGCTGAACGAGGATGCCGAAGCGGAGTTCGGAAACCCGAACCTCAAGCCTTACCGGTCCTGGAACGGAGATCTCTCGGCGGAATGGTATTTTGGGAACAGCGCTGCACTGACCGCCGGCGTGTTCTGGAAGTCGATCAAGGACTTCGTCGTCGAGCAACGCGACTTCGAGCCCGGTTCGGCCTACGGCATCGACTATACCGAGGCGGTCACCTTCGTGAATGGCGAGACGGCGACGGTGAAGGGCATCGAACTGTCGTACAACCAGGCACTCACGTTCCTGCCCGCTCCATTCGACGGCCTGCTGCTCAACGCAAACTACACCTATACCGATGCAACCGGCACCGTGTTCACTGGCGGCGACAGAACCGATCCCCGCCGGATCGCGTTGCCTTCGGCATCGAAGAATACGTTCAATGTCGTACTGGGTTATGAAAAGGGACCGATATCCTTGCGCGCGGCGGGTACCTACCGTGACAAGTATCTCGACGAGGTGGGCGGATCCGCCAACGAGGATCGTATCGTCAACGATCACTTCCAGCTCGACCTGTCCGCCAAGTTTCGAGTCCTGCCCCGCACGCGGCTGTTCGCGGAATGGATCAACGTCACGGACGCGCCCTACTACGCCTACCAGAACTTCGCCGGGTCACAGCGCCTGCTGCAATACGAGAAGTATAACTGGACCGCCAAGTTCGGCGTGATGGCCAGCTTCTGAGCGACGAGCCGCTTGGCATCCGCCACGCGGCCATCCCGCGCCCCCGTATCATTATCGAGACCCTCAATGCTGAAACCGACCCTTTCCGTGGCTGCCAGTCTCCTGATCCTGGCGCTGGGCACTGATGCCGTCGCGCAGTCGGTATCGGCGATCCCCCGCTCCCCCGGCCTGCCCTACGCCCCACACAACCTTCCCGATCGCATCATGCTGACCGCCGCGGCGGATCCGTCGCACGGAATGGCGGTGTCCTATCGCACCGATATGGCCCAGGCGACGTCGCGGGCGCAGATCGCGGTGGCGGTGGACGGACCGACGCTGGCCGACAAGGCGATACTGGTCACCGGGACCAGTACCGCGATGACGAGCGCGAACGGTGCCGCACGGTATCACCAGATTCGCTTCGAACGGCTTACCCCTGATACGGTCTATGCCTACCGTCTGAAGGGCAGCGCCGGCTGGAGCGAATGGATCCAGTTCCGTACTGCAGCGTCACAAGAAAAGCCGTTCCGCTTCCTGTATCTGGGCGACATTCAGAACGGCATTCTCACCTACGCCGCGCGCGTGATCCGCCAGGCCTTTCATGCCAATGGTGGGATCGAACTGGTCGTACATGCGGGAGATCTGGCGGCCCAACGCGACGACCTCGATCATGACGACGAATGGGGTGAGTTCGACCAGGCTGGTGGATACAACTATGCCATGCTGCCCCAGCTGCCGGCCACCGGCAATCACGAATATGTCGATGTGACACTGGCCGATGGGACGCAGAGCCGTAAGCTCGGGCCGTATTGGCCGCTCCAGTTCGCGCTGCCCAATAATGGCGCTACGCCCGTCAAGGCAACGACCTATTTCGTCGATTATCAGGGCGTACGCTTCATCGTTCTCGACGGCACCGCGGCACTGGAACTGGGGCAACTCGACAGCCAGACGCGGTGGCTGGACGCGACGCTGGCTGCGAGCAAAGCGAAGTGGAATATTGTGCTCTTCCATCAACCGCTGTTTACCTGCGCCCGACCCGAGGATACCGCAGCGCTGAAAGGCGCGTGGAAGGAGATATTCGAGACGCGCAAGGTCGATCTCGTGCTCCAGGGACACGATCATTGCTACAGCCGCCTAACCGCGGACGCCGGACGCGATGCCGGTCGTGCAGAGCGTGCGAAGACGGGCGGTATTCAAGGGCCAGTGTATCTCGTTTCGGTCACAGGCTCCAAAATGTACGGCTTGAACGACCGCGCGCGCAGCCAGCCCGATAAAACCGCCGAAGCGACCGAACTCTATCAGGTGGTCGACGTTGCCGGCGACCGGCTGCAGTTCCGCACGTTCACCGCGTCGGGCAAGCTGTACGACGGCTTCGATCTCGCGCGGGGCAAGGATGGCCGAAACCGGCTATCGGAAACCACGGAAGCGACGCTTGCGACCCGGACGTGCAACGGGACCATCGGGCCGGACGGCGGAAAGTGCGTCGCCCGCGGCAAATAATGCGAAGATCGCAGATGTTGAATTCGGCGATGCTGGACCGCCTGTCAGATTGGACATGTTTGTAGCTGAATGTGATGTAAGTCCGCAGCCTGTCACTCTGGCTTGATTTTTACTCTACGCGGTTGCTGCTTCCGTTTACCTTTGGCATTTCGCCTTGAAGGTTTCATGCAAACCGATTTCGGGAAGTTACCGACACCGGATAGTGGTTATTATCCTCCTGATATCAGACGAAAAACAATGGCAAATCTCGTCCGTCCGGGGCGCGAGGTAAGAGTCACAGTGGTTTGGTGCGCCTCTGCGACTTGTGCGACGATTGCAAGGCCGAGGCCGCTACTGCGCCCGGCGGAACGATCGCGTTTCCAGAACCGACGAAAGATCGCCGTCTGGTCCTGCTCGGGTACGCCAGATCCGTCGTCGCAAACCGCAAGCGTGCCATCTGCGCGGACCGTGACTTCGATCAGACGCCCCTCCCCGCTGTGGGTTACCGCGTTCTCAATCAAGCATCCCAACGCTTTAGCGATCCACGCCGCGTGCCCCGCTATCACCACCTTGTCCGCCTCACTCGAAAACGCGATCGACTTGCCGGCACGGAAGGCCAGCGGCGCGATCGACGCGACGCTTTCGGTCGCGATCCGCACGAGATCCACCGATGCGGCGGTATCCAATCCGACCGTTTCGAGTTCCGCGATCTCCAGCAACTGCTCGACGATCCGGCCAAGCATATCGAGATCGCCGCGCAATTGCCCTCGTAACCCTGGATCTTCCACGCCCTCGACCCGCAACCGGGCGACGGCAATCGGTGTGCGCAGTTCATGCGCCGCGTCGGCCGTGAAATCCCGTTGCATGCGGTAACTCGACGCCAGTCGCTCAAGCATCGCATTGACGGCAAGCGCCAGTGGGCGGACTTCGGCGGGAAGTCGCTCGTCGTGCAACCGGAGATCGAGCGGCACGCCTTCCGCGGTCTCGAGCGAGGCCGATGCTCGACGCACTGGTAGGACCGCGCGGCGGATGATCAGCACGTCTATCGCGAGCAGCAACAGCAGCAGCGGCGCTACGATCGCCATCCCGTAAAGCAGGAACTGCGCCAGCAGATCGTCTAGAATATAATCGGGATGGGTAAGATTCTGGAGGACGGCGATCCAGACCCGCTCGTTGCCGATCCGCGCCGGGTAGCTCGTCCCGGCGTAGAAGGTCCGGCGGGACTGACGGCGAAAGAAGCTCTCCTCGTCCTCCAGCGGGATGTTCGCAGTTGGCAGCACCATCCTCGACTGCGACTGGAACAGGACCGCACCGCGGCGGTCGACGATCCGGAACGCGAAGCCCGCGCCCGGCGCGAAAACCGCCGCACTAGTATTATCCTGTGTCAGCCGCAGGCGGCCGGTGCCGTCGTGCGACAGTGCCTGCTGTAGGGCTTGTGCGTGGACGTGCAGCGTCTGCTGCTGGATGCGCGCCGCGGTCGTATCGAGGAAAAGGTACACGCTGCCGGCGACCGCGATCGCGGTGATCAGCACGGCGATCGCATGCCATCGCAGGATCTGGGCCATCAGCGATCGCGGTTGGAGCATCATGTCATGCGCTCGACGAGCATGTAGCCGACGCCGCGGACGGTGACGATCTCGACATCCGCGTCGGCCAGCGTCAGCCGTCGTCGCAGCCGGTGAATATAAACCTCGACCGCATTCGAGCCCAGATCGTCGGCCAGTCCGAACAGCAGTTGTTCGAGATGCGCCTTCGTCACGACCCGGCTTGACCGGCGGATCAGAGCAGCAAGGACCTCCAATTCGCGCGCGGACAGCACGGTCGGCACGCCGCCAATCGCAACCTCTCGCGTGGCGGGATCGAAGCTGACATTGCCGTAATCGATCGTCCGGTCGACGATCGTCCCGCTACGCCGGAGCAGCGCTTGGATCCTGGCGAGCAGCTCTTCGGGCGCAAATGGCTTGGCCAGATAATCGTCGGCACCCGCTTCGAGCCCCGTAACCCGGTGAGCGACGCTAGCCCGCGCAGTCAGCGCGATCACGGGCGTGCGGTCGTCGCGTGCACGCATCTTGCGCACCACCGACAGCCCGTCGGCATCCGGGAGCCCCAGATCGAGGATCACCACGGCATAGCGCGTATAGGACAGGACGAGGAGCGCATCCTCCGCCGTCGTCGTGCAGTCCGACGCATAGCCGGCAGTTTCGAGCAGGCGGACCAGCATCGTGACCAGCTCGGCATGGTCCTCAACGATCAGGATTCTCATCGTCCGGCGCCGCTCCGGGCGCGCCGATCACATGGCGATCGGTCTGTAAGGCTCACGTAAGCCAGGCCGCGTAGCCCGGTCGATCCTCGATCCAGATCTTGATCCCAATCGATGTCGCACAATGCGCCGTCAGCAAAAATCAGAGTGTCTCCATGTTCGATACCCTTCGCCCGTTCCGGCGACTCGCTACGCGTCCCAACCCGGCGACGGTCCCTCTTCCACGACGGGTCGCGCTGTTCTCCGGCAATTACAACTATCTTCGCGATGGCGCCAACCAGGCGCTAAACCGCCTCGTAGCGTATCTCGAACGCCGTGGAACGGAGGTCCGGGTCTATTCGCCGACGTCGGACACGCCGGCGTTCGAACCTGCGGGCACGCTCGTGTCGGTTCCGTCAGTACGGATCCCCGGTCGCGGCGATTATCGACTGGGCTTGGGATTGTCGGCCGAACTGCGCCGCGACGTGCGGGCATTCCGGCCCGATATCGTCCACGTATCCGCCCCCGACTGGACCGGCACCGCGGCGCAGCGGCTTGCGCGGACGATCGACGTTCCCGTGGTCGCCAGCCTCCATACGCGTTTCGAGACCTATGCACAGTTCTACGGTGCAGGGCTGATCCGGCCGGCGATGGAACGGCATCTCGATCGCTTCTACCGAGGCAGCGACACGATCCTCGTGCCCACCGCGCCAATTGCCGACGAATTCACTGAGAAGGGCTTTGGCGACCGCACGCGCCTATGGGGACGCGGCGTCGACCGAGACCAGTTCTCGCCGGAGAACCGCAATCTCGCCTGGCGTCGATCGCATGGCTTTCAGGACGACGACGTAGTCGTCCTCTTCTTTGGTCGCCTCGTCCGCGAGAAAGGACCGGCGCTGTTTGCGGACATCGTCGACCGGGTCACCACCTCGGGCGTCGCGGTCCGACCGCTGATCGTCGGCGACGGTCCGGAACGGCGCTGGCTTTCCAAGCGGCTTCCGAACGCGCAGCTGTTGGGAAGTCTGTCGGGCGAGGAACTCGGCCGCGCGGTCGCTAGCGCCGACATCTTTGTCAATCCGAGCATCACCGAAGCGTTCGGCAACGTGACGTTGGAGGCGATGGCATCAGGCCTGCCGAGCGTGTGCGTCGATATCCCGAGCGGCCGGAACCTCCTGCGCAAGGGAACGGGCATGTTCTACTCGGTCGGTGATATAGACGGCGCAGTTACCGCTGTGCGCCGCCTCGCGGTATTTTCGGATCTGCGGTCGACGATGTCGCGCGCCGCGCGAGCCGCCAGCGAGGATTACAGTTGGGACAGGGCGTCGGCGATGGTCACGGACGCGTATCACGCGCTCCTTAGCAATGACGATGCGCGGACCGGCGAGACCATCGGGTCGCTAAACCGATCGGTCTCGGGCTGATCGCCGTGATCAAACAGCGGCTCGGCTCGGCATGCTTAGGGCTGCGTCGCGCGAGATCCTTACCGTCGGTTCGCACCGGCGTTGCTGCGGTGGCGATGATCGCGATCGTCGGCATTGCCGTCTCGGCGCTGTCGCACCTGTTGGACGGCGTCGATTGGATCGACATCCGCGTGGCCTTGTCGCGGATCGGCTGGCCACGCCTGTTCGCCGCAGCCTCCGTGACCGCACTCAGCTACGGCGTACTGACGGGATATGATGTTATCGCGCTACGGATCGTCGGGAAGCACGTCGACTACCGACGCGCTGCGCTCGCATCGTTCACCAGCTATGTCTTCAGCCATAATTTCGGATTCGCGCTGCTGACCGGCGGAACCGCGCGATTGCGGATCTACCAGCCAGCAGGCCTGACGATCGGTGAAGTGGCGCATATCATGGTCCTGACCGGAGTGACCTTCTGGTCGGGCGTCCTGCTGTTGCTGGGGTTCGGACTGATCGCCCAGCCGGGGACGGTGACGGTCGCTGGCATGGCGCTGTCCTATCCGGTCCATGCTGCGATCGGCGCCTCGAGTTTTGCCATTCTTGCCGCGGTGCTCGTTGGCCTGAACCGTCGTGCCGGACGGAGGCTCGTCCTGTTCGGCCGCTCTATACCGCTGCCGAGTGTGTCGCAGGCGCTCGTCCAGATTATGCTAGCCAGCATCGATATCGTCCTGGCGGCCAGCGCGTTGTTCGTGCTGCTGCCGAGTGCGGGAGCGGCGATCTTTCCCGTGCTGCTGCTCGGGTATCTCGTCGCGATCGTCACCGGCCTCATCACCCACGCGCCTGGTGGTGTCGGCGTGTTCGAGGCGGTCATGCTCGTCAGCCTGCCCGAAGTCGACCGCGCGAGCCTGTTCGCTGCATTGCTAGCCTACCGCGTGATCTATTACCTGATCCCGCTGGCCATCGGCATGCTGCTGTTCGGCGTCCATGAACTGCGCGGTACCACCGACCTGCGCGCTGCACGTGTAAGGTCGGCGTAAGCCGGGCGCGCGATGAGGGGGCGTCCATCCGCTCGGTTTATCGGAATCCTCAGCATGTCCATTCGCTTTCTGTTCGACATATCGCTCGTCGTCTTCGGCGCAGCCGTCGCTACCGGTGCGAACGCGCAATCGGCGATCCCCACCTCGATTCCTGGTGCGACGTCTGCTACGATCCCTGCCATTCCGGAACCGATGATCTTCGACATGGTGCGCCCGCTCGGCGCGCGTCGCGGCGAACTCGAGGTTAACGCACTTGCACAGGTCAATCTCAGCGGTCCTGGCCGGCATGTCGAATGGGCGCCGGAAGTGGAATACGCCGTCGCCGACGGCTTCGCAGTCGAGATCGAACTGCCGTTCACAAACGGCCGCCTGACGGATTATAAGATCGGATTGCAAGGCACGTTCGGTACGTTCCGCGGGGGCCGAAGCATCCACGGCGTCCAGTATCTTGGCCTCCACAACCGCCGCGATGGCGGCTGGTCGAGTAGTCTGCTGTATCTGCTCGGAAATCGTTTCGGCGAGAGACTGAGCACGATGACGATGATTGGCGCGGGCGACGTGACGCTCAAGAGCACGAAGGGCACGGGGCTGATCGTCAACCACACGACGTTCTGGGACGTCGATCCGGAAACGGTGCTTGGCTTCGAAGTGAACCGCCAGACGGGGGCAAGCCAGTATTGGCTGCTCATGCCCCAGCTTCACCGCGCGATCGGGCAGAAGGTGTCAGCGCAGATCGGCGCGGGGGCCGAACGCGGGCATGTAGGCCCTTTCCGTCCCAGGGTCGGGCTCAGGATAATTCGGGAGTTCTAAGACGCCTCGCTGCTTCGGCCGGAATCATATCGCCGATGAGCGGTCATGCGGCCGATTACGACCAGATGTTAAACGCACCAATTCAAGGTCCTGATTAGATGATACGTTCTCGTTTTATATCGGCTATTGCGTTAATAGTAGCGGCACTTGCTGCGCCACCGGCCGGTGCGCAATTCTTTCTTAAATCACCGGACTTCCGTGGAGAAAAGGTGCAGGGTGACGAGCCCGGCATTGGTCAGGCATTGCCCGGAGCGACTGAGAGCGAGCGGCGGGCCGCGCTAATCTGGAATATGCGTGCGGCTCTCAACGTCGCTGCGCTACAGTGCCAGTTCGAGCCTACCTTGTTATCCGTGACCAACTACAACGCAGTGATCAACGATCATTCCGTAGAGTTGAAGATGGCGTTTGACACCGTAGAACGCTACTTCATGCGTGTCGCAAAGACGCCTAAAGCTGGACAAGCTGCTATCGACCAGTTTGGCACAAGAACATATGCTCAGTTCGCCACAGTCGCGGCACAATATGGGTTTTGCCAAACTGCCAGCGCGGTAGGCCGTGATGCCGTCTTTGTAGGACAAGGTCATCTTGTTGACATTGTGCTTCAGCGCACCCGTGAGTTACGGAACAGCCTGATCCCAATGGGCGAGCAACAGTTCCAACGCTATTTGGGGTGGGACCAAGCGTCTACCCCGCGGCTAGAACCTATATGCTGGGATAAAAAGGGTAGATGGGTGGCAAGAAAATGTGGAATGTTCGTCTGGCCGGCTATTTCCACCAACGCAATATCAGTCAAGCGCGATTAATCGAACTGAGTCGTACCAACTTGCCATTGCCAATTACCCACAATATGACGTTTGTCTGTACGTTCAGGGTCGACTAGGCCACGTGGACAAATGTTGACGCGCGTCTGATCGGTTGATTCAAGGCTGTCTTTTGGAGGCGGCGTTGGGCGAGCGGATTGGGGTTTCGGATGATGAGTGGGCTCTGATCGGGCCCCTGCTGCCGTCGGAGCGAGGACGTGGCTGCCGACCCGCGGGAGACAACCGGCCCTATTTCGAAGGCATGGTGTGGATGGCGCGGACAGGCGCGCAATGGCGGCATTTGCCGGATGAATATGGCAAGTGGAACAGTGTGTTCCGGCGGTATCGTCGCTGGGTCGTGACGGGCGTGTTCGAAGCCATGCTGGAGACCCTGGCCGCTGTCGTCGAGCGGGATGTCAGCGCCGACATGATCGACAGCACCGTAGTCCGGGCGCACCACTGCGCCGTCGGGCTAAAAAAAGGGATCAAGAATTCGAAGGGCTCGGCCGTTCGCGAGGCGGCTTCACAACCAAGCTGCACGCCCGCTGTGATGGTCAGGGGCGACCGCTATGTTTCGTCCTGACGCCGGGCCAGGCCCACGACGTGAAGGGCTTCGGGCCCTTGTTCGGGATGCTGGCTGACCGGATCGAGGCCCTGCTTGCCGATAAGGGCTATGACGCCGATGCCATCCGCCAGGAACTCGCCAAGGCGGATGTCAAGGCGGTCATTCCAACCAAAAGCAACCGCCGCATACCGATCCCGCATGATCGCGAGAAATACCGTTGGCGCAATCTCGTCGAGCGCTTGTTCAGCAAGCTTAAGAACTGGCGCCGTGTCGCAACGCGTTATGACAAAACAGCAGAGTCATATCTCGGCTTCGTCGCGCTCGCATCAGTTACGCTGTGGCTGCCCTTTGTCCACGTGGCCTAGTTAAACATGTTCAGCGGCGAATGGACCCTGATTGAACAGCCAGCAACCAAAGTGTCATTTGCGGTATACCTTGATCGACAGTCTGCGTGACCAGCATGGCCCCTTTGTCCCGCAGCGTTCTTGAGCTCGGCGGCACATTCTTAATCTGCCGAGGTGCAAAATGCCTTCACGCCGCGGCAGCTGCAACGGGCGCGGTACGCCAGGTGTTCGCGCCAATAATCATGCCCGGCTTATCCTTGAGCCCAAGACCTTCAAACACCGCCAAGTCGCTTAAACGCGCAGCGAAGGGCTACCCCCCACCGGCACCAGAAGCGGCGATACCGCCATAGTCGGCCTCCGGTTCCGCTTCGCTCCACCTCCGCCCGACAATGGCAGCAGAGACGACAATGCACTAACTATCTACCCAGACCACCCGGTGGGGGCTGCTCAGCTTGCCGTCGCCGCTGCTACTTTCCTTGCCTGATACGCCTTCATCGTTATGGCCCGGGGATATGCATCGTTCAGTAATTTCTATCATTGCCGTGATCGCGCTCGGAGGCTGCGTCTCGCTTCCCGCTCCTTTGCTATCGGAATGTAGCCAAGGCGGAGTGCCGCCAATAGAAGTCTCCAGCGACGGGCGAACCGCAAGCACAACGTTCGATGTGTTAAGCTACAACATCGAGGGATTGGCGTGGCCGGCGCGCGGCAAGCGAGGCGGGTCACTACGCGAGATTGCACTCAGACTTGCCGACCTGCGGCGTAGCGGCAAAGCTCCCGACGTCGTCATGGTCCAGGAAATGTTCAGCCGAACGGCTGTCCGCTCCATGACAAATATCGGGTACGCCAATGTCGTAACTGGGCCGGCGCGAACGCAACAAAAAAGACTTCCCGCCTTGCAGCCGATGCCACGCCCCTACAATTTGAGTAGGGGAGAAGTGGGCTTTCATGCTGTAAACTCCGGTCTGGCGATCTTCAGTCGCTTTCCAATAATCTATACGCTGTCAGAGCCTTATGGCGTTCATCGATGCGCGGGCTTCGATTGCCTCAGCAACAAGGGAATGTTGTTTGCGCGTATCGCAATACCAAATGTTCCAGTCGCGATTGATCTGATCAATACGCATCTTAATTCGCAAGACGCATCGCGAGTCTCGCCCACCCGGCATCTGCAAGCGCACGGGCTTCAAACTGTGGAACTGGATGCCTTCGTTAGGAGGAACGGCAGCCCTAAGGCAGCGATGGTTCTCGGGGGAGACTTCAATATGAAAGACTCTCCGGAGCGCTTCCGCCAGTTCGAAAACGTCTCCAATCAGATGACGATGGTCCACGAGTGGTGTTCGCGCCAACGGCTGTTCTGCGATGTCCAAATGTCGTGGGATGGCGATGCTCCCTGGATGGATACCCAGGATCTCCAGCTGTTTCGTTCACCCCCCGATACCATGCTTGTTCCGATCCGTGTTCAAGCGATGTTCGACGGCTCGAAGGGCAATCCCAAGCTGTCCGATCATGACGGCTTACTCGTGACCTACAGGCTCACGTGGAACGTAAACTCCTCGAAAATTCTAGCCTTGAATGAACCACAAGCGAACGTTTGCCTCGCGCGCTGATGCTGCGGTGGGGAAGAAATTCGAATTTTATACGGACCGGTAGGAATAATATCTGAACTGACACGTATGTGTCACATGAAGCCATCTGATCCCGACGTCCTTAAATTGCTTCCTACACTGCTGCGTTACGCACGTTCGCTGACCCACGACGAGGCCGCAGCAGAGGATCTCGTTCATGAGACGCTGCTTATCGCACTTGCAGAAAACGGCAGTTACCAAGCGGCGCATCCGCTACGCCAATGGCTGTTTGCGATCCTGCATAATCGCTTCATCAGCGACCTTCGTCGGCGAAAAACGCGCGAGCGTCATGCACAAGAAGTTGCTGATGCAACCGACCCCGTCGTGGCGCCAGGACAGGAGCTGTCTCTTGCACTTAAGCAGACGGAAGCCGGCGTGCGAGCGCTCCCCGAGGACCAAAGGGCAGCGCTTCATCTGGTCGTGGTCGAAGGCCTGAGCTACGCGGAAGCCGCCAGCGCGCTCGACATACCGATCGGAACACTGATGTCGCGAATTTCACTCGCTCGCGCCCGCTTGCGCAATCCGCAAAGTGCTGGCCTATCTCAGGGCACTGTCCCCTCGCTCCGCGTCGTAAAGCGGTAGTTGAGCCTATGTCCGAGATCACCGAGACCGAACTCCAGGCCTATGTCGACAATCAGCTCGATGCCGCCTGCAGGGTAGAAGTGTGTGACTATCTGCTCACCAATCCGGATGCGGCAGAACGTGTTTTGCTCGATCTTCGGCACCGCGACGCCATGCTTGCAGTCGCATCAGTTTGGCGTGGCGAACCTGCGGCACGGCTGAACGATGCAGCGGTTTCCCTCCACCGCGCTATGAGCGCGCCACGCCGGAGACGTTTGCTCAAACCGGCCGCGGCGTTGATAGCCATGCTATTGGTATTCGAAGTTGTTGGCCCTCCAATGCGGCAGTCCGGACGTGCCGAGGCTGCGGTGCCCGCTTTCGTCGAAGAAGCGATCGAGGCCAGGCAGACGTCGATACTAAGAGCTGAAATGGCATCGCAGATTGAAGCGCCGGCGTTCGATCCGAAGGACGTCCGGGCGGCGACAAGGATCAGCATACCCATGCTTCCACCGACCTGGAGCCTGCGCGACGTCCAGCTATTTCCTTCGGATTATGGTCCGAGCTTGCAGGTTGTCGCCGAAATCCCTGGGAATCGACGAATGGCGCTCTTTGCCGCACGCGCACGGGCCGCTGATATTGCAGTTTCTGGCCAAACAAAGGTTGGCGATCAAGATGCCATTTATTGGTCTCGCGATGGTAACATCTATGTCCTGACAGGCGACGTCAGCCCGATAGACCTCCGTACGTACGCGCAAGCACTTGCGAACAACCGGAACGCATGATGCGGACCGATATGAACGCAATTGCCGCCGGTGAGCGGACGACCGAAATTTGCGTCGTCGGCGCAGGCGCGGCCGGCATCATCATGGCGCGTCAGCTTCTCGACCGCGGCCACGAGGTGATGCTGTTGGAAAGTGGTGGGTCAGACTACGAAGCCGAAACCGCTGCGCTCAATGCTGGGACGAATGTCGGTCGTGACTATTATCCGTTGAGCGAGGCGCGGCTTAGGTTCTTTGGAGGTACGACAGCGATCTGGGGCGGGCGCTGCGCCGAACTCGATCCTATCGACCTGGAAAAGCGCAATTGGGTACCGGGGTCGGGGTGGCCGATCGATTGGGCGGATCTTCAGAGCTACTACCGGTCGGCCAGGCCCTTGTTCGGGCTTCCATCGGACACACCTACGATCGATGTTCTGGGAAAGGCAGGCGTCGACGTTCCACAGTTTGATCCAAACGTGCTTCAGACGCCGCTTTGGACGTTCGATGCGCGCTTCAATCGCTTCACGATGACATCGTGTGACGATCTTGTCCGACACCCCCGTTGCACGATCATAACGCATGCGACGGTAACAGAGATCGTCGCGCATCCCGATGGGAAACATGTCGAATTCGTTTTAGTTCGCGCACCTAGCGGCAAAACCCTCACGGTACGCCCGCGTCACCTGGTCCTGGCTGCCGGTGGCATCGAGAACGCGCGTCTCCTCCTCGCGTCGCGCTCAGCGATGCCGAGCGGTCTGGGCAACGGGCGCGATCTGGTCGGCCGGTATTTCATGGAGCACCCCCATGCGCGCGGCGGGAAAATACTGTCGAAAAACGCATGGTCGTTACTGAAGCTGTTCGGGCGACGGCACCGGATTAACGGTTGCGATATCGCTGCCCTTATCACTCCCTCCGCCCAGTTGCAGCGCGACAGGGAGAT
Organism: Sphingomonas faeni; assembly: GCF_030817315.1. NCBI lineage: Bacteria > Pseudomonadati > Pseudomonadota > Alphaproteobacteria > Sphingomonadales > Sphingomonadaceae > Sphingomonas > Sphingomonas faeni. Next base: position 107,837 of record NZ_JAUSZF010000004.1, on the reverse strand, counting down.
CCTGAACACGTCCCTGACGATCGTTGCCCGGCAACCGGCAGATGCCTCCCAGGCGCTTGGTATGCGCGTCTATGGCGGTTTGAAGCACGATATGGCGCCGACACGCCTTGGTCGCGCGGTATGGATGGGGACTAAAACTGTCGCGAGCTGGACGCAGCGCCATATTGACCCCTTGCGACCCTGGCTTCTTCATAAAGCCCGACGCGCTGAACTGACGCTTTTGGTCCGGGCGGAGCAGGCACCCAATCGCGATAGTCGGGTCACGCTGACACAAGAGACCGATGCGCTGGGTATGCCTAGGGTCGCGCTCGATTGGCAGTTGTCGGCGATCGACAAACGCAGCGTAGGCGTTCTGGTGGACACGCTTGGCGCAGAGCTTCGCCGGCTCGGGCTAGGTGATGTCCAGGCTTCGGATTGGCTCGGTGATCCCGGGCAGATGTGGCGAAGCGATCCACTCGTCTCCGCACATCCGATCGGTGGATATCATCATATCGGTACGACACGCATGGCGGACGATCCGCGGCAAGGTGTGACTGATGGCTATGGCCGCGTTCATGGCATCGACAACTTGCACATTGTCGGGTCTTCGACTTTTCCGACGTCGAGCTGGGCAAACCCCACGTTGACGATTGCCGCACTGGCGCTGCGCACCGCGGGGCAGATCTCCCGCCTCAGCCAAGCGGCCTCCCGATTCCCTGTTCCTCAAAAGGAGGCTGACCTTGCTCTCCAATCCTGACGTCCCGATGCGTGCAATCATTCTCAGCGCTGGTCGCGGTTCCCGACTGGGTGACATCACGCGCGATCGCCCGAAATGCCTGCTGGAGTTTGCCGGGCGCACGCTGCTCGATTGGCAGATCGATGCCTTGAACGCTGCAGGAATCGAAGACATTGTCGTGATTGTCGGCTTTGGTGCCAAGCGCGTCATTCGAGCGATCGAGGCACGTTCCTCGGTGCGCGTGATGTATAACCCGTTCTTTCAGGTTGCAGACAATCTTGCGTCGCTATGGCTGGCACGTGAAGAGATGGACCGCGACTTTCTGATCCTGAACGGTGACACGCTCGTCTCGCCCGACATCGTCGCAACCGCGATCCGTGAAGGCCGGGCACCGGTCAACGTCACGATCACGCACAAGACATCGTATGATGCGGACGACATGAAGGTCACGCTCGATGGCGACATCGTGACCGCCGTTGGCAAGCGTCTCGCCGTTGATCGCACGCATGCGGAATCCATTGGCTTGCTCACCTTCCGCGGCTGCGGCCCTACAATGTTCCGACAAGCCGTCGAGCTGGCGCTTGCCGATCCGTCGGGTGTCGAGAACTGGTACCTCAGCGTCGTGGATGCACTGGCACGTCAGATCGAGGTCGGCACCGTCGTTGTCGACGGCATGCCGTCAGCCGAGGTCGATTACCCGGCCGACCTTCCGATTGCGGAGGCGCTCGCCGCCAGTTGGCGTGCTGTCCTGGCGAAGAGCGCCTGACTATTGCTCCTCGAGCGCGGCTTTCATAACCATCACCAGTGTGGCGGCTTCAGCATCGGTCAACTGAGTAGCCTGACCGAGCAACGGTACGCCGGGCCAACCCTCATCGCTTAGGATCAGGTTCCCGAGGGTTCGTTCGCCGTCATACCTCGGGATGACGTGGAAATGGACGTGCGGATCGACCATCATCAGCATGAGGTAGTTTAGCTTGTCATAGCTGACGACACGGGCAAGCGCGGCCTCCAGCGATTTGGTGATGACCGTCAGTTCGACATGGGCGGCGGGCGGCAGATCGCCGAACGCCATCGCGTCACTCTTTGCCGCGAGGACGAGGCTGCCCAATGTCGGCTGTGCAAGACGGATAAGTGCGACCCAGTGCGACCATTCGTGGATCAGCGTACCCGGATATCCGAACCGTTCGATCGTCGCGTTCATGTCTTGCTCCTGATGTGAATGGCGCGCTGGGCAGCGATCGTAGACAGCACCGCGCCGGCCGCGCTCATGCCGAGAAAAGCCCATCCTGCGCCAGCGAGCCCGTCGATATGCAGCCGCCAGATTAGAATGGCGACGAAGAGCAGACTGGTAAATGCCGTGATCGCAAAGGGTGTGTCCGGCCGCCCCAGTGCATACATGATCGGATCGGCAGCGAAGGCTATGACGCGCAGAGACGTTGCTGCCGCGATAGCGATGAGAACCGGGGTAGCCGCTTTGAAATCAGGCCCAAAAATAACGGCGATTATTGATGGTCCGGCTATCCATGTGAGCAGGGTAAGGCCAGCGCCGACAAGGCCCGCCAGTCCACCGGCCCGGACCGCCGTATGCCGTAACTCACGCCAATTTCCGCCCGCGATCAAACGAGCCATGTCGGGGTAGATCGCTTGATTGACGAGGTCGACGGGCTTCAACAGCCCGGTTCCGATCTCGCGTGCAACCCGGAAAAGGCCAGCGGCACTTTCGCCAAGTATGCCTGCAACCATGACGATCGCCAATTGCCCTGGGATGAGTGCTAGCGACGAGTTGAGGTTGGAGAACAGCGAGAACCGCCACAGGCCCGGATTGTCGATTGAAAGGCCACGCATGCGCGTGTCGATCAACGCGAGCAGTCGAAGCCGATAGGCTTCACGCCACGCCAGGAATACAGCTACGAACGCGCCAACGATGCCGGCAACGACCCATGCTGCCACATACCATCCAAGGGACATCCCCAGCAGCCCAAGCACCCCGATCAGCGCCAATCGGACAAGCGGTGTAACCACGACGTGCCCGCTCAAAAGATCGAAACGGTTGAAGAGCCGGAGCATTCCTTTGGGTGTACCGATCGCGTTCGCCAGCGGCAGCGGTGCCATGGCTTGCGCGAACCTGGTTAGATCCGCCGTCCAGCCGAGCCAATGCCCCAGCAGTGGAGCGGTGAGAATAATCGCGATTGCCGCGACTAAAGCCGCGCCGATGTCGAGGACCGTTCCCGCCTTGAACAGCGCCTGAATCGCGCGATGATCGCCGTGTTCGAGATGTGGCACGCCGTAGCGAATAATAGCCTGGTTCGACTCGAAGGTAGCAAGACCGGTGAATACCATGGCTTGGGCGGTAACGACAGAGAAGACACCGAATTCGGCTTTCCCAAGACCACGGGCAGCCAGCGCGAAGCTCGCGAGCTGCATAACGCCAGCGGCAGTTTTTCCACCTAGCAGTTTGCCCGCATTGGCAAGCGCACGCTGCAGGATACCGTGCTTGCTCGCTTCGATCATCATGTGGGCGGGTATAAGCCGTAGGCGCAGTGTGCAAGTCCAGACTGCCCGTGACGTGACCCCCGTTTTTTCCTCCAGTTGGAGCTAGAGTCCGACCCCGGAAGAAGGGACGGACAGATGAAGCGGAAGCAGTTTTCGGAAGAGCAGATCATCGGCATCCTGAAAGAGGCCGAGGCTGGCGCGGTGGTGACGGATCTGTGCCGACGGCACGGGATGTCGAGCGCGACCTACTACGCCTGGAAGGCTAAGTTTGGCGGCCTGGAGGTGTCCGATGCGAAGCGGCTCCGGGCGCTTGAGGAGGAGAACGGTCGGCTCAAGCGGCTGTTGGCGGACACGATGCTCGACAACGCAGGTCTGAAGGACCTGCTGTCAAAAAAATGGTGACGCCCGCCGCGAAGCGGGAAGCGGTCGCGCATCTCCAGACGGCGCTGGGGATGAGCGAGCGGCGGGCGTGTGCTGTCGTCGGGGCGGATCGCAAAAGCATGCGGTATCGCTCGTGCCAATCAGATGATGGCGACCTGCGGTCGCGATTGCGCGAGCTGGCGCAGCAGCGCCGGCGGTTCGGCTATCGGCGGTTACACATCCTGCTGCGCCGGGACGGCATCACGATCAACCGCAAGAAGACCCAGCGGCTCTACCGCGAGGAAGGGCTGACGGTGCGTCGCCGGAAGGGACGAAAGCGCGCCGTTGGCGCGCGGGCACCCGCACCGGTGCTGGCGCTGCCCAACCAGCGCTGGAGCCTGGACTTCGTGCACGATCAGATGGCAACCGGTCGGCGGTTCCGCATCCTCAACATCGTCGACGACGTGACGCGCGAGTGTTTGCGAGCGGTGCTCGACACGTCGATCTCGGGCAAGCGGGTGGTGCGCGAACTTGCCGATCTGATCGCCGAGCGCGGCGCGCCCAAAATGATCGTCAGCGACAACGGAACCGAGCTCACCTCGAACGCGGTGCTCGCGTGGTCGGGAGATGTCGGCGTCGAGTGGCACTATATCGCGCCGGGCAAGCCGACGCAGAACGGGTTCGTCGAAAGCTTCAACGGTCGCATGCGCGACGAGCTGCTCAACGAGACGCTGTTCTTCACGGTCCGCCAGGCGCGGGCGATTCTCGCGCGCTGGGTCGACGACTACAACACCGAGCGGCCGCACTCCTCGCTTGGCTACGCCACACCGGCGGCCTTTGCCACCGAGCTCGAAAAGCAACGGGCGGGTTTAAACCCGCCCGTTGCTTCGCCCACGCTCCTGCGCGACAATAACGGCCGGTCTCTGGTTGCCGCTGGATGAAAGACGGGGGTCACGTCAGTGCCCGAATGGCTATACCGTTCGGCAGCTAGGCTTTGAACACGTTCAGCGCGCTGAGCCATTTCTTCCCATCGCTCTGCCGATCGAAGTGCCCTGGTGCGAACGTTAGGTAGCGTGGAAATCTCAGCCTCTGCACGCTCGGCGTCCGCACGCTCTCGGTACAATTTTGGATCGTCGCTCATACCAGTCGTTTATATCTTTCGGCATCGGCCCGCTAGCGATGCTCGCTGCGAAAACTGAAACTCGACCTAGGCCCATCCTACGGATCGGCGTCGATGCAAAACCGGTGGAGGCTGTTGAAAAACTCGTCCCGGCTTGGAGGCGGCGCTCAAGTCAGCAACATTCTTCCAATGTCCTCTCGGCTGCCACAACTCCTTGTGCGCAACCGGTGTCCTGCTAGCGATCATATCAGGCGTCAGGTGACCACATTGACTGCTTCCCGAGTTTTTCAACAGTCTCGGTGCTTTCTGCATCGCAGAGACGGAGAGGTGTTGTGCTCTCGCTTGGTGACGACTTGCCACGGCACGAAACGGACTGGCGACGCGCCGGACAAACACAGAAAGGGCCGACCGATCGCTCGGCCAGCCCCTCGGAAAGTCGTTAGAACTATATCAGTTCGGCGTCGTGCTGCCGCTGGTGGTCGAGCCAGTCGTTCCCGAGCCACCCACTGTGCCGCCAGTCATGGAGCCACCCGTTCCGGTGCCCATCGAACCCGTAGTCGACGTGCCGCCCATGCTGCCGCCCGTGCTATCGGTACCCATGCTGCCGGTGTCGCTCGAGCTGCTGCCGGCGCCCGACGTGCCGCGCGTACGGCTGGTCGACGACTTGCCGCGCGACGAACGGGTCGTGCTCTTGCCGGTCGTGCTGGAACCGCTTGCCGAAGTGCCCGATTGTCCCGTCGAACCAGATGTTCCCATCTGGTCGCCACCCATGCTGCCGCCCGTGGTGGAGCCGCCCATGCCGCCGCCGGCGGTGGAACCACCCATGCTGCCGCCAGATGTCGTGCCACCGGCACCACCGGACGTACCACCTGTCTGGGCCAGGGCAACACTTGGGATGATCAGCGAAATAGCGGCGATCGAAGTCAGAATGCGCATTTCTTTTCTCCTAACAATATACTGAGGATAGAAGTGCTTGAGTCTGGATTGGTTCCGATGGGGATAGCTAACGTACGTTAGCATGGCCCCAACATAACTGGCTTTCTGCCGGTCAGCTGTCCTCTAGGTTTTGATGCAAAGAATTGATTTTTGCATCAGCCGTGGATGGTGGCGATCCAACTCGGCCAATTCCGAAATGGCGTGCTATCGGGACAGCGAGCCGCGAGGCGAAGGCCTTTCAACAGCCCCAGGTGTTTTGCGTCCCCTGAGCGGTCCGTGCCGATCGTTAGCGGATAACTGGCTCCGTCGTCTAATCGCGGTGGGGTCAAGGATATTTCATCGGGCACATTTCCTACCTGTTAAAAGCATCATCTGATGACTGCTTCTGCCGGTACATGGTCGTCTACGCGGTCGCCATTTGGCGCCGCAGGATGGGTTTTCGTAAAAGCGGATCTTCCAATGTTCTATGCGCATTCAGGCAGTGTCGCCTTTCGCAACGGACATAGCGGAATGATCCGGCCTACGCCCCGGCAGGGGCATCCTCAGGCTGGCATTTCGGTCAAGCTGTTGTCAGCTGACGGCAGCGCCAGCGGTCCGGTCGAAAAGCTCTCCGGTATGCAGCATACGGTGCATGATGACGGCATGTTTGCGAGCGACCGCCACGGCTGCTCTCTTGAAGCCGAGACGTTCCCTCAATCCGACACCCCACTGTTTCAAAGTGCTTTCGCCCGTCGAACGCGTCAAGATCACGACAGCGGCCTCGTAAACCAGGCCGCGGAGGCGCGGATCTCCCCGACGGGATATGTGGCCGCCGTAATCGACTTCGCCGGACTGGTAGCGCCTGGTCGTCAAACCAAGCCAAGCGCCTACCGCACGAGATGATTTGAAATTGCCAGGTTCTTCCACGGCTGCAACGAACGAAGACGCCGTGACCGGACCGATGCCAGGAATGGACATGAGTAGAGCGCATCGTTGATCCAACCGCGAGGCGGCACGAAGTTGCCCATCAAGTTTAGCAGCCTGCATACGCAACCCTCGCCAGGCATCGAGCATCGGCAAGACGATCCGTTCAAGCTGGGCATTATCCGCCAGTAATCGACGGACATGGCCTTCAAAAGCACCGCCAGCGCTTTTCGGCACGACTAGGCCAAAGGTCTTCATCAGTCCTCGAATCTGGTTCGACATCTGAACGATCACTTTGAGAAGCTGATCTCGCGCCGCGACCAGCGTACGCATCAGCATGCTCTCGAACCCCTTTACCCGAACTTCTCGATAGAAGCCGACTTCTGCAATATGCGCCAGACCATCCGCGTCGTTAGCGTCTGTCTTATTCGCGGCCATATCCAGCGCAGCTTTCGCGTGCCGCGCATCAACGCAGATGGGAGGAACACCATCGGCCTTGAGCGCATGGTAGAACCACGTCGACAATTGACCGGTTTCGAATACGACCCGCTCGGCGTCCGGCGCGCGTGCGCGGATCAAATCAGCTAAAACCTTCGGATCTGACGCACATTTCCCACGCCAGATGCGTTTGCCGCCCCGTCGCACCGATACCGCTGTCTCTTTCAACGAAACGTCCAAACCGACATACGCGCTCATGGTCGTCCTCCGTCATAGGCAGGATCAGGGTTACTTCCCCAACCAGCGCTTCATCTTGGCGCCGAACTTTGCTGGCACCGATATCGCCCGTCAAAGTCGTAAAAGGGTTCAGTACGATCCGCGATTACCCCATGTTCTATGGCCAGGTCGTCGTTCAGGACGGGGCCGATCGGAAGATCGAGCGGATGGAATGGGGCGTGCCTACCCAGGTGCCGCGCAAGCTCGATCCGGCGGTCAAACTTACCAAGTACGTGACCAACGTGCGCAATCTCAGTTCCAGCTTCTGGCGGTCAATGCTGACGACGCCCGCACGCCGCTGCCTGGTCCCGGTGACGGCATTTTCCGAGTTCGGGATCGCGCCTGGCGAGGACGGAAAAAAGCCGCTGCACTGGTTCGACGTACCTAGTTGCCCGATCTTCGCCTTTGCCGGTATCCGGCGGCCGACGGAGCGCGGCAATGCGTACGGATTCCTCACAACAGAGCCGAACGCGATCGTGGCGCCGATCCACCCTAAAGCGATGCCTGTCGTTCTTCATGACGACGACTATGATCGGTGGCTATCGGCACCGTGGGACGACCTGAAGGACGTCGTGGCTCCCTACCCTTCTCAGCTGATGCGGGGTCGGACACTGCAGGTAGAAAGTCAGCACATCGTCATCCAGAGGCCGAGGTCGCGACCGCGGTACGACGATGGTCCGAAAGGTAAGGTTTGCTGCCGGTGTACCGCCCTTCCTACTCATCAATCCCAATTCCTTTGAGCTGACGATCACATCGGGTTGACTGGTTCTACAAATGAAGCGGCATACGAACCGGCAAACCAACCGGCATAATTGTAGGCGGTAAGAGCTCATTTGGTGAGGATATGGGCCCTATACAACCGGTCCGTGAACCGGCATAAATCGTCCACATGGATGTTGCATCAATGGAGCCGATGGTCCCTGAGGAAGCCGCAGGGGCGCTCGACGACGAGGTTCTCGCCTTAGTCGGTGAAGCTAAGCATCTGGCCGCGAGGATCCATCCAATCCTGCGAGAGTCTATCGGCGACCTCGTCCGGTCAATGAACTGCTATTATTCAAACCTAATCGAAGGCCATGACACGCATCCGCGCGATATCGATCGGGCGCTCACAAATGAATTTTCTGCCGAGCCTAAGCGGCGTGAGCTCCAGCAGGAAGCCGTCGCCCACATCCACGTTCAGCGGCTAATTGACGAAGGGCGCGATCCGGATGTCTGGCCCGCCTCAGCTGCCTATGCCGCCTGGTTGCACGAGGAGTTCTGCTCGCTGCTCCCCCCCGAGATGCTCTGGATAACGAATCCCAAGACCGGCGAAAAGCTGCCTATCGTTCCCGGAGAGTGGCGGACGCGCGACGTTGAAGTGGGGCGGCACCTCCCCCCCGAACATGACGATCTATCGCGGTTCATGATGCGGTTCGAGAAGGCATATGCCTCGCCCCCGCTCACCCGTCTGCGTCAGTTGATGACGGTCGGCGCTGTCCATCACCGCTTTTTGTGGATTCATCCGTTCCTCGACGGAAATGGCCGCGTCGCCCGGTTGATGTCGCATGCGCTGTTAAAGCGGCTGGATATCGGCACCAGTCTTTGGTCGGTCGCGCGGGGGCTGGCACGTGAGGAGCAGCAGTACAAAAGGCTGCTCCAGCAAGCCGATCGGCCTCGCGAAGGTGATCGCGACGGCCGCGGTAATCTCACGCAACGCGGACTGGTTGCCTTCTGCAAGTTCTTCCTCAGCCGATCAATCGATCAGATCCGTTTCATGAGTGGACTGCTCGAGCCGGACATGCTGCTCACCCGTATCGAGATCCATGTTGAGGAAGAAATCCGCATGAAGCGGCTGATGCGCGGAAGCTATGCTGTGTTGCGGGAAGCGGTACTTGCGGGTGAGGTCGAGCGCTCGAAAATACCGTCCCTCACCGGCTATGAGGAGCGCGGAGCGCGCAACGTTACCGCTGCGCTGGTCGAGCGCGGCATGCTGACCTCCTCGTCGCATCGCGCCCCGTTACGGCTCGCCTTTCCCGCCGACGTGGCGGAGCGTTGGTTTCCGAACCTTTACCCTGCCAACGCTGGGACGAGAACATGAGAGAAGTAATCGTTCAGCTCCTACGGCGCTTCACTCCGGCCGATCCGCCCTTCGGCGACTGGGCATTTCTAAGCAGCGCATACGGGGGCAAAGCCCAGCGCTGGCACGAGATGGAAAGCGGCTACCGTGTCCTGATCCTAGCCGAACCTGGGGCGGGCAAGACGTTCGAGGCGCGCGATCGTGCGCGTCGCATCCATGAGCGTGGCAAAAGAGCGTTCTTCATCCGCATCGAAAAGGTAAACGCGTATTTCGCAGATGCCTTTGAAGTCGGGACCGGGGCCGAATTCGATGCTTGGCTGACCTCGAACGAAGAAGCCTGGTTTTTCCTCGACTCGGTCGATGAAGCGCAGCTCGAGACCCCACGAGCGCTCGAGGATGCCGTGCGAATCTTCGCCGGCCGTATTCACGATGCACGCGAGCGTGCCCATATTTTCATCACCAGCCGCGAGGACGCTTGGCAGGCGCTTTCCGACCATAGCCTGATCGACCAATATCTACCGTACGGCGCGCCACCAGCGGATGATGAAGGGTCTGCTGCGTCAAACCTGGACGCAGCGAAACCAGGGTCGGTACTCAAGGTCTTCCGCCTTGCGGGTCTTAGAGCCCGACCGAAAATTGAGTTGAGCGATTTCAGTAGCTTGTGATTCACCGGGGGTTGCGAAGACCACGAGGATCACATGGGCTGGACTGAAACCGCTCGGCGCGAGCATGACAGAAGCGGGCTGCGCTATGCAAGCGACTGCACCGATGAGGAATGGGCTGTCATCCGGCCGCTATTGAGGCGAACCTCCAGGGTGGGACGCCCGCGCAAGCACAAGGCGCGGATCCTTTGGGACGCGATCCAGTATATCGCCACGACAGGGTGCCAATGGGCGCAACTGCCGAAGGACTTCCCGCCCTTCACGACGGTGCAGTATCATTTCTACCGGATGCGCGACAACGGCCTGCTCGATGTCATCAACGCGGTGCTGGTAGCATGGGTGCGAGTTTCGGAAGGTCGCACACCAGCGCCGAGCGCAGGCGTCATCGATAGCCAGTCGGTGAAGACCACCGAGGCGGGTGGGCCTCGCGGATACGACGCCGGCAAGAAGATAAAGGGGCGCAAGCGCCACGTCGTGACCGACACACTCGGCAACATGCTCGAAGGCGTGGTGCACGGCGCCGATGTTCAGGACCGCGACGGAGCGCCCGACCTGATCGAACGATCCTGCGACGCGTATCCCACGCTCATCAGACTGTATGCCGATGGCGGCTATGCCGGCCAGAAACTTGAAGCAGCGGTCGCACACATTGATCGGCTGACAATCGAAATCATCAGACGTTCCGACCTGACGGGCTTTGTCATTCTGCCCCGGCGCTGGGTCGTCGAACGCACCCTGGCGTGGCTCAGCCGATGCCGGCGTCTCGCCAAGGACTGGAGAGGTGGCCCCGGTTGTCTGAACAGGCTCGCGGTTTGGATAAGTGGATCGCCGCTGGTTGATCATGCCGCTGCGAGAAGCGGCTGGCCGAAGTATACCTGATCCGGTGTTCTGGCACCAAGGCTGAATGTGGCCGGACGCTGTTATAAAACGCAAAATATCGGCCGATGCCAGCGCGGGCTTCGGGAACCGAGGCGTAGGCGTTGAGGTACACCTCCTCGTATTTCACCGAGCGCCAGAGGCGCTCAACGAACACGTTGTCGCGCCAGCAACCCTTTCCATCCATGCTGATGGCGATCTCTTCGCGGTGCAGGACAGCGGTGAAGGCGGAACTCGTAAATTGTGAGCCTTGGTCGCTGTTGAAGATCGCGGGCTTGCCATAACGGGCGAGCGCTTCCTCCAGTGCCTCGATACAGAACGCGACGTCCATTGAGATTGACACCCGCCAGGCCAGCACCCGCCGGGTGAACCAATCGACGATGGCGACCAGATAGACGAAGCCGCGAGCCATTGGGATGTACGTGATGTCGGTCGCCCAAACCTGGTTCGGCCGGGTCACCGCCAGCTTGCGCAGTAGATAGGGATGAATCTTGTGCCCCGTCGCCGGTTTTGACGTGTTCGGACGGCGGTAGATCGCCTCGAGCCCCATCCGCTTCATCAGGGTCGCGACATGACGTCGCCCGATGGCCACGCCTTCCTGCCGGAGCAGATCGCGCAGCATCCGGCTGCCGGCGAACGGATAAAGCAGGTGAAGTTCGTCGATGCGCCGCATGATCAACAGGTCGGCCGGCGAGACCGAGCTCGGTAGATAGTAGATGCTGCCACGGCTGATATCGAGCTGCTGCGCCTGGCGGGCCAGCGGCAGCGCATGGTCTCGGTCGATCATCGCTTTGCGCTCGGCAACAGACCGGCTTTCCCGAGCGCACCGGCCAAAAAATCGTTCGCCAGCGTCAGCTCGCCAATCTTGGCGTGCAGCACGGTTATATCGACCGCGGGTTCGCTCGCTGCCGGCCCTGCGCCGAACACGTCTGCCGCCCCCTCCAGCAGCTGCGCCCGCCACTGGTTGATAAGGTTGGGATGTACGTCAAACTGCTGCGCCAGCTCGGCTAGCGTCTTCTCGCCCTTCACAGCAGCCAGTGCCACCTTCGCCTTGAATGCCGGGCTGTGATTCCGGCGGGGTCGCTTGCTCATCTTGCCTCCTCTTCGCGGCCAGCATGGCCGCTGTCAGATCGGCAATCCACTTATCCCCGCTGTTCAGATTCCTAGAACCACCTCTGTGTCCGACTTTCCCGCTAATTTGACAAGCGACGAGGCGCAGCATGCACTCCGGTATTTCCCCTGGGAGCTGAACGGTTTCCCAACCTGGCTCGAACCGCTGTTTCTCACTTTCCCGGAACTAGGACTCGCAGCCGTGAGAGCCGAATTAGTGTGGGAGCTCGAGAACAGCGTGGCCGATGAGCCGATGCATTATGTTCTGCACGACATTCTCTATCACGCCCCTTGGCTGCACGTCGATGTCGCGCCTGTGCTTCTCGACTGGTTGACCCATCACGAAATGTCCAACCCGGACAGTGTGCGGTACAGCACCAACATTCTGGCGAGCGGCGGAACCGCTCCCGAAACGCTCGCAGCGCTGGCGCAGGTGAAAGCCCAAGCTGGTGGAGCTGATCCGCAGCGTCCGCGATGGTTCGCTCTATGGGTCGACAGCGATCCGAGCCCGGCCATTCCAGCACTCGCGGCCGCGCTGGAGGCGCTTGATGCAGATGCGGCCTCGCCATTTGCGTCGCTATTCATCGTAAGTCTGCTCGGCGACCGGCACGGCGCGGGTAGCCGCGTGGATGCGTTTCGGACCGCGGCTCATCTCAAAGGGCTGTATGTGCTCATGCACCGGTATATCCGGGTCGGCGAGGACATCGATCGGAACAGCAAGGGCGTGTACTCTCCAACGCTTCGCGACAATGCCCAAGAAGCGCGCAACAGCCTTTTCAACATACTCGCCGACATTCCCGGGGCGGAAGCCTATGCCGCAATCAAGGCGCTCGAAGACGAGCATCCGGAATCGAGCTACCGGCGCTGGATGGGGATTCGGGCGCGCGAGCGGGCGATCACGGACGCCGACGAGCCGCTCTGGACGCCCGACCAGGTTCACCGCTTCGCGACGGATATCTAAAGGCCGGACGCCGCATGCCGCTTCAAATCTTCTATTCGCGACAAGAGAATATAGCGATCGCTACGGCGAGTACTATATAGGCCAGGCGCTCAGAATAACATCCGATACTCAATGCAGAAGCTAATGCCGAGGATGTCGACCTCGACGACAAAGGTGTCTCCGTGCTCGACTAGCACATGGCAGGTGTGCTGGATTCACGGATGACCTAGTCTAGGGGTTGTCTGCTCGTGACGCGCACTAGCTATGACGGATATCTTTTGTCTAAAAAATTGTCTATCGATGCCGTTTCCAAGCAGAAAAGGTGTTCTCAGTGCCCACGGTAAGTTAGTTTTTCCAGCCGCCGCTATACTAGCAACAGTTCGAGGATCTGGCGACCGGGCTACTGGGTGAGGTCTACAACATTCCGGATGCGCAGCAGTTCGGGCGGCCTGAACAGGCGCAGGACGGTGTCGATGCTTTCGGCCGCTCCAGGCATCGTACGGTCCGCCTACGGCAGATACTAAAACGGCTATTGACTACGCTGCGGTTTGCGCCCGCGGAACGGCGGCGGCCAAGGCCCCCGCGATTGCATCGCGCATTGGCTTCGGCGCGAACGCGTCGTCATAGGGCAACGGGCGTTTGGTTAGGCCGTCGGGACGCGGCCGCAGCGGCTGCAACCAACTGTACCGGTCGCTCAAGCCCCAGCACATGATCGTTTTGCACTGCGGGTAGGATAGCATCAGATCGAGATAGGCACGAGTATGTGCGGCCACCTCGCGATCGCGCGGACCGATCTCGCTGGGCAGCGGGTTGTCGTGAACGTCGAGTTCCGTGACAAGCAGATCGAGTCCCATGCCCGTCACCGTGTCGAGGAATTGGCGCCACGCCGTCTCGTCGAGCGCACCCAGTCCGGTCGGCGCTTCGCTGTATTTGCTGCCGAGATGGCTCTGGATACCGAGCGCCGTGACGGGCGTCCCGCGCTTCTTGAGCCTCTCCAGCAGCCGGAGGACTGCGTCGCGGTGGCGTGCGTCGTCCGACCGCCAGCTCATAAAGTCATTGTAGACGAGTTCCGCCTGCGAGGCCGCGCGCCGCGCGCTGCGGAACGCCATGTCGATCAGGTTCTCGGCACCGACCGGCTTCGACAGCACCGTCTCCCGAAGAAGGCCGGTATCAGGATCGATGCCCTCATTGACCACGTCGAAGCTGTCGATGCTGCTGGCATAGCGTCGCGCGACGGTATCGACATGCTCGTCGAGCAACCGCGCGGCTTCGGTAGCCGGCTTCGCACCGTAATCGTGCGTCCGCGTCCATTCGGGCATCCATCGTTCAAAATGCCACAGCAGCGTATGGCCGCGTATGCCGAGGCGTTCCTGCCGCGCCCACGCCACGATCGCGTCCGCAGCGCGGAAATCGAACCGGCGCGCGTCCGGTCGCAGCGCAACCCACTTCATCTCGGTCTCGGGAACGATCAGCCCGCATTGCGCGGCGTTCAGCCGGCGATAGGCCGGGTCCGCGAAGTTCGTATGGCCGATCGTACTCCCGAACCGGATCCCTTTCGCGCTCGCAAGCCGCGCCAACGAGTCGGAGCCGGTCGCGGCACCGAGGTTCTGGCCTAACGAGCAGGCAAGCGTGGCGGCACCCGCCGCGAGCAAATTGCGCCGGTTCATTGTCATGTCGTGATCTCCAATAGCTCTTCAGTCATTGCGACGCAGTCGCGGGACGGCGCGCCGGTGTCAGCGAAAGCTCGAACGGGCTTACCGGTCCGGCCGCGTCGCGCACGTCGCACGATGGGCTGTCACCCCAGCAATATCGGACGCGTGTCGCGCCGGGATAGAAGGGCAGGTCGACCGACCGCGCGCCAACACTGGCAGGCACGCGGCGGCACGATAGCTGGGTCGCGCCGCACAGCTCGAACGATGGCGGTGCGGTCGACGCCGATAGCCGACCAGTGACGTCGCCGAACTGGATGGTGACGCGTCCGTTCCGTTCGTGGGCGGTTACCGGTTGCGGGCCGGCGCGGGGCCCGTGCCGGCCATAGACGACCGACAAGGCGGAGCGCGCCAGCCGTTCGCCAACGGTTCGCTTGTCGGTCGGATGGATATCCGCAGGATCGCCGACATCGATCGTGACGGCCAGGCCTGACCGCGCGTCAGTCAGCACGTGTCGGCGCTGCGCCTCGCGCACAGCCGCCCAATCGCTGTCGACGGGTCGGTCGGCCTTGGGACCGAAATTCGCGAGTTGTACGATCAGTATCGGCAGCGTCGTGCCGAACGTCGCGCGCCGATCGTGATACAGCGCAGTCAGCCGGTCGCCATAGGCGAGACGATCGGCGGTGTTCGACTCCCCCTGGTACCACGCCATGGCCCGCAGGCCGTAGGCGCCAAGCGGTGCGATCATCCCGTTGTAGAGGGTTCCCTGACCCGAGGCGGGATGCCACGGCGCGCGGGGTGGCCGCGGTCGCGCGTGGTCGACCTTTCGGTAGAACCAGGGTCCGGACAACGGAATGCGCCGACCGTCGGCAAGCGTGAGCGCGCGCCGCTCTGCGGGCCCGTAAAACCCGCCGGTATCCCAAGTATCCAATATGTTGACCGTAATGACGTTCTCGCCCGCCTTCAGCGTTCCGGCCGGCACCGGATAGCGTCGCGGTTCGTCACCCGCTCCGGTGCCGACCGCACGCCCGTTCACCCAGCTCTGATCGATCTCGTCCACTCCCCCGACATCCAGGGTCGCCGCCTGCGCGGCCTCCTGCGGGGTGAGCGTAATGCGCGTCCGATACCAGACCATGCCGTTGAAATCGGCAAGAACCGGTGCAGGCCATTTCTCCCACAAGTCGAGCAGCGGCACGCGTGCCCAGCCGGTCGTTACGGTCTGCGTCCAGGGTTCGTCAGTTGGCGATATCTCGGCGTGCCACCATTGCCGCCACCGCTGCCCCCAGGTCAGGTTCGCGGCTGCAGGGTCGCGATTGTACGCCGCAAGAAGATCGATCATGTCGCGGTCGCCCCCCCCCTCGTCGAGCGCCGCGGGGCTGAGCCACGCCTGAAGCGTCGATCCGCCCCAAGAGGCGTCGATCAACCCGATCGGCACCCGAACGGTTCGCCGGAGAGCGCGTGCCGTGTACCAGCACACCGCGGAAAAATCGGCAACGGATGCCGGCGATGCCGGTCGCCAGTCCAGCGGTTGCGCGAGATGCCGCACCGGCAATGCCGAGGAAACCGCCGGCATCGTCGCGAGCCTCAGATCGGAATCGTCGGCGCTCGCGATCTCGTCCGCGCCACCACGACTCTTCGACAGCGGGAATTCCATGTTCGATTGGCCCGAACACAAAAATACGTCGCCGAGCGCTATATCCGCCAGCGACTGGCTGCCACCCGATCCACGGTGCGCGTCGAGCCTGTACGGGCCACCCGCACGCAACGCCGGCAGAACGACCGACCATCGGCCATCTGCGCCGGCACGGGCGGTGCGGTGGCGGCCCTGCAGCGTGATGTCGACCCTTTCTTGCGGCGCAACCTTGCCCCACAGCCGAATTGGCCGATCCCGCTGCAATACGGCATGGTCCGCGAAGACCGGGTCTAGGATCTGCGCAGCCAAAGCGGTTGGGCTCATTAAGCCCGTTAAGATGAACAGCTTTGCGTACTGCATACGAAACATCCTCTTCTGCCACGCGTCCGCATTGCCGAGGATCGCGTTCATCTCAGTACCGAATCTTGACTTCCGCCTAACGTCGGACAGGCAAGTCTCGCAATATGGGACCGATGGTCACCGCTTGACATATGGTACCGCTACCGTCAAACCACTTTCAGACGACATCGCCATTCATCGAAAATGTTGGCGCAGCGTCAGGAAATAACGCGACCGGGAAATCCGGCGCGCCGCCGTGGAAAGCACACGCTAGGATGGATCGATCGATGATCTCGTCCGCTGCGACATGAGGGGATGAAGGTATGAAGCGCAAAGTCAATAAGCACCGTGTACAGTTTCTATGCGGATCGGCGATTTTACTGGCAGCATCCCCTCTGGGCTTTGCGTCACTTCATGCACAAACCGCCCCGGCCCCCGGCGTGACAGGTGATCCGTCTGAAACTACTGTGCCGGTCTCGCCATCCATTGGCGCCGAAGGGCAGCAAGCAGAAGCTCCCGACATCGTCGTGACCGGCTCGCGCATCGCCCGCAACGGCTTCAACGCCTCGACGCCAGTCAATATCCTGGGCGAATCCGACCTGAAATTGTCCGGCACAGTCAATGTCGAGAACCTTCTGGAAGCATCGCCCCAGTTCGTCGCCTCCCAAGAGGGTGGGTCGACATCCAATACGCTGAACGGCACCGCCAGCGTCAACCTGCGCGGGTTCGGACCAAGCCGCAATCTCGTGCTCGTGAACGGCCGCCGCTTTGCTATTTACGGCCCTGATCAGGTCACCGATCTGAACACCATCCCCGCGGCGCTTATCGCGCGGACGGAGATCGTCACCGGCGGCTCGTCGGCAGTCTATGGATCGGATGCGATCACCGGCGTGGTCAACTTCATTATGCGGAACGATTTCAATGGCGTCGAAGGGCGCTCGCAGTTGAACATGGATCGCCCGACCGGAACACCGGTCTACAATTTTGATCTGACGGTCGGCAGCAATTTCGCCGACGGGCGCGGCAATGTCGTGGTCTCTGGCAACTACCAGAAGCGCAATTCGATCACGCGCGGGGAACGGGGCAGCTTCGCGTACGACTCGCTGCAGGATGGCTGCGTCGTGCCTGGGACCGGCAGCTCGCGCGGTGCCGGAACGCCGTTCTCCATCCCCGCTGGCCAGACGTGCCAGTCCGGCGGCGGCGAACTCGGCTTCGTGCGTGGCGGCAGCGGCGATATTCCCAATGGCCGCTTCTCCGGTATCCCATCGGCCGGCGGCAGCAATGCCGCGCTCAACGCGGCCTATGCCGCTGCCGGCCTAGGCGGGCTCGGGTCTCGCGGCTTCACATTCAATGATGCCGGAACAGCTGCGCGGCCGCAGATCACGCCGCAGGACGATTTCAATCTCGCGCCCGACAACTATCTGATCCAGCCGCTGGAACGACGGATGGTGAACAGCTTCAGCCATTTCGATTTCGCCAAGGCTCTGACCGGGTATATGGAGCTGCATTACTCCGACGTGCGCAGCAACGCGCAGCTCGCGCCCACAAACGTCGGTGCGCCGACCCTCTTCAACGTCAACAACCCTTATCTGACGCCGCAGCTTCAGGGCGTGTTGCAGCAACTGGATCTCGCCGAAACCGGCCCGCAGACCATCGTCAGCGGCACGACACGCCAGACCACCACACGCGGTGACGGACTGGCTGTGCTGACCGCAGGCCGTCGCTATCTCGAAGTCGGACCGCGGCAGAGCGATTCGAAGCGCAAGGTCTTCCGCGGCGCCTGGGGACTTCGCGGCGATATCGGCGACGTATCCCAAGGCTTCCTGACCGATCTCAAATACGATGCCTATTACAGCTACGCCAAGAGCGACGAGACAGTGGAACTGCGCAACGCCGTCTCGCGAAGCCGTCTGCAGGCTTCGCTTCTCTCGGCCGGCGGTGCGGCACCGGTCTGCAATATCTTCGGGCAGAACATTTCGGCGGCATGTTCGGACGCGATCTCGATCAGCGCGACCAACATCACCAAGACCACGCTGCAGGTCGCGGCCGGCAATATCACGGGCAAGCTGTTCTCGCTTCCCGCAGGGCCGCTCGGCTTCTCGTTCGGCGGCGAATGGCGCAAGACCAGTGCGACGTTCAACCCGGACTCCTTCCTGGCGTCGGGCGACGTCGCCGGCTTCAATCCGGGGTTGCCGACGAGCGGCAGCATCTCGGTCAAGGACGTGTTCGGCGAGATTCGCGTCCCGCTCATCCACAACACGCCGTTCGTCGAGGATCTGACCGCGAACGCGGCATTTCGTCGGTCCGACTACAATCTCGGTGGCATCGGCAGCGTCTGGACCTATCTTGGCGGACTCGACTGGCGGGTCAGTCGCGATCTCGCGTTTCGTGGACAGTATCAAAGGGCAATCCGCGCGCCGAACGTCGCCGAGGTGTTCGGTGGCCTCAACCGGGTTGTCGGCGCTGCGACCGATCCCTGCGGCGACCGTGGGCCGGCATCAGGGCGCACCGACGCGGTACGCGCGGTCTGCATCGCAAACGGCGTGCCAGCAGCAGCCGTCTTCACGGCAGGGGTCCAGCCCAATAACATCATTCCCGCCGATTTCGGCGGCAACCCTGATGTCGGTGCGGAAAAGTCGGATACGTTTACGGTCGGCGCGGTTATTACGCCGAGTTTCGCGCCGCGCCTGTTCATCAGCATCGACTATTTCAACATCACGCTCGATGGCGCGATCTCCGCGCTGGGTGGCGGTCTGCAGAACACGATGAACCTGTGTTTCAACGTCCTGCAGGATGCGAACAGCGAATACTGCCGCGCGATAAGCCGCGATCCCAATTCCGGGGCAATCAACGATCCGTATGTGGCGCAGATCCGCAACGCGAACACCGGATCGCTGAAGACTTCGGGTGTCGACTTCGCCGTGCAGTATCGGCTCAATCTGGGCTTCGGTCTGCCGCTGTTCGGCGAGACGAGCACGATTGATTTCGGGACGAACTACACCTGGCTAGCCGAGTTCACATCGACGCCGGTGGCGGCGTTCGACCAGATCAAGAATTACTGCGCCGGGTCGCACGGTGCGACCTGCGGCCAGCCGCTGCCCCGCTGGCGCGGCACGTCGCGGATCACCTGGAACATCGGCGATCTCAGCCTGAGCGCGCGTCATCGGTATATCGGTGCCGTCACCACGGACCGCTTCGTCGTACCCATCCGGTCGGGCGCGGCCACCGCGCCGACACTGTCGAGCATCGCCTATCCCGTGCTCGACGATCAGAATTACATCGATCTGTCGTTTTCGTTGAAGGCGGCCAAGTCGCTCGAACTGTACGGCGGCGCCAACAACATCTTCAACAACAACCCGCCGATCACGACACAGGGCCCGAACTCGAATACCTGGTCCGCAACCTATGACGTCATGGGGACCGAGTTCTTTATCGGCGCGACCGTCAAGTTTTGACGGTCGCGAATGCGATCTGTGACCGTCGTTAGACTCTATAAGGATTAAGCAGGGGCGTCATAATGGCTTCGATGGCCGGTTTCGGGACCATAAATTTTCCAATTTACTGTCGAACGTGGCTTTGTTGCAAAACCGACGCTTGATGCCCAAACCTGCCGCACCTCAATATCGCACGATGAACTGGCCGGAATATAATGCAGCGCTGAAGCGGCGCGGATCGCTGGAAATATGGTTTGATCCGCAGATGCACTGGCTGTCGAAGCCGTGTGGTCGTCCTAATCAGCCGATGCGATTTTCTGAGAGCGCGATTGAGCTCTGCCTGACGCTGAAATCGCTGTTCAATCTGCCTTTGCGGCAAGTGACAGGGTTGGTGGCGAGCCTGATCAAGCTTGCCGGGTGGACTGGCCGGTGCCGGATTATACGACACTGTGCCGACGGCAGAAGACGTTGATGGTCGAACTTGGCGGGCGGCCCAGTTCAGGCGGCCTGCGCCTTCTGGTCGACAGCACAGGGATCAAGATGACCGGTGAAGGCGAGTGGAAGACGCGCAAACATGGCGTTTCCTACCAGCGCCAGTGGCGCAAGGTACATCTGGGGATCGACGCGGCAGCGCTGGATATCCGGGCCATCGAAGTCACGACGAATGCCATCGGCGATGCGCCGACGTTGCCCAATCTACTGGCGCAGATCCCGCAGGACGAGCAGATACTCAGCGTCGGCGGAGATGGCGCTTACGATACCAGGGCGTGCCATGCTGCCATTGCCGAACGCGGTGCCGATGCGGTCATTCCGGTCCGTCGCAACGGCCAACCATGGACGAAGGGCGGCCCCGGCGTAGATGGTCGCAATGAAGCGCTACGCGCTACAAAGCGCCTTGGCCGCGCTATCTGGAAGAAGTGGAGCGGCTATCATCGTCGCAGTCTCGTCGAGACCAAAATGCACTGCTCTAAGCTCCTGAGCCAACGCGTTGTCGCCCGTACCTTCGATCGTCAGATCACCGAGCTCAAAATCCGTGCTGCAATCCTCAATCGCTTCTCCAAAATAGGAGCGCCGGTCACCGTCCGCATCGCATAATATCTTCAAGCAAAACCGCGCTCATGCTCTCGAGGCGTTATGCAACAAAGCCCCCTTCGACAGTTCAGGTCTGACAAAGCCCTTCAGACTGCAATCAAGCGAACCGCCATGTATGGTTTACCTGGTAGGTCGATGACCGGACGTTTTAGATCGATAATTTCATATTCGTCCCGTTGGTGCATGCGAAAGACGCCGTCGATCGGTGCGATCGTCATGTTCCATGTATCGATCACATCGATCCGGTAGTCCGGATGGGGTTCAGTCGCGCGCGTGGGTAGAACAACGTCCCATCGCGTCGGCGTAGTGCCGCCGAAATAGCGCAGATACCAAGTGAACTCGTGGCCGCCGAGATGATAGTCCCAGAACTGCTGGATCGGATCAATGCCGGGTTGCGGCGCGCTTTCTATTATCCGTTTCAGAAAGGCCAGCCGGGGTGGACTGGTCCCACGCAGACGCCCGCCCTGGCCCAACCATGATCGATCGGGATCGCCATTGTCGGTTATGACCTCGCCGTGTCCGACATACGCACCGCCAACGGTGCCCCACCAGAAGCGCTCGACGAGCTGTTCTCCGGTGAGCTTGGCCCATCGCTTGTCCGAATTACCCTCATATATGACTTCGTCGAAGATCACGGCCTTCTGTGCGAAGTTGCGATGCGGATGGACACGGCCGTCGTCCAGAACAGCGGCACCATGCTGAATGCTGGCATGGGTGATCCAGGGCTTGCGATTGTCGTAGTAGACGTGGAGCTGGTGGATCGAGCGTAGCCGGTCGTGCGGATCCGCCGCGATTAGAATCTGGAACAGCGCATCCCAATCGGCGACGGTCTTGCCCTCGACGATGTCATATTCGTTGGCCATCGCCCACCACACGTTACGGAACGCGCCGAACCGGGCGGCGACATAACGGACATACCGCGCATCGTCGGCAGGCCGCATGCCCGAATAGCCGCGTGTCTTGTCGTAAGGATGGAACAGGATGACGTCGGCCTCGATACCAAGCTCGCCCAAGCGCCGGATGCGATCCTCGAACCGGCGGAAATAGGCAGGATCGAAGCGGGTCGCGTCCCAATCTTTCGGGCCACCGCCGGTGCGGACGAACGGATCCGTCGCAACCGACGGCACGTTGGGGAAAACGCACATGCGGATCTTGTTGAAGGGCGCGGCCTTCAGTGTCGTTAGCGTCTCGGCGCAGCGTGATTCGGATTGCAGCGCCCAGGAATAGGCGGTGGTCCCGACCGGGCGATAGGGCGTCCCGTCGGCATGGACGAAGTGATAGCCGTCTCGCGTCATCCTGACGGGGCCATGATTGCCCGCGCGCGGCACGATGCTCTCAACGCTGCCCGTGCGCCCGTCGAGCGCAGCGACGTTGCTGGTCGTCCGCCACGTCCAGCGACCGAGTTCGCCAGGGCTAAACCGGATACGGTAGATGCCGTCGCCATCGTAGAAGCCAGGAATCTCCAAGCGCTTTCCGGACGATTCGAAGGTCGCGACGACCCGAACATCGTCGAACGGATTGCCGCTCGACGGACCGTCCAATGCGATCTCGTACAGGCCCCACCGCTCAACGCGGCGGGGCAGCGCAGCGACGGCAGTGGCGGCGGGCACGAGCGCGGCCGCTCCCGTTACCAACGTTGAACCCAGCATCGTGCGTCGTGAGAATTCCACCTGCCGTCTCCTATTTTCCGTGCGAACCGCACCCACAAACATGCTGGATCAGACATTCATAGTATCATATGACGTCATAAGAAAAGAATGTCGGAAGGGATGGCATGGCGGGCGATACGATTGAGGCGATCGACGCCTCTGGATCCGAGCGGAACGACTGGAAGAACACGATCCTGGCGGGGCTCGCCAACTATATCGATGCGGGGTCGATCGTCGCCGGGTCCGCTGCGTTGGCGTTGTGGATGGAGGCGTACAAACTCAGCCCCTCCTTCGTCGGTTTGATCGGCGCGCTTGGGCCTAACGCGATCTCGGCCGGCATCGGTGCGTTCGTCGGTGGCAGGCTGTGCGATCTGTTCGGCCGCAAGACGATCTACCAGTACGACATGCTGTTCTACGCGTTCGGCATGCTCTGGCTTATCTTCGCGATGAATGCGTGGACGATCCTAATCGGCTTTTTCCTGGTCGGCTTGGCGGTGGGCGCCGATATTCCGGCATCCTGGTCGCTAATCGCCGAGTCCGCGCCAAAGGGTGCGCGCGGCAAGCACAGCGGTGTGGCACAGGTGCTGTGGTATCTCGGCCCCGTCGTTGTCCTGTTCATGTTCCTCGCGCTGGAGCCACTCGGCCTGCTAGGTGCCCGGATCGTCTTCGCGCATCTGGCGATCCTCGCGGTCGCGCTCACCTTCCTGCGGTCGCGGATGGGAGAATCGCAACGCTGGCTAGATGCCAAGGCAGACGTCGCTCTGATCGACGGTTCCCCACCCCAGCCCGTCCGCCTGCGCGATCTCATGAAGGCGAAGTGGATCGGGCCGATGGCGTTCCTCATCGGCATGTACGGCATGTGGAACCTGTGGGCTGGCACCAACGGCTTCTTCTTCCCCTATATCCTGCGAACCGTCGGCAATCAGAGCCAGTCGATGTCGGTCGCGGTCCAGTCGCTTAGCTTCTTCATTGGCATGCTTTCGATCTGGCTGATCTTCATGCAACTCGCGGACAAGGTGAACCAACGACTGTTGTTCCTCGTTTCCGCGACCATTCAGGTGATCGGTATGGCGCTGCTTGCCATCTTTCCGCTTACTCTGCCGATGGCGCTGCTGCACGTCTTCCTGATGAGCGTCGGGCAGGGTTTTGGCGCACAGTCGTTCTTCCAGTTGTGGAGCGCGGAAATGTTTCCGACGCTGCTGCGCAGCACCGCGCAGGGGCTGATGTTCGGAGTAGTCCGGATCACGCTTGGCGTATTCAGCTTCTTCGTGCCGCTGCTCACCTCGACCGGGTTCCAGACGCTGGCCTGGATCCTCACCGGGTTCCTGTTCCTGAGCGGATTGATCGGTTTCCTCGGGGCGCCCCGCAACGAAGGCAAGTCGCTCGACGAATTGGAGGCGGAGATGGACGTGGCACCGATCGATCGGCATCCGGCAGGCGTCTAACGCACGGCGCGATCGATCGCCGCGATCCAGCCGGTTCGGATCGCGGCGCGCTCGGCATCGGCAATGATCGGCACGAACGCATCGTGCGGCATAAGGCGCATCCCGTCGGCGACATGGCCCAGCGCTTCGGCCGCCATGCGCGCGACACCAAGCGCGCTGGCCTCCGCAGCCTTCGGTCGGGCAACGTTTCGCCCCGTCAGGTCGGCTAGGATCTGTGCGAGCAGGCCATTCTTCGCGGCACCGCCGTCGATCGAGATCGAAGTGCAGCGAGATCCAAGATCGGCCTCCATCGCTTCGATCACATCGGCGATCTGAAGCGCGATCGCATCGAGCGTCGCCCGTGCGACATGCGCAGGGCGGGTCGAATGCGTCATTTCGCTGATCGTGCCGCGCGCGTGCGGGCACCAATGGGGGGCGCCGAGCCCGGCAAGCGCGGGTACGAACAGGACGCCATTGGCATTCGGCACCGATGCCGCGAGCGTCGTCAGCGCGGCTTCGTCGGCAAGGCCCAACAACGTGGTAGCGAAGGCTGCCGCTTGGCCTGATACGGAGATATTGCCTTCAAGCGCATGGCGCACCGTTCCGCCGCGACTCCAGGCGATGGTGCTCGACAGGCCGTGCGTCGAGCGTACGCGGACCGCAGTCGGCGTCATCAGCGAACTGCCCGTGCCGATCGTCGCCTTTATGCCGCTGCCCGGTGTTTCGATGCCGTGCGCGAACAGCGCGGCGTGGCTGTCGCCCATCATAGCGTGGATGGGCGTGTCAGGCGGCAATGCGGTCAGCTCCGGTGCGACGGTGCCGAAGCGGCTGTCAGACGCCATGACACGCGGCAGCATCGCGATAGGTACGCCAAAGATCGTCGCCAGGTCCTCGTCCCAGTCAAGCGTATCGAGGTTAAACAATTGCGTGCGCGAGGCATTGCCGTGATCGGTCGCGTGGACCGTGCCGCCGGTCAGGTTCCACAGCAGCCAGCTGTCGATCGTCCCGCACCGCACGTCGCCCCGCGCCGCCCGCTCGGGGCCGCCAGGGATCATCTTGAGCAGGTCGGCGATCTTGGCGGCGGGAAACAAAGGGTCGAGCCCCAGTCCGGTGCGCTCGACGATCATCGGCTCCAGCCCCTGCGCGCGCAGTTCGGTGCAGCGGCCGGCAGAACGCTGGCACTGCCACAGCACCGCCGGCGTCAGCGCACGCCCGGTCTGAGCATCCCATATCACCACCGTCTCGCGCTGGTTGGCGATGCCGATGCCCATTATGTGCAGGTCGGGTCCCGACGTCCGCTGGTCCGTGACGAGTTCCGCGATGAGCGCTGCCACCCCGGCCCATATGTCGGACGCCGATTGCTCGGCCCACCCGGCGCGGGGATAGGCGACTCGCATCGCCCGAGAGCGCGACGCCATCACCGTGCCGTCGGTCGCGACCAGCAGCGCCTTGGTATTCGTCGTCCCCTGATCGATCGTGAGGATGACGGGCATGGTCATCGCACGCGCCGCTGTTCCAGCACGTCGCGCGCCGCGGCCACGATCCCGTCGGCGGTGAGCCCGTATCGTTCCATCAGCCATTCGGCCGAGCCGGTCGGCAGGAAGCCTGGGAACCCGAGCATCCGCATCGGCACTGGTGCATTCCGCGCGCACCATTCGGCAACCGCACCGCCAAGGCCGCCATAAGCCAACCCCTCCTCCGCGGTCACGATCGCTCCGGTCGCGGCTGCCGCGGCAAGCGCCGCCGTATCGATCGGCGAGACGGTAGACATGTTCACGACCCGCGCCGCGATCCCCTCGTCTGCCAGCACCTCGGCAGCCGCCAGCGCGCGGTGGACCAGCGTACCGTTGGCGACGATCGTCACGTCCGTGCCGTCCCGCAGCGTTTCGGCACGACCGATCATGAACGCCGCATCGCCGCGGTCGAGCGCCGGAACGGGCATGCGGCTGATTCGAACGAAGACCGGCCCGTCATGCGCCGCTGCAGCCTTGATCGCCTCGCCCGTCTCCCACGGATCGGCCGGCACGATGACGGTCAACTTGTCGATCGCGCGCAACCATGCGACGTCCTCGATGCTGTGATGCGTCGCGCCGAGTTCGCCGTAGGCAACGCCGCTCGAAATCCCGCACAGCTTCACATTGGCTTGGCTGTAGCCGCAATCGACCTTGATCTGCTCCATCGCGCGTGCGGTGAGGAAGCAAGCGGCACCGCTGACGAACGGGACCTTGCCGCCGTTCGCCAGCCCGGCGCCGACGCTGACCATGTTCTGCTCGGCGATGCCGACGTTGACGAGCCGTGTCGGGAACCGGTCGCGGAATTTGCTTAGCTTCGACGAGCCGACCGAATCATTGACGACGGCGACGATCCGGTCGTCTGCCACGGCCAGCGCCTCCAGCGTCGCGACATATGCGTCGCGACAGTCGAACAGACCTTGCGGAGCGATAGTCGCGCTCATGATTCCATCTCCGCTTCGATCTCGCCGATCGCCTGTGCATATTGTGCCGCGCTGGGCACTCCGTGATGCCAGCCGGCCTGGTCCTGCATGAAGCTGACGCCGCGTCCCTTTACCGTGTTTGCAATGATGCACAGCGGCTTCTCGCGGGGCTCCGCCGCCGCGTCGAACGCGCGCAGGATGGCGCCGTGATCATGGCCGTCGATCCCGACTACATCCCAGCCGAACGCGCGCCATTTGTCCGCGAGCGGTTCCAGCGTGTTGGTGTCCTCGGTGCGTGCGCCCTGCTGCAAACCGTTGCGGTCCACCACGACGGTCAACCGCCCGAGCTTACGATGGCCAGCCAGCATCGCCGCCTCCCATATGCTTCCTTCCTGCAACTCGCCGTCACCGGTCAGCGCGAACACGCGGTAGTCGGCGCTGTCGATCTGGCCCGCGATCGCAATGCCTACCGCCACCGGGAAGCCGTGTCCCAGGGGACCGGTATTGGTCTCGACCCCGGGAAGATACACGCGGTTGGGATGACCGTTCAGCCGCGACTCCGGCGCTAGATAGGTGTCGAGCTCCTCTTCCGGAAAGAAACCGCGACCGGCCAGCGCGGAATACAGAGCGCCGGTGCAATGCCCCTTGCTCATCACGAAACGATCGCGGCCCGGCGCCCTCGGATGGGCCGGATCAATCCGCAGCACATCGAAGTACAGCGCTGCCAGCACGTCCGTCGCCGACAGGTCGCCACCGGGATGCCCCTGCCCCGCCTTGACAATCATCGCCAGCAGCCGCCGCCGCATCCAGTTGGCGCGGGCGGCAACGTCGCGGACACGCGTGTCGAAATCGCCATTGCTCATAAAAATAGATATGGTCATATGACGTCTTATAAATATCGATCGGTCCTCAGGCAACGGGGATCGTCGGACAGGACCGTAAAAACAGGACGAGGATCGAACGATGGGCAAGCAACGCTACGGTGCCGGCATCTGGCATTTCGCGACGTACGTGGATCGCTATGCGACCGACGGCTATGGCGAGGCGCGATCGCTGATCGAGATGATCGACCTTGCCGGTCAGGTCGACGATCTGTCGGTGGTCGACATCAACTATCCGTTCGTCGACCCCAGCCTGTCGATCGCCACCATAGACGCGGCGCTGGAGCGCAACGGCCTGTCGGTGATCGGCATCACGCCGGAAATCTACACGCGCCAGTTCGCCAAGGGCGCCTTCACCAATCCCGATCCCGGCATCCGCCGCCTCGCCAACGCGATGTGCAACGAAGCCGCCGGTATCGTCCGCCATTTCGGCGCCGACTATGTGAAGCTGTGGCCCGGACAGGATGGCTGGGACTATCCGTTCCAGGTCGATCACCGCGCATTGTGGCAGGCCAGCATCGACGGCGTCGCCGAACTCGCAGGCCAGAATCCCGACCTGAAGTTCGTCATCGAGTACAAGCCGCGCGAACCGCGCGTGCACATGAGCTACGACAGCGTCGCGCGCACGCTGCTCGGGATAGAAAAGATGGGCCTGCCCAATGTCGGCATCCTGCTCGATTTCGGCCATTCGCTCTATGGCGGGGAAACCCCGGCGGACGCGGCCCAGCTCGCGATCGATCACGACCGCCTGTTCGGCATGGACGTGAACGACAATCTGCGCAGTTGGGACGACGACCTGATCGCTGGATCGGTCCATCCGATCGAGCTGTTCGAATTCTTCTACACGTTGCGCAAGAACGGCTGGGAAGGCGTGTGGCAGCTCGATCAATTCCCGTTCCGCGAGGACAGCGTCGCTGCCGCCAACTCGGCGATCGGCTTCCTCAAGGCGATCGAGCGCGCGCTCGACAAGCTCGACTTCGCAGCGATGCAGGACGCGCAGGATCGCCAGGACGCTGTGACCGCGCTCAATCTCGCGCGCCAGGCTCTGTTCTCTTCCTACTGATGCAGGCCCCGAACGCATGATCATCTCGTCGACCGGCGATTTCCGCGAAGCCGCCCGCCGCCGCCTGCCGCGCTTCCTGTTCGATTATGCGGACGGCGGCGCCAATGCCGAGGAGACGCTGCGGAGGAACGTGAGCGACCTGTCCAGCGTCGCGCTGCGGCAGCGCGTCCTGCGCGACGTGGCGACGATCGACCTGAAGACCACGCTGTTCGGACGCGAGATCGCGCTGCCGGTGGCGCTCGGCCCGGTAGGGATCAGCGGCATGTACGCCCGCCGCGGCGAAGTACAAGCGGCACGCGCGGCGGCAGCCGCCGGCATTCCCACCTGCCTGTCGACGGTGTCGATCTGCTCGATCGAGGAGGTGGCGCGCGCGGCCGAGCCGTTCTGGTTCCAGCTCTACGTCATCCGGGATCGCGCGTTCATGCGCGACCTGATCACGCGCGCGAAGATCGCCGGCGCGGAGGCACTCGTCTTCACCGTCGACATGCCGGTGCCGGGCGCGCGCTACCGTGACGCACATTCGGGCATGTCAGGTCCGCGCGGGCCTCTCCGCCGCGCGGTGCAGGCGATGGGCAAGCCGGGCTGGGCATGGGACGTCGGCGTGCGCGGGCGTCCGCACATGCTGGGCAACCTCCTGCCGGTGCTGGGCGCGAACAGTGGCCTGAACGATTATATGGGCTGGCTTGGCGCAAATTTCGATCCGACCATCCAGTGGCGCGACCTGGACTGGATCCGCGCCGCCTGGGATGGCCCACTGATCATCAAGGGCATCCTCGATCCGGAGGATGCGCGCGAGGCGGCACGGATCGGCGCGGACGGCATCGTCGTGTCGAACCATGGCGGGCGACAGCTCGACGGCGTTCTTTCCACCACGCGCGCGCTGCCCGATATCGCCGAAGCGGTCGGCGACACGATGACGGTTCTCGCCGATGGCGGAATACGGAGCGGACTGGACGTCGTGCGGATGCTTGCGCTGGGGGCGCAGGGCGTGTTGCTGGGTCGGGCCTGGGTGTACGCGCTCGCCGCACAAGGCGAGGCAGGCGTGACCAAGCTGCTAGACCTGATCGCGCGCGAGATGACGGTCGCGATGACGTTGACCGGGGTCAACCGGATCGTGGCGATCGACCGCTCAATCCTGGCCGACGCCGGTCGTCGGTACGACGCCACGAACGGATCGGACTGGGTATGATGGACGCGGTATCGGACGTGCGGGTCGTCGACCTGCGCGCGGAACACACGACCGACCTGCTGGGCACGGACGTTCGTCATCCCCGGCTGTCGTGGCGGATCGAGGCACGCGCGCGCGGCGTCGTGCAGCACCGCTACCGCATTCGCTCTGCCCGCGCTCCCGGCGCGCTCGCTGCGGGGGACCTGGTATGGGACAGCGGCGACGTAGCGTCGGATACGACGTTCGACATCCGCTACGGCGGCCCGCCGCTCGTCTCGATGCAACGGATCTGGTGGTCGGTCGAGATCGTCACTGCGGGCGGGCAGCGTGCCTGTTCCGATCCAGCATGGTTCGAGGCGGGATTGCTGGACGCAGGCGACTGGCAGGGCGACTGGCTCGAAGCAGAGGATGCGTTCGCTGCCGCCGATCGCGCAACCGGTCTCGCCTGGATATGGAGCACCACGGCGCTCGATCCGCGGTCGCACGCATTCCGTCTCGATTTCGACATACCCGCCGATATCGTCCGATCGGACATTCTGGTTTCCGGCAAGGATCATCTCCGCGGCGTCTGGATCGACGGCGTCGCGACGACGCTCGCTGGCGCCAACGGCTATGATAGCCCGCTACCGTTCTGGGGATCGCTGAGCCTGGTCGAGACCACGCTGCGTCCGGGCCGCGCGACGATCTGCGTGCTGGTCGAGGCGGATACCGAGGGGTTCTTCCCCGTCGACGGTGGCGCCTTTGCCGCGCTTGTCCGGCTGTACCGCGCGAACGGCTCGGTCGAACGGATCGTCAGCGGTCCGCGCTGGCACGTCCTTCCCGATCCACCCGAAGACTGGCAGGCACCCGGTTTCGACGCGCGCGACTGGCCCTCAGCGGAGCCGAGCGGCGCGAACGTGCATAACGATCCGCGTCCGCCCGAACCGGTGATGATGCTCCAGACCGGCTTCATGGCACGCAACGAGGTCGCCTCGGCGCGGCTCTACGCGACGGCGCTCGGCGCCTACGCCGCGACGATCAACGGCGTGGCGGTATCCGATGCGATCCTGTCGCCGGAGATCAGCGTGGCGTCCGACCATGTCTTCTACCAGACCTGTGACGTGACTGCCCTGATCGCACCGGGTGACAACGTCATCGGCGCGCTGGTCGCGGACGGATGGTATGCCAGCCCGTTCGGATGGCGGATCGAGCGCTACGGCTTCGGCCCCGCCCCCCGCAGGTTCCTGGCGCAGTTGCGCATCGACTATGCGGATGGCAGTCACGACTGGATCGTGACCGGCCCGGAGTGGCGCACCGCGCCGTCGGCGATCCTCATGTCCGAGATCTACGACGGCGAGACGGTCGACGCCCGCCGCGCATCACCCGGCTGGGACCGCCCCGGCTTCGACGCATCCGCATGGACGCCCGCGCGTGTCGGCACGCCACCCGACACCCGTCTCATCCCCCTCACCTCGCCGCCTGTCCGAGCGACCGGAGAACGCCGCGCGATTACCGTTACCGAACCCGTACCCGGCCGGTTCGTCTTCGACTTCGGCCAGAACTTCTCCGGCTGGGCGAGGATCACCGCCTCGGGCGCGTCCGGCACGACGATCACCGCGCGCTTCGCCGAACTGCTCGCCTCCGACTGCACCGTCGACATGGCGAATCTCCGCCTCGCCCGCGCGACCGATCGTTTCACTCTTGCTGGAACCGGCACGCCCGAAACGCTCGAGCCACGCTTCACCTATCACGGCTTTCGCTATATCGAGGTCGAAGGATATCCGGGCATCCCGACGCTCGACGACGTCATCGGCATCGTCGGCCACAGCGACTGCCGACTGACCGGCGACATGACCCTGCCCGACGCACCGTTGCTCCAGACGATCTGGCGCAACGCGCTGTGGAGCCAACGGTCGAATTTCTTCGCGGTGCCGACCGACTGCCCGCAACGCGACGAGCGGATGGGCTGGATGGGCGATATCCAGGTGTTTCTCGACGCGGCGGCGTTCAACATGGAGGTCGATCCGTTCATTCGCCGCTTCCTGGTCGAGGCACGCGCGGCGCAAAGGTCCGATGGCGGCTATCCGATCGTCGTCCCGCAACCGCAGTCCTTCCCCGACGTCGTCACCGCGGGCTGGAGCGAGGCCGGGATCATACTGTCGTGGCAGCTGTGGCAACGCTACGGCGATACCGCGGTGATCGACGAGAACTGGGCCGCGATGGAGGCCTGGATGGCGCACATCGCGCGTACCAACCCCGATCATGTCTGGCGCAACGATCGCGGGCTCGATCTCGGCGACTGGCTATCGGTCGACGCGGTCAAACCCGACGACGAAACGACCCCCCGCGGGCTCTGCGCGACCGCCTATTGGGCCTGGTCCGCCGCAATGATGGCGGACATGGCCGGCGCAACGGGACGAGGCTTGAATGCGGAACGGTACGCCACACTGCGCAGGGCCATCGGGCAGGCGTTCGTATCAGAGTATGTCGCTGCGGACGGCATCGTCGGCAACGGCAGCCAGACCGGCCAGGTACTCGCGCTCCACATGGGTCTCGTTCCAACCGACCTGAGCGCCGCCACCGCACGCGTCCTCGCCGACGACATCCGCCGACGTGGCATGACTTTGTCGACCGGTTTCCTCGGCACGCCCTATATTCTGGATGTGCTGGCCGACGCCGGATGCATGGACGTGGTGACTGGCCTGCTCCTCCAGACCGCCTATCCCAGCTGGGGCTATATGGTCGCGCAGGGTGCCACCAGCATGTGGGAGCGCTGGAACGGCGATATCGGCGACGTCGCGATGAACAGCTATAATCATTATGCGTTCGGCGCGGTCGTCGGCTTCTTCTACCGTCGCCTCGCGGGCATCGCCTCCGTCGCGCCCGGTTTCCGGCGGATCGCGGTGCGTCCTTTATGGCTGCCCGAGATCGGTCGCGTCGCCGCTTCCTACGAGTCCTGCATAGGCCGGATCGCCACAGCGACCGAAGGTGACGCGACCGGCCTCACGCAGCTGTCGCTGACTGTCCCCGCCAACGCCGTCGCCGATGTCCAGTTGCCCGCGCGCGCGTGGACGGAAAGCGGCCGCATGCTCGCCGATCACCCGGACATCCGCGCAATCGATACGCAAGACAGCGTGCTGCGCTTCAGCGTCGGATCGGGCGAGTATCGCTTCGCCTTACGCGATTGACACGATAGAAGCCCACCGCTAAACATCATACGTCTTACGAAATAAATCTGGAGAGAGGTCTGGTGGTCGCGCTGTTCGGCGAGACGATGACGCGGCGGACGCTGGCGACACGAACGGGAAGCCTCTCGCAATTCGCGGGCGTACGCCTGTCGACGCTTGGCGACGGGATCGAGCGCGGCCTGCGCCAGCTCGAATTCCGCACCGGCACGGGCCTTCGCTTCACAATACTGGTGGACCGCGCGATGGACATCGCCGAATGCGATCATGCCGGGCGCGCGATCGGCTGGCATTCCCCGTCAGGCTTCCGCCATCCCGGTCTGCATGAGTATGAGGGTGAAGGCGGGCTGAGCTGGTTCCGCTCGATGTCCGGCCTCAATATCACCTGCGGGCTGGACCACACGCTGTTCATGCACGACGATCCCGCCGGCCATTATCACTATAGCCCGCGCGAAAAGACGTCGTCGTCCCTCCACGGCCGGGTCGGTACGATCCCCGCGCGTCTGACCGGCTATGGCGAGCGCTGGGACGGCGACGAGTGCATCCTGTGGGCCGAGGGCATCGTCCAGCAATCGACCGTGTTCGGTGAGGACCTCCATCTGATCCGCCGGATCGAGGCGACCGTCGGCGGTGACGAGATCCGCATGCACGACCGCGTCGTCAACCACGGCTTCTACCGCACGCCGCACATGTATTGTTACCATATCAACGTCGGCTACCCGGTGCTGGCCGAAGGATCGCGCTACGTCGCACCGATCCGCGACGTGCTGTGGGCGGCGCATGCCGACGACTACGCCGCCCAGGGCGTCGGATACCGCACCGCCCCCGCCCCCATCGCCAATTTCCACGAACAGGTGTGGCAGCACGACATGGCCGCCGACGCCGAAGGCCGGGTCAACGTCGCGCTCGTCAACGAGGCACTCGGGTTCGGCTTCGAGGTCCAGACGCTCAAGAGTCAGTTCCCTGCCATGTACCAGTGGCAGAATTTCCACGCGGGCCATTATGCGATGGGGATCGAGCCCTCAACCAATCACGTGTTCGGCAAGGATTTCGCGCGCGATCGCGACGAGCTGATCTGGCTCGAGCATGGCGACGAGCGCCGCTACGACACGGTGCTGCGCATCCTGTCCGATACCACCGCCGTCGCCGATGCGGTCGCCAGGATCGAGCGCGTCGCGCACCAGCCTACCGAGGACTATCCGCAGCCGAGCGGCAACTTCCCCTCGATCGACGGTCGGTCCGCATGAAGGGCCGCACGATCCTTTACACCGGTGCCGCCGGCGGGCTCGGGCTCGCGACGACATTGCTGCTGATGCGGCGCGGCGCGACCGTGGTCGCGGTGGACAATGATCCCGCCAAGATCGCGGCGCTCACCGAGGCCGCTGCCGGGATCGATACGGGACGCCTTGTCGTTTCTACCGCCGACCTGTCTGACCTCGCCGGCTTCCGCACCGAACTGGACCGGCTGGTCGCAGATCTTGGCGGGTTCGACGTCGTCATCAACAACGCCGCGATCTACCCCTCGAAACCGTTCGAAGAGTATTCGATCGAAGAGCATCAGTTCGTTCAGCGGATCAACGTCGATGCAGGGATCGTTGCCGTGCAGGCTGCGCTGCCCGGCATGCGCGCGCGCGGCTTCGGGCGGATCATCAACATCTCGAGCATCACCATCTCGGGCGGCTGGGCGAACCTGTCCCCCTATGTCGCGTCCAAGGGCGCGCTGCTCGGCCTGACGCGGGCGTGGGCACGCGAATTCGGCGTACACGGCATCACCGTCAACGCGATCGCGCCCGGCGCCTTCCCGACCGACGCCGAGAAAATCCATACCGACCCCGCCGGCTATGAACGCATGGTGCTCGACGCACAGGCGATCAAGCGCCGCGGATCGGCGGAGGACATCGCCGCCGCGATCGCCTTTTTCGCCGCCGACGAGGCGGGCTTCGTTACCGGCCAGACGCTGCACGTGAACGGCGGCTGGGTCATGGCCTGAAGGATCACAGATGACTATTCTCAAAGGTATCCGCGTGCTCGACTGCTCGATCGCGATGGCGGGTCCGTTCGCCGCGCAGCGACTGGGCGACATGGGCGCGGACGTGGTGAAGGTCGAACCGACCTCGGGCGAATGGCAGCGCCATGCCTCGGCGGGCGGTGCAACGGGCAACAAGATCAACGTCTCGTTCCTGTCGCTCAACCGCAACAAGCGCTCGCTCGCGGTCGACCTCAAGGCACCGGAAGGCAAGGTGCTGCTGCTCGATCTGGTTAAGACCGCCGACATCTTCCTCCAGAACTACCGCCCCGGCGTCGCGGAGCGGCTGGGCGTCGATTACGCGACGCTGTCGGCGATCAACCCGCGCCTGATCTACGTGTCGATGTCCGGCTATGGCGAGGATGGTCCGTATCGCAGTTATCCGGGTCAGGACCTGCTGCTCCAGGGCATGTCCGGCGCGATGCTGTCGGCAGGTGCCGAGGGTCAGCCGCCGTCGGCCGCGGGCCAGTATCTGGTCGATGCGGTGACCGCCTATTCGGCGTTCGAGGGCGCGCTGGCAGCCTTGTTCCATCGCGAGCGCACCGGCGAGGGGCAACTCGTCCAAGTCAACATGCTGGACGCGATCGCGACGATCCAGATGCAGGAATTGTCGGTGTTCACGGTCGGCAGTATACCACAGAAGCGATCGGCCGAGGCACACGCGCATAGCTATATCCGCGCGCCGTACGGCGTGTTCCAGACGAGCGACGGATACATCACGCTGGCGATGGCGCCGCTCGCCAAGCTGGCCGCGTTGCTCGACGATCCGTTCTTCGCGACGCTCGACGAGGAGCGTGACGGCTGGACCCAGCGCGACGCGATCTTCGCGCGGGTCAAGGATCGGCTGCGCACGCGCACCAGCGCGGACTGGCTCGAACGCTTCCGTGCCGAGGATATCTGGGCAGGGCCGGTCTATGGTTATGCCGACCTGGTCGACGACCCCCAGATCAAGCACAACGGCACCTTCGTCGAATACGACCATCCGACGGAAGGACACGTAAAGACGCCCGGCTTCCCGATCCGCTTTTCCAAGACCCCGTCGCGGATCGATCGCGGTGCCCCGCTGGTCGGCGAGCACAGCCGCGACATCCTGTCGGAAATGGGGATGGACGACGACGCCATCGCACGGCTCGTCGAGTCCGGCGTCGTGCGCCAGCACGCATGACACCCGACTATCGCGGCCTTACCTGGGATCACCCGCGCGGCCACAACGCGCTCGCCGAGGCTGCACGTCTAACGGGTGCGGCGGGTACCGGTTCGATCGCGTGGGACACGCATTCGCTCGAAGGGTTCGAATCGCGACCGATCGCGGAGCAATGCGCGCTCTACGATCTGGTCGTCCTCGATCATCCGCATGTCGGGGAAGCGGTCGCCTCCGATTGCATCGTCCCGCTCGAAGAATTGTTCGCAGCCGACGAGATTGCTGCGCTGGAGGCAGACACGGTCGGTCCGTCGCTCGCCAGCTATCGCTTTGCAGGTCGCCACTGGGCGCTTCCGCTCGACGCCGCGACGCAGGTGATGGCGTATCGGAGTGACTGGAACGAAGCGCCACCGACGTCATGGGACGCCGTGATCGCACTATCGGAGCGCGCGCCGGTCGCGCTCTCGCTTGCGGGGCCACATGCGGCGCTCAGCTTCCAATCGGTATGCGGCGCGCTGGGTGCCGATCCCGCATCGCCGCGCGACGCCTTCATCGATCGCGATATCGCTCGCGCGGCGTATGCCATCCTCGCGCGGCTGACCAAGGATGCCACGCGCAAGGCGGCAACGCTGAACCCGATCGCGATGCTGGAGGCGATAGCGTCGGGCACCGGTCCCGTGTTGTGTCCGCTGATCTACGGCTATGTGAATTACTCGACACAGGGCGTGATCGCCTATGCCGATGCGCCGTCCGGGCCGGGTGGACGGATCGGATCGACGCTAGGCGGCACCGGCATCGCCGTATCGCGGCGCGCGCAGGTTACGGCACCGCTGCTCGATCATCTCCGCTGGCTGATGTCGGACGCCGCGCAACGTACCTTCATTCCGCGGCATGACGGTCAGCCCTCGCTGCGGTCCGCATGGACGGACCCGCAAGTCGATGCCGCCGCCAATGGTTTCTATTCGGCTACCCGCGCGACGATCGAAGCGGCGCTGGTCCGGCCCCGCCATGATCATGCGATCGCCTTCCAGACCGAGGCCTCAGCGCTGTTGCGTGCAGGCCTGCTCGACGGATCGTCCGCCGACCGGGTCCTCGACGCGGTCGATCTCGCCTATTCCCGCCATCATTCGCACGGAGCGGAAACATGACCGAAAATCTGCGGTTCACGATCGAAGACCATGTCGCGACGATCCTGATCGATCGCGCGGCCAAGCTCAACGCGATGACGCCGGCGATGGCCGACGCGCTGGTCGCCGCCGTCGCCGAGTGCAACCGGTCGGACGCGGTGCGCGTGGTCGTCGTCACCGGCGCCGGCGAAAAGGCGTTCAGCGCCGGATCGGACATCACCACGCTGGATGGCTATGCGACCCCGTGGGACTTTCGCAACCGCGCCGATTATTGTGACGCCCTGCGCGCCTGTCGCAAACCAGTGATCGCCGCGATCAACGGCTACGCGCTGGGCGGCGGGCTGGAGACCGCGATGGCGTGCGACATCCGCATAGCCTCGACCAACGCACGGTTCGCAGCGCCGGAGATCAAGCTCGGCTGGATCGGTGGCGGCGGGATGGCGGCGGGGCTTGCCTATTCGATCGGTACTTCGAATGCGGCGATGATGCTGCTGACCGGCGACATGATCGACGCCGAACAGGCGCGCGACTGGGGGCTGGTGAGCGAAGTCGTCGCGCCGGACGCGTTGTTCGACCGCGCGCAGGCAATCGCCCGGACAATCGCCACGCGTGCGCCGATCGCGGCCGAGACTGCGAAACTCAATCTGCGTGCCGCCTTCAAGATGCCGTGGGACAAGGCTATCGAGTATGAGCGTGATCTGCAGACGATCTGCTTCGCGACCGAGGATGCGAACGAGGGTCGCGCTGCGTTCGCCGACAAGCGGCCACCGGTATTCAAAAGGCGTTGACGATGATCCCGACCCCCGCCGACATCCTCCCCGCCGATCCCCACGCCGCGCTGGTCGGCCGGGTTTGGCGCCCCGACGTGAACGGCCCCTCCCCGGTCCGCGTCGAGGCCGGGCGGCTGATCGACATAAGCGCCCGGTTCGCCAGCGTGCGGGATCTGTGCGAAACGGACGATCCGTCGGCCGCGCTGCGCGATGCAGCCGGCGAGGATATCGGCAGTCTCGCCGACATTCTCTCCAATACCGATCCGCGGAGCCGTAGGGATGATCGTCCCTGGCTGTTGTCACCGATCGATCTTCACGCAGTGAAGGCCGCGGGCGTGACCTTCGCCACTTCGATGCTGGAACGCGTGATCGAGGAGCGCGCGCGCGGCGATGCCGACGCGGCGGACGGTATCCGTGCACAGGTCCGCGCGCTCGTAGGCGACGACCTGCGCAGCCTGCGGCCGGGCTCTCCCGAGGCCATGGCGCTCAAGGACGCGCTGATCGCGGCCAACGCGTGGAGCCAGTATCTCGAAGTCGACATCGGCCCCGACGCCGAGATCTTCACCAAGGCGCAGCCGCTGTCGACGGTTGGCAGCGGTGTCGAGATCGGCGTCCATCCGGCATCCAGCTGGAACAATCCTGAGCCCGAGATCGTCCTCGTGGTCGCATCGACCGGGCGGATCGTCGGCGCCACCCTTGGCAACGACGTCAACCTGCGCGATGTCGAGGGGCGGTCGGCGCTGCTGCTGGGTAAGGCCAAGGACAATAACGGTGCGGCGGCGGTCGGCCCGTTCGTGCGCCTGTTCGACGACCGCTTCGGAATCGCCGACGTGGAGGCGGCAGAGGTCGCGCTGACCGTCACGGGCGAAGACGGCTTCCGGATGGACGGTCGCTCGGCGATGCGATCTATCAGCCGCGCACCGGCCGACCTGGTCGCGCAGGCGATCAACGAACATCATCGCTATCCCGATGGCCTCGTGCTGTATCTCGGCACGATGTTCGCCCCGACCGAGGATCGCGACGCACCCGGCAAGGGGTTCACGCACCATGCGGGCGATATAGTAAGGATCGCCGCCGCCCCGCTCGGCGCGCTCGTCAACCGCGTGACGGCGACCGACCTGTGCGCGTCGTGGAGTTTCGGCGTGAGCGATCTGATGCGAAATCTCGCTGCTCGCGGGCTTCTGTAGAGTGTCCGATACGACCCGGCCCAGGATCCTGCTCACCCGTCGCTGGCCACAGGCGGTCGAAGACCGGCTTGCCGCGCGCTATGAGGTGACGACCAATGCCGACGACGTGCCGATGGACGCGGCATCGCTCACCACGGCGATGTGCGAGCATGACGCGATCTGCCCGACCGTGACCGACCGGCTGACGGCGGAAATCCTGGAATGTCCCGGCCTGCGAGCGCGGATCGTTGCGAACTACGGCGCCGGGTTCGAGCATATCGATCTGGACGCGGCGCGCCGTGTGGGGCTGGTCGTGACCAACACGCCCGACGTGCTGACCGACGCCACCGCCGACATTGCGATGATGCTGATCCTGATGACCTTGCGCCGCGCGTCGGAAGGCGAGCGCGAGCTGCGCGACGGGCGCTGGACCGGCTGGCGACCGACCCATCTGCTGGGCGGCGGCCTCACCGGCAAGACGCTGGGGCTGATTGGGTACGGGCGGATCGCGCGTGCCACCGCCGCGCGTGCCGCCGGGTTCGGGATGCAAATTATCTATCACAGTCGAAACCGTGCGCGCGACATGCCCGACGATGCCTATCGCGCCACGCCAGCTGCGCTGGCGGCCGATGCGGATGTCGTATCGCTCCACGCGCCGGGCGGACAGGCGACGCGCCATATGGTCGATGCGGCGTTTCTCGCCGGGATGCGTTCCGATGCGGTTCTGGTGAACACCGCGCGCGGATCGCTGGTCGACGAAGCCGCGCTCGCCGCCGCGCTGTCCGCCGGAACGATCGCCGCGGCGGGTCTCGATGTGTATGCCGACGAACCACGGGTAAATCCCGCCCTGCGTGCGTGTACAAACGCGGTCCTGCTGCCACATCTCGGCAGCGCCACGCGCGAGACGCGCACTGCGATGGGGATGCGCCTTGCCGACAATCTGGATGCGGTCTTCGCTGGCTGCGAACCCCATGACCGCGTCGCTTGACCACGTCGAGGCGGCCGTCCGCGGCTGGTTGCAAGGTGCGTCCGATCCGCTGATCCTGGGCCTGTGCGGTGCGCAAGGGTCGGGCAAGTCGACCCTCGCCGACGCACTGCGCGAGCGCCTCGAAGCCGATGGCATCCGAACTGCGATCCTCTCGCTTGACGACCTGTATCTTTCCGGCGCGGCACGTGCGGTGCTGGCACGAGAAATCCATCCGCTGCTGCGCACTCGCGGCGTTCCCCTCACGCACGACGTCGCGCGCGGGATCGCGCTGCTGGACGTCGTGCGTGACGGGAACGCCGTCCGCCTGCCCCGCTTCGACAAGGCGCGTGACGAGCCGGAACCGGCGTCCGCGTGGCAGTCGGTCCCCGCCAATTTGGACGTGCTGATCTTCGAAGGATGGTGCGTTGGTGCCCGCCCGCAGGCCGATGCAGCGATCGTGACAGCGGTCAACGCGCTCGAACGCAACGAGGATAGCGATGGATCGTGGCGGCGTGCGGTCAACGCGGCACTGGCCGCGGATTACGCCGCGCTGTTCGACCGCCTCGATCGCCTCGTCCTGCTCGCGGCACCCGGCTTCGACGTCGTGGCGGGCTGGCGACTGGAGCAGGAACGCGCACTGGCACACCGATTGGCCGCCGACGGTCGCAGCACCGCAGGGCTGATGGACGCGCCGCAGATCGCGCGTTTCATTCAGTTCTACGAGCGGCTGACACGCTGGATTCTGGACGAGATGCCGACGCGCGCCGACCTGACCCTGCGCCTCGACAACTACCGCGCACCGACGACCTGAAAAAAGGCTGCCGCGCAGGGAATGCGCGCGGCAGCCAAAGCAACCGGGGGGAAACCGGTATCCCTTATTCGCGCACAATCACCGCCGCACGCCCGCCCGCGCGATCACGCCCTCGGCCTCGGCGGGCCAGTCGCGGTCGGCCACCAGCATATTGTCGCGTGAGACATTACCGATCTCCGCCAGCCAGCGCCCGCCGGTGGTGTCCGAGCTATGCCAGTTGCCGGTCGCGAGATTGTCGGTCGAGACGCGGCGGCGGTACATCTTGCCCGCCGTGTTGATGTTCAGCCATTTGCCCCGCGTCTCGATGACGTTGCCGGTGACGCGGAAATGCTTGCTGCCTTCGTCGAGGTAGATGGCGATCTTGTCGTCGATATCGAAGATGTGATTGCCACGGATAACCGCACCCGGATTGGCCGACAGATTGTAGATCGCGCCGCCGTCCATGAACCACATCTTCACGCCGTGGATGCGGTTATTCTCGATCACCGTGTCACGCAGCGTGGTGGGCGTGGTGTAGCGCGTGTTGTAACGGTAGCCCTTCTGGTTCTCGTCATAGTTCGGGTTGCCGCCGGCGTCGTTATAGCCCCACCCCCAGCCGACCGCGATCGCGTCGTAGGGTGCATCGGTGATGTCGTTGTGCGCGATCCGGGCACCAGTGATATACGTCGTCAGGATCGCGGCATTGTCCTTATAGTCCTGGCTAACGGTTGCGACGCTGTTGTCCACGATTACGAGGTCGCGATTGATCAAGCTCGCCTGTTTCGGGTGATGCGCCTCTTCGCGCACGCCCCCGGCCATGATCGCGCTGCCCGACAATACCGCGAAATGATTGCGCGCGACGCGGATGCGGGCGGTGGCGAGTCCCACGCCGCTGAGGTTGGCGTTCGCATCGTTGCCGATGCCGAGCGCGATCTGCCCGAGTTGCGTGAAGCGATTGCCCTCGAACGTCACGTTTCGCGCGGCCGCGACCTGGACGGCGGCTGGCATCTGGTTCCAATGCTGTCGCATCGATTCGAATTCTGGGCAGCCCCAGCCACAGCTTTCCACCGCATTGGCAGGCCGGATCGGCGAGGTTTCCGCCAGGAACGCGCCGCTCTGCTGGTTCGCATAGCCGGTCGCGCGCGATGGCCCGAGCCATGAACTGTACGAGAAACGCAGCCCCTTGAACGTCAGCCGCTCGACCGGCGAGGCAGGCGTGCCAGCGATCGACACGAGCGTCTCTAGCCGCGGCAACACGACCTTCAGCCGCGCGATATCGTCGTCCTGCGCGATACGCAGGTAAAGCTTGCCCGCCTGCGGATCGAGGAACCATTGATAGGGCTTGGCATGCCAGTCGTTGACCTTGCCAACGAACTCCAGCGCGTTGACCAGGAACAGCCGCGAATCCTCCGGAAAGATCGGCTTGCTGATCGTGTCATAACCCCAGCTGTTATTGTCCCAAGCTGGCTTCTGCATAGTCACCGTGCGGCCGGCGATCGATTTAACGGGAGAATAGCGATCCGTGAAATATCCGGTCGCCTCGACCTCGAGCCGGTCGGGTCTGGCGATCGCCGAGAGATAGGCCAGGTCCGGGTTGACGATGTCGAACCCGGTGTTCGTGAAGGCAACGTCCCTTGCCTTGATCTCAATCCACGGACGTTCGGCCAGGGCATCGTTGACCCACAGCTGC
The DNA here is from genome assembly GCF_030817315.1 of Sphingomonas faeni. Taxonomy (NCBI): domain Bacteria; kingdom Pseudomonadati; phylum Pseudomonadota; class Alphaproteobacteria; order Sphingomonadales; family Sphingomonadaceae; genus Sphingomonas; species Sphingomonas faeni. The sequence continues at coordinate 65,345 of NZ_JAUSZF010000004.1, read as the reverse complement.
CGGGCGTCGATGCCCTTCGGCACGTCGGCGACCCAGATCCGGCGCGCTTCGTCGTGCAAGCGAAATCCGGTGACCGGTATGCCGCCCGATACAAGCGGATGCGCGCCATCGGCCGCGCGCCACTCGACGTTGTAGCCGTTCCGGCCGCCATCGACCGCCTTGAACATGAGCGGCCGTTCGAGCGCATAGGTGCCATCCGCCACGATCACCGTCACGTCCGCCCGCCCGTTCGCGGCCCGCACCCGCGCCTGTGCGGCCTCCAGCGAGCGGAGCGGCCTGGTTTCCGATCCCGATGCGCGATCGTCTCCTGTAGGGGCAACATGGATCATGGTCTGCGCGTAGGCCGACGAGGCGAGCAGCAGCCCGATCGCCATGCCGGCCCGCCCACCGTTTCGGCACAATGATCGCATCGTCGATGTGGCCAAGTATCCTGCTCCCGTGTTCTGCCGGCCCCACGTCGCGGATCCCGTACTTTAAAACATATGATGTCTTATGTATCAGTTGCGTGCAAGCTAGTTTTGGCGGGAGAGTATATGGACCTCGGTTTTGTCGATCGACGCACGATCTTGGCGGCAGGTGCAGTCCTGTTTGCGGCGGGGATGGCCGACCGGGCGATGGCCGCCGTGGCCGGCAGTTTCGAGGATGTCCGCCGTCACGGTGCGCGCGGAGACGGGATCGCGATCGACAGCCCGGCGATCAACCGTGCGATCGCCGCCGCGGCCCGGCACGGCGGGGGGACGGTCATCGTGCCGGCTGGACGCTATCTTTGCTTCTCGATCCGGTTGCGCGACAACATTGCGCTGGTGCTGTCGGCGGGTGCGGTCATCGTCGCCGCCGATCCCGATACGCACGGTGCACACTATGATCCGCCCGAAAACTACAGGGAGGAGCAGTTCCAGGATTTCGGCATCACGCACGTCCATAACAGCCTGATCCATGGCGACGGCGTAACCAACGTCGCGATCCTGGGTCCGGGGATGCTGCACGGCCTCGGGCTCGACCGCGAGGGTCCGGGCGACCGCTGGCACAAGCGACCGAACTGGCAGTCGGCAGCGGCGCTGGGCATCACGCCGAAGGAACTGGCGCTGCGCGACCCCGCAGAACGCGCGCAGGTCGGCCGCGCGAACAAGACGATCGGACTGTTCGCGTGTCGCAACGTGCGCCTGTCGGGATTCACAATCCTGCAAGGCGGTCATTTCGGCGTGATCGCACATGGCTGTACGAACATGGAAGTATCCGGGCTGATGATCGATACCGATCGCGACGGCATCGATATCGACGCCTGCCGCGACGTCCGGATCGTGAACTGCATCGTGAACGCACCCAAGGACGATGCGATCGTGCTGAAGAGCAGCTACGCGCTTGGTCGTGCGGCGCCGTGCGAGGACATCCTGATCTCCGGCTGCAAGACCAGCGGCTTCGCGATGGGATCGGTCCTCGACGGCAGCTACCGCGCGTCGGACTATCGCTCGCCCGATACGCTCGGCCCGCTCGGCCGGATCAAGCTGGGCACCGAGACGATCGGCGGCTTTCGCAACGTGCGGATCAGCGACTGCACCTGCACGAACAGCCGCGGTATCCTCATCGGCATCGTCGACGGCGGGACGCTGGAGGACGTGTCCGTGTCGGGGATCATCCTGCGCGATCCGGTCAACCATCCCCTCTTCGTCCATCACGCGGCCCGCATGCGAGCGCCGCGCGATACGCCGGTCGGACGCGTCCGTCGCATCCGGTTCGACGATATTAGCGTCGCCAACGCCGATCCCCGCTTCCCCTGCGGCATCGAAGGGATTGCGGACGCCCCCGTCGAGGACGTGACCTTCCGCAACATCGATATCGAGGCGGCCGGCGGTGGCACCACGGTCGATGCGGCGCGCGTGCCCGTCTATCGACGCGAAACCAGCCTGGAGGTCAGCTATCTTGGTACCTTACCAGCCAGCGGTTTCTACGCCCGCCATGCGCGGCGCCTGACGATCCGCGACGTCAGCGTACGGATACGCGCCCCAGACGCACGCCCCGTCGTCGCGCTACGCAACGTGGCCGGTGCTACGATCGATGGTGTTGTGTCTTCGGCAGTACGCGGAGCCGTACTCAACGAGCAGCATAGTCGCGACGTGGCGCTCGGCCGGGTGACTACATTTTTAGACTAAATGGAAAACACCCCAGACGCCTTGAAGCATCCAGGGTGTGGAGGGGTTCGGATCGGCGCAGACCGCGCCGATCCGGTCAGAAGCGGAAGCGCACGCCCGCCGACACGCGACGACCGGTCCGACGAAACTCCTTCGTGCGGTCTTCGCTCACCGAATAGATGAATTCGTTGGCGTCGTTAAGGTTCACTGCATCGGCAAAGACTGTAAAGCGCTTAGTAAGGTCATAGGAAACGCTCACGTCGAGCTGACCATAGGCGTCAAAATATTCGGGCTCACCGTTCCGGCCAGACGCAACCTGAAGGAAATTGTCCCGGTAAGTGTAGGCCGCACGGGCGGTAATGCCGTACTTTTCGTAGAATCCGACTACGCTGTACGAATATTTCGACAACCCCTCCAGCCCGAACGACACGTTAGCCACCGCATTGCTGTAGTTCGCATTCGACTCCGTATAATTGAAGCTTGTCTGCACGCCGAAGCCATCGAACGGGGCGGGCAGCCATGATCCGAACGACTGTCGATAACCGACTTCGAACCCCTTGACGGTCGCGCCCTTGCCGTTGCCCGGGACGGTCACCTGGAACGACACCTGATCGACAAGTTGCGGCGTCGTTATCAGCGTCACGAACGAATCGATATCCTTGTAAAATACCGCGACGTTCAACAGCGAATCCCGCGTGAAATACCATTCCGCGCCCAGTTCCGCCTGTTTCGCACGGAACGGCTGGAGGTCGGGGTTGCCGCGCCGGATAGTCTCGTTGCCGGGGTTGGTCTGGATCGTTTGGCGCGGGGACAGGTCCGACAGCGTGGGACGGGTGATCACCTTCGATGCGGCGAAGCGAAGTAGCAGGTCGTTCGTGATCGAAAGGCGTGCGTTCACCGACGGAAGCCAATCGTCATATTTCCCTCGGAAACTGACCGGGACGACAGGCGACACGACGATGATGTTCTGCCCCGCACCATTCGACACCGCGCTGAGCACGGTGCGAGAAGCTCCCGACGAGGTGTAATCGGTATTCTCGTAGCGCAGCCCAAAATTCACGGCGAGCGGCAGCCCACCGACCTGCGTGTCAAGCGAGCCCATTGCCCAACCGATACGAACCTTCTCGTTCACCACCGACGAGGCCGCGGGCGAAAAGACCGCCGGGTTGAAGGTACGACCGTCGGCTTGGGCGAACCCGGCAATGGTCTGGATCAGGTCCTGTGGGCTGTAGATCAGCCAATCGCGAATGATATCACCGCCACCGCCGCCGCCAAAGAAGTTGCGATTGGTCGGCTGAAACAACGATGCCGGCAGCGCCCGGTTCGAATCGCAATAAGTGCATTGCTCACCGAACGAGGTTTCATCCGCGGTGATCGTCTTGATTCGGCTCTGCGCCAGCACGCCGGCGGAAAGGGTCAGAGGACCGCCGCCCGGCTTCCATTCGACGTCGCCGCGATATTCCTCGATTTCGTCATCGATGTCCGAGCCGCCACCCCAAATGTAATAATGGGCGGTGAGCCCTTGCGCGTTAGTCGGGGCGTTCGCGTAATTGGGGCTTGTGAGGCCGTAGTCGTAAATCGGGCTACCGCTGCGACGATCGTAAAACAGGTCCACGTTCTTGCGGCGGATCGTCGTGAACAAATTGTTCTCCTGGCCACGGCGACGCGCATCGGAGACAGAGCCGTCCAGACGGACGCGCAAGGTGTCGGTCGGCTTCCAGTCGACGTTGATACCGAGCTGGTCGGTCGTCACGTTGCGATCGTCATACTGGATGATCTGGTCGACGAAGCCGCCCAGATAGCGTTGGCGCACCGCCTCGCCATTTTCAACGACCTGCTCGACCAGTCGACCGCCAGCAAAGTCATAGGCCAGTCCGGTCTGCTGTTCGACGAAGCGCGCACGGGAATACAGACCATCGATGCTGACCGTGAGCGTGTCGCTAGGGCGCATCTGGACTGAGGCGTTGACGCCATACCGGGTCAGTTCGCGCTCGAAGAAGAACGGCGAAAGGTTCGATGGCATCGACACGCGCGAGAAAGGAGCGACGTTCGGACCGATCCGGCCGCCTGGCACGCCGGCGACATTGTAATAGGAGTCGGTGCTGGAACGGCGGACGTGACCCGCGCCGATTGTGAACTCATCGATCCGGTTCTCCTGCTTCGAGTATACGCCGGCAAGCGCCACGCCGAAGGTGCCCGCCTCGTTCTTCCAGCTCCCGACCGCGGAGAATTCAGGATTGTACGTGTCAGCCAGCTCTGACCACATTCCCGCCGCCGACCCGGCGAACTTGAAACCCTTTTTCTGGTCGAGCGGCCGCAACGTCCGCACATCAACGGTAGCGCCGATCGAAGCGCCGTTGATATTGGCCTGCGGAGATTTGTAGACGTCCGCCCCCGAGATGATCTCCGAAGGCAGCACGTCGAACGAGAATTCGCGACCATTATTGTCGGTAGCGAGCGTTCGTCCGTTGACGGTGACTGCGTTGAATTTAGGTCCGAACCCGCGAACGGTAACGAAGCGCCCTTCGCCACGGTTGCGCTCAATCGTCACGCCAGGAATGCGTTGAAGCGATTCCGCAACGTTGCCGTCCGGCAACTTTCCGAGGTCCTCAGCAACAATCGAGTCGACCACATTGACCGAATTGCGCTTGATGTCGATCGCAGCACGTTCCGCGGCGCGAATGCCGGTGACGACGATATCGCCCGTCTCGTCCTTCACCGGCTCCCCTACTGGCGCCGGATCCACTGTTCCGGGCGGCGCCGATGTCGTCTGCGCGACCGCGCCGGTTCCCATGAGTATCGCGCCGAGCGCTGACGTCGCGAAAAGCGCTACGCGTACGCGTGGATGCCGAAATGCCATAAAACCCCTCCAGTTTTTATTTTTTTCAAAGCACCACAAAAGCGGTCGTATGTCAAATGATGATCATACGTAGTATGTTTAGCGTACGGACTTTATTGGAAGCACGCACAGCGCGGAGCCAAAAACGAAGACAATCGCCGCCACGAATATCGTCCGGTAATCGCCACCCGTGACAGCGAGCAAAGCCGCCGCCATCACCGGACTGATGATCTGCGGGATGTTGACCGCCGTGGTCAGGACTCCGAGGTCGCGCCCCTCGTCCCCCAGCGCGGTCTTAGGCAACACCTGAGTCATCAGGGCGATGTCGATTGACATGAACATCCCGTAGCCGACGCCGATCACCGCCGCATATATCCACATGCCCGACATGCTCGGCAGCGCGAGCGGTGCAACCATCGCACAGCCCATGATCAGGCTGCCTGCGACCACGAACGGCTTGCGCCGTTGGATACGGTCCGACCACCAGCCGGAAATTAGCGACGAGGCCACGAGGCATACCAACGTGATGATCGCCATGTTCGCGATCGCAATGTTGGAATCGCCGTCGCTCAACCGGATGTAATCGCGCAGGATGTACAACAGATACGCCGCAACGCCTTGATACCCCATGTAGATGGTGAAACGGCTGAGGAACGCCCAAGCAAAATCAGGATGCTGGCGGGGTGAGATCCAGAAGCCACGCAGGAATTCACCCCATATGATCGGCCGGTGCGGGGTCTCCGCGCTCGACGGTTCGCGGTTGAGCAACACGAACGCCAAGCAGGACATCGCGATCGCAGCGGCGAACAGGCCGTACGCCAGTACGGTTTCCCCGGCCAAATACCCTGCGACGACAGTGCCGGCCGTGAGTCCGGCAGTCATGCCCGCGCCGATAACACCCGAAACGCTGCCACGCACCTCGGGCGCGAAACGGTCGGCGATCAACGTGGTCATCGCCGGCTGCATCGAATTATAGGCGATCGCGGCCATCACCCATAACACCATCAGCGACCAAAAACTCGTCATCAGAGACACGCCGAACAGCGCGAGCGACCCGACCAGCGAACCGATCGCGATCCAGGGTGTGCGGCGTCCCCAGCGGCCCCGCGTGCGATCCGAAAGCGCGCCCGCGATCGGCGTCGCCAGCGTGGAGAAAATCGAGGTGATCGCGAACAGCAACGCAAGATTGTTCGCCTTGTTGCCGGGATCCAGCGCCGCGATCTGATTTGGCAGCAGGACACCCAGGACGCCGCTGTACAGCGCCATCAGCAGGAAGAAATTGACCATCAACGACAGTTGTAGGCGGGTACGCTCGCGGCCGCTGACATAGACCGGCGCGATCATACGCGCGCTCCATGCGCCAGCGATCCATCGTCGCGGCACGAGCCGCAGCCCGGCCTCGCGCGGACGGCGATGCGGGCCGCCACTCGTGCCCCATGTGCCCTCGGCACGATCGCGTGCGATCCGTGCCTCATCGACGACGATCCCCAATCCGGGTCGGTCGCCGAGCACGATCCCGCCATCGGCGATCTCCTGATCCACATCGAGTCCGACGGGCCATGCCATGTCCTGCACCTCAATGCCGATCATGTTGGGCATCGCCGCGGCGGCATGCGCTATGGGATTGCAGTCATACCCCACTGGCGACACCGGCAGGTTGCGCACATGCGCCGCGATCGCCACGCGCTGAAAATGCGTGATACCCCACACGCTGCCCGCCTGCACGACATCGACCGCCCCTGCATCGAGCAGCGGCGCGAACTGTTCGAGCCCGGTCAGGTTCTCGCCAGTCGCGACGGCACAGCGCGCTGCGCGCGAGATGGCGGCCAGACCAGCGGAGTCCCATCGACGCACGGGCTCCTCGATCCACGTAAGGTCGATCCCCGCCGCCTCGATCTCGGCAAGATGGCGGATCGCCTGCTTGCAGTTCCAGCTCTCGTTCACATCCAGCATCAGCGCTGGCACCGCACTGTTAACCGACAAGGCCGTGCGCGCGAGCTTAAGGCGGCGGATGTCGCGCGCCAGATCCTGACCGCCCTTGATCTTGGCAGAGGCGAAGCCGCGTTCGGCCCAGGCGGCATAATGCGCCACGAAGGCATCGTCATCAAGCCCGAAGCACAACCCCGAGGCATAGCCCCGCACGAACCTGTCTGCGGCCCCCAATGTGCGCCACAACGGTTCGTCCGCCATCTTCGCCTTGAGGTCCCACAACGCCATGTCGATCGCCGCGATCGCACCATAGGTCAGCCCGGCGTGACCACTCTTGAAGACATGCGACAGCATGCTGTCGTACAAGGCCGGAACCGCACGCGGATCCTGTCCCTCGACGGCTGCGAATACGCGGCCGATATCGGCATGCTGGCCCAGGCCTATTCCTTCCAGTCCCGAATCGGTTTCCAGGATTAAGATCGGAACTTCGGTGATGCCGGACTCCACGACACCATTGGCATCCCCGACCGGTCGCCCCCAGTCATGCGAAGTGACGAGGCTTCTATAGCCAGTGACTTTCATTTTCGCCTCCCCCGATCGCACTCCGCAAACGGCACCTAATAGGTATTATGTATTATCTTTGATATTGGCAAGGCGTTGACGAAGTCCGCGCCTGCGGCGCAACGTGACCGTCAACCCCGATCATTTACGATAAACGAGACTTTTTAACGATGACCGATGCACCTGCCGCGCCCTTGCGCATTCGGCGCCGTCCCCGACTCGCGGAAGCGGTCGTCGAGGATCTGGTTAAGGCGATCGTCACTGAAACCTATCCAGCGGGCACCGCGCTGCCGCCAGAGGGCATGTTGGGTGACATGTACGGCGTCAGCCGCACGGTAATCCGCGAAGCGACGATGGCGCTGACGGAAAAGGGCTTGCTCGTATCGCAGCAGGGGCGCGGCACCATCGTTCGCGAGGCGAGTACATGGGACATGCTCGATCCTCTGGTTCTCGCGTCGTTGTTCCAGCGCGAGGACGGCCTCGCCTATCTCGACAATCTCTGCACGATCCGATCGCTCCTCGAAGGCGCGATGGCCTCAAAGGCCGCCAAACTGCGGACATCCGAAACGATCGCCGAACTCGGGTGCCAGATGGAAAAGCTGAAGAAGCTCATCCCGCACCCCGCCGCCTACGTTCATGAGGACGTCGCCTTTCACGACATCATCATGCGCATGTCGGGCGACAAGCTCAGCAAGGCCGTGATCGACGGCCTCCAGTCCGAAGCGCTCCGAAACCACGGCTATAGTGGCAAGCTGAACGTTGACCATGTCCGTGCCACGCATGCCGCACACGAACGCATCCATGTCGCCATCATTGAAGGCGATGCCGAGGCCGCGGGCAACGCCATGCGCGACCATATCGAGACGTCTTGGGCGCGCCGCCGCGCCGCCCGCAAACCACAACGCTGATACGAGCGCGGATCCGATGCGTATTCTCGATTCGCACGTCCATTTCTGGCAGATCGACCGCCCCGGCCACCGTTGGCCCGGCGAGGATTGGCCGCGATTATACCGCAACTTTCTGCCGGATGATCTACGCCGCGAAACGACGGCGCTCGATTTCGCTGGCGCAATACTGGTTCAGTCGCAGCCGGACGACCGCGACACCGACTGGTTGTGCGAACTCGATGATCCGCTGGTCCGTGCGGTCGTCGGCTGGGTCGATCTAACCGACTCCGGTGCCCCGTGCCGCATCGTCGAACTGGCGGGTCATCCGAAGCTGAAAGGGCTTCGACCCATGCTACAGGGCATCGTCGATACCGAATGGATCCTGCGACCCGCCGTCTCCGCCGCGATCGAAGCGATGCTGGATCACGGCCTGCGCTTCGACGCGCTGGTCGAGCCGCGCCACCTGCCGACACTGGACACGTTCGCGACCCGCTGGCCCGACCTCCAGATCGTCATCGATCATGCCGCAAAACCGCACGCGTCGCACAACGAACTGGACCCGTGGCGCGATCAGATCGCCGCACTCGCCGAACGTCCCAATCTTTGGTGCAAACTCTCCGGCCTACGGACCGAACAGGCCGTCGGTCAGGCTATCGGAGACCTGCGACCCTATGTCGCGCATCTCGTGGATAGTTTTGGCGAGCGACTGATGTGGGGCAGCGACTGGCCGGTCATCTGCCATGTCGGCGATAGCTACGTGGATTGGGTCGTAGCGACGCTCGATCTGATCGGTGACTCCGGTCGAAGCGACCAGGACCGCCTTTTCCACGATGCCGCTGCGAGCTTCTACACCATTGACGTATGACGTATGATGAGTCTAGGTGCCCTGACGATAGGTGAAGGGCACGCCGGGCATGGATCTTGTAAATCTTGGGCGATTGGGGTTCGGTGCGGCATCGATCGGCAACCTGTACCGGGCGATTTCCGACGAAACAGCCGCGCAGGCAGTGCGCACCGCCTGGGACTCCGGAATACGCTATTTCGACACCGCGCCGCATTACGGCTTCGGTCTAAGCGAAAAACGTTTGGGTCGCGCACTTGCAGATCTTGATCCGAGACAGACCGCTATCATCTCGACAAAAGTTGGACGGCGGCTAGATTCCGTCCCAGCCGACACCGATTTCGATCGGCCGCGTCAGGCGTTCGTCACACCCGAGCCTTTTCAAAGCGTCTTCGACTATAGCTACGACGCCGTCATGCGCTCGTATGAGGCAAGCCTTGCCAGGCTGGCGCGCGACCGGATCGACATTCTCTATGCCCACGACATCGGTCGCATGGCGCATGGCGGGGATCATCCCCGCAGGTTCGCCGAATTTATGGACGGCGGCTATCGGGCCATGCGCGAACTGCGCGACGGTGGCGCAGTCGGTGCGATCGGCTTGGGCGTCAACGAGTATCAGGTTTGCGAGGAGGTCATGGCACACGCCGAGATCGACGTCGTCTTGCTCGCCGGCCGCTACACTCTGCTCGAGCAGGATGCTCTCATCAGCTTCCTACCGCTCTGCGGGGCGCGCGACGTCAAGATCGTCCTTGGAGGCCCTTACAATTCGGGTATTCTGGCCAAGGGGGTGCGCGGCGCGGGCGACGTGCATTACGATTATCAACCGGCTTCGTCCGCGATCGTCGCCAAGGTCCGCGGTATCGAGGATTTGTGTGAGGATCACGGCGTTCCGCTCGCCGCCGCCGCATTGCAATTTCCGCTCGGCCATCCCCAGGTTGTCTCGGTCATTCCGGGCATGAACAGCCCCCGTCAGGTCATTCAGGCGATCGAACAGATGGGGATGCCGATACCCGCCGACCTTTGGCGCGATCTCAAGGATCGCGCGCTGATCCGCGCCGATGCACCAACTCCCACGACACTTTAGGAAAGATCAGCCGATGCGCCTTCAGGGCAAGACCGCCATCGTCACCGCCGCCGCACAGGGCATCGGCCGCGCCAGCGCCGAATTGTTCGCAGCCGAAGGCGCACGCGTCATTGCGGTCGACATCAATGCCGACGCGTTGGCCACGCTGACTGGATGCAAGACGCATACGCTCGATCTGCTCGACGCTGCGGCGATCGCCGCGTTCGGCGAGACGGTGGGCCCCGTCGACATCCTGTTCAACTGCGCAGGCTTCGTCCACGCGGGCACGATCCTGACGACCGACGAACGCGATTTCGATTTCTCCTTCGAACTGAACGTAAAGTCCGCCTACCGCATGATCCGCGCGATCCTGCCCGGCATGATCACGCGGGGCGGTGGATCGATCGTCAACATGTCGTCCGTCGCCGGATCGGTGATCGCAGTGCAGAACCGCTTTGTCTACGGTGCATCAAAGGCGGCGGTGATCGGCCTGACCAAGTCGGTCGCACAGGATTTCGTGCGCGACGGCATCCGATGCAACGCGATCTGCCCCGGCACCGTCCAATCGCCCTCGCTGGACGAACGCCTTGCGGCTACCGGCGATATGGACAAGGCGCGATCGGACTTCGTCGGACGCCAGCCGATGGGCCGGATTGGGTCCGCCAACGAGATCGCCGAACTGGCGCTCTACCTCGCTAGCGACCTCTCATCCTACACCACCGGCACCATCAACGTGATCGACGGTGGCTGGAGCAACGCATGAGCCGGCGCATCTGCCTGGCACTCGATCTGGTCGATGACGCCGATCTGATCGCCGAATATGATCATTGGCACCGGGTCGGCAACACCGACCCGGCCGTCATCCGGTCGATCCGCGACGCCGGGATCAGCGACATGCAGATCTACCGCGCGCACGATCGGCTGTTCATGATCATCGAGGCCAGCGATGCCTATTCGGACGACGCCAAGGCGGCGGCAGATGCCGCCAATCCCCCGGTGGTCGCATGGGTCGCCAAGATGACGCGCTTCCAGCAACCGATCCCCGCAGCTGGCCCCGACGGAACATGGTATCCGATGGACCGCATCTTCCGCCTGACCGACCACCAGATACCCTGACTCTCCCGCCTATCCGGGCGCAGGACCGGTCGGGAACTAACGCGGCACTACGTCGATCGCCGAGACGATCGCCTCGCCTACCTCGCCCTTGAAGTCGAGCGTCAGCACGCCGCGCTTTGCCGCCGCCGACAGTTCGACCGTCACCGCCCGCATGCCGCCGCCGGCACGCGCCACCGGATCGACCCGCACCGGCGTGCCTCCGCCGGGCGTAACGGTGAACACCCGCTTGCCCGGCGACGTCTCGACCGGATCGAACATGTGCAGCGTCACCCGGTAGCGGCCATCCGGCAACGGCACCGCGTACCGGAATGCCGTGCCGGCCCGCCAGCTGGCATAAAGCTGCGGCTCACGCGCGCCGACCACGATCCTTGGTGGCTTGCGCTGCTCGTTGCTCGCGTAGAGTTCACGCTGATACGGGTTGAGTGTGAACCCAAGCCCGCCCTCGAAGAAATTGTCCGATCCATAGCGCGGGCCGCGCGCCAGCATCATACCGTCGAGCGAGCCGGTACGTATATGTCGTGCCCGCTTCGGTCCGGTGTACGACAACGTGATCCGATCGGTCTGCCCGCCGCCTGTCGCGACCAGCGCGTTGGTACCGTGCTGCAAGGTGACGGCTCGCCAGACGCAGACCGCATCAGGACATGCTGCCATGCCGATGTCACGCCCGTTGAGCGACAGTCGTGCTTGCGGCGCGTTGGAATAGGCGTGCACGTCGATCACCGGGTAGGCGCGGTCGACATAACGGCGCCCCGTCAGATGCAGCACGGGCACCTTGCTCCACGCAGCCTTGTAGAACCAGAATGCGTCCTTGCGAGTGACCCTGTCGAACGTGACGAGTCCCTTAGTATTGATATCGGTACTGTCGCCTTCCTCGCGCAGATCGCTGGTCGCGTCGAACATCTGCCAGACCCATGCACCCCACATGAAGTCTAGAGGCTTCAGACTTTTCCACGACAGTTCGTGGACGACCGCCTGAACCTCCTCGGCCTGCGGGCGGTAGATACTCTCGATCTTGCCGCCGTCGACATTGTCGGTGTGCTGGCTGATCGCGCCGCCGGCGCCGTATTCGCCGACCCCTATCGGCAGCATCGGCTTTTCGCGATGATAGCCCTCCATCACTGCCCCCAGCTTCGCGGCGTCGGCCACGCGCCCGGTGCCGTACCAGCCATAATAGAGATTGTACGCGGCGGTATCCGCAGTGCCCGTCGTCCGGTCGCGTCCATCGTCGGGATCCCCCGGCAGCACTTCGCAGCATACCGCGATCGTCGTCGGGCGATCAGGGTCCTCGCGCTTGGCGACCGCGTTCAATGCGTTCAGCAGCGGTCGAGCGTTGGACGGGGTCAGCCCCTTCGACGACCAGTTGTTGATCTCGTTGCCGATCGACCAGACGGCAACGGAGGGATGGTTGTAGTTCTGGCGAATGAGCTCGACGAGCTGCGCCTCCGCGCTCGCCTTCATCTGTGGCGGGGTGTCCGCACGGCCGGGGATCGATGCCAGATTGACCAGTCCAAGCTCCGCCCAGAGGACCATTCCAGTGCGGTCGGCGAGGTCGTAAAAGGGTTCGGCTTGGTTATAGTGAGAGAGGCGCACCGAATTTGCGCCCAGTTCGCGGATGAGAGCCATGTCCTGCTGATGGTCGGCAAGGCTCAGCGCCCAGCCTTTGTCCTGCCGATCCTGATGTCGATTGACTCCGCGCAACAGCATCGTCCTCCCGTTGAGCACGAACCCCTTGTTGGGATCGACCGCGACTGTGCGCAGGCCGAGCGGCTGATCGACGCGGTCGAGAACCATGCCGTCGCGACCTATGAGTTCGACCGTCAGGCTATAGAGATACGGATCGTCCAGACCATTCCAGCGCCGTGGCTTGTCAATCGCCAGCGTCGTTCCATGGTCGACATTGCCTCCTTTGGGCAAGCGCAGGCGTTGTTCGCTACCCGCCACGCGTTGGCCCTGCGCGTCGGTCACGCCAGTCCGGAGTGTATAGGCCCCCGGCATCCCGCGATTGCGCAACCGTACTAGCACCGCGACTGTCGCTAATCGGTCATCCAGCGCGGTCACGTGGGCATAGACACCGGGGCCGCCGTGATCGAGCAGATCGATATGGGCCTGTTCGGTCACGATGAGCGATACCGGCCGATAGAGGCCGCCATACATGAAGAAGTCGCCCGAGATGGGCACGATGAATTCGGTACTGCTGCCGGGTGCAGGCTTCGAATTGTCGACGCGAACGGCAAGGACGTTGGCGCCCGTCCGAACCGCGTCGGTCGCATCCAAACGGAAGCGGGTGAAGGCGCCTTCATGATGCCCGAGCTTGCGTCCGTTGAGCCACACATCGGCGATGATGCTCGCCGCGTCGAACTGAAGATACACGCGTTTGCCGGTCGCGTTCCCAGGCAAAGTGAATCGCAGGCGGTACCAGCCGATGCCGCGCGTCGTGTTCGCATCGGACCGGCGGGTGACGGCGTAATTGCCGAGCTTGTTCCAGCTATGCGGTACGGCAACCTGCTGCCAGCTCGCATCGTCGAACCCGTCGCTGGTCACATCGGCGAGCGTCGCATCGCCAGCCACCGCTCCGAGGTGGAAACGCCATCCATCCGCCAGCGTGGTCTCAGTCCGCCCCGCGGCCATGGCGGACGTGCCCAGCAGCGCGAAGATCAGCACCGTGAGCGCGACGATCCGTTTCAGCATCGGCATATTCCCCTGCGTATTTGCATCGTGCGTCATGCCTCGACCCGGCCGGGCTTGCCGTTCACGCGCACATTCTCCATGCGGACGTTCGGCACGCCGCGCGCAATTAGCGCGGTCCGCATCGGATCGGTAAGCCGCACGTCGATGTCGCGCAGCGTAAAATCGCTGACCTTGGTGCTGGCGTTTCCTGAAATGGTGCCGAAGCCCCGCGTCGTGCCACGGACATCCTCGATCACCACGTCATGGATGATCGCACCCGGCGGCTTGGCTGCGACTTTCGTTCCGTGCGTCAGTCGCGCGTTCACGATCAGACCGATCGCGGGATCGCTCGTACTGAAATTGGGGATGTCAGTTCCGTAGAAGACTTCGCCATTGTGCCAGCGATCGATCGGGGTCGGCGCTTCCGCCAACCGAAGCCCTTTCACGTGAAGCCTTTCATACACCTGCCCCGGCGTGTCGGGGCGTACCTTGAAGCGGATGGTGGGCATGTCGCCCAGATTGGTGATCCGCTCGACCCGGATGTCGCGCACGATCGTCGCGTTGCTGCCATAGGTGACGCAGCCAAGACCATGTTCGAAGACGCAGTCGTGGATATGAATACGCTCAACTGGTGGGGCTTCGGCATAGGCGGCGGCGCCCGGCCCCTGCGTTCCCTTAAGTGCGATGCAATCGTCGTCTACGGAAAAGCGACACCGCCGGACTACCACGTCCTGACAACTGTCGAGGTCGATGCCGTCGCTGCTCGGTGCCCGAATGACGTGTGGCACCTCGAAACGGCAATCCTCCACCACCGCACGGCGACACCGGTACAGATGCAGATTCCAGAATGCGGGATCCTTGAACGTGACGCCGCTGACCAGCACATCGTTGCAATCCTCGATCGAGCAAAGCTGCGGCCAGCGATAGACGACCTTGTTTCCGCCGACGCGCTCGTCGGGGCGATTGAAGAAACCGCGCCAGAACGGATCGCCATCCCCGTCAAGCGTGCCCGGCCCGACGATCCGCAACCCGTGATTGCCGACGGCATTCACGAGCGCGAGCCGCAGCGGCTCAAGATACGCTTCCGCGAACCGGCGCATCACCAGCGGATAGTCGGCAAAATCGGACGATCCTTTCAGCACGCCACCCTTGCGCAGTTCCAGCCCAACACCGGGCTTCAGATGGATCGATCCACTGACGAATATCCCGGCCGGCACTGCGATCATGCCGCCGCCCACCGCCGCGCACGCATCGATCGCCTGCTGGATCGCGCGCGTGTTGACCGTCCGACCATCGCCAACCGCGCCGTGATCCCGGATGTCTATCGTGCGCCGCCGCTGTCCCAGCAAGGAAGTCGGCAATCCGGCGATCAGGGCAACCGGTGCACTTCTGAGGATCGAGCGGCGCGTCGTCATCGGAGATCGCCGGCTAGGTGACCGCCGGCGAGTGGCGTATCGGACGCTGGAAAGGTTCTTAATGTCGCTACCCCATCGCAGGCCGCAGGCATGATCGACCTTCGTTCCGTTATGAACTTCATGGACTCACCTCTCGACGTCACCTTATCAATTTGACGTATGACGTATTATGACCTACGTTTTAACTTGTCGCGATGAGAGAGTAAAGTCGGGTATGTCCGAGGGCAGGATTCCGCCGTGGTACAACCGTTGACGTTCGCTAGACCTCATCCCCGCATCCAGGAAGGAACCGCGTATGAAGCTTTGCCGCTATGGTACCCGAGGCGCAGAAAAGCCGGGGCTGATCGATGCGGAGGGCCGCGTCCGCGACTTGTCCGCGCATGTCGCCGACCTGACACCGGACACGCTGTCGCAATCCTCGCTGGAAAAATTGGCGGTTATAGATCCCGCAAGCCTGCCGCTCGCTGACGGAGACCTGCGCTACGGTCCGCCCGTTGCCGGCACCGGTAAGTTCGTTGCGATCGGGCTGAACTACGCCGATCACGCTGCGGAATCGAACCTGCCGATCCCGTCCGAACCCGTTGTGTTCAACAAATGGGTGAACTGCATCCAGGGCCCGGACGACCCTGTAGTCATTCCGAAAAACTCCGAGAAGACCGATTGGGAAGTTGAACTCGGCGTCGTGATCGGCACGCGTGCCAGCCATGTTGATGAGGCCGATGCCCTCGCGCATGTCGCGGGATATTGCGTCGTCAACGACGTGTCGGAACGCCATTGGCAGACGGAACGCGGACCCACTTGGGACAAGGGCAAAGGCTTTCCGACGTTCGGCCCCGTGGGACCGTGGCTGGTAACATCAGACGAAGTTGGCGATCCCCAAGCACTATCGATGTGGCTGTCTGTCAATGGCAAGCGTGTACAGGATGGCACGACGAGAACGATGATCTTCTCCGTTGCGAAGATCGTCGCCTATTGCTCGCAGTTCATGACGCTGGAGCCCGGCGACATCATCACTACGGGCACGCCACCAGGTGTCGGGTTGGGCCAGAAGCCAGCACCCTGGTATCTCAAGGCAGGCGACATCGTGGAACTAGGTATCGAAAAACTGGGCGAGCAGCGCCAGGAATTCGTTGCGTGGGCACCCAAAAGATGAACGACCTTCCGTAGCTTCATTCGTTGACGATCTGATGATGAGTAGAGCACCGCCAGTCGGGAACACCGCTTCAACGATGCCGTCCGCGAGCGGAAGCGCGTTGGCCATTTACGGACAGCGTGCCGGACAACTGAATTGGCGCGATCGCCACTCGGCAGCTAGCGAAAAACCGTATTCGGCTAGGCCACGTGGACAAAGGTTGACGCGCGTCGGATCGGTTGATTCAAGGCTGTCTTTTGGAGGCGGCGTTGGGCGAACGGATTGGGGTTTCTGATGATGAGTGGGCGCTGATTGGTCCACTGCTGCCGTCAGAGCGAGGACGTGGCTGCCGACCCGCGGGCGACAACGGCCCTATTTCGAAGGCATGGTGTGGATGGCGCGGACGGGCGCCCAGTGGCGGCATTTGCCGGCTGAATATGGCAAGTGGAACAGCGTATTCCGGCGGTATCGCCGCTGGGTCGTGACGGGCGTGTTCGAAGCCATGCTGGAAACCTTCGCCGCTGCCGTCGAGCGGGATACCAGCGCCGACATGATCGACAGCACCGTAGTCCGGGCGCATCACTGCGCCGTCGGACTAAAAAAAGGGATCAGGAGTTCGAGGGGCTCGGCCGTTCGCGAGGCGGCTTCACGACCAAGCTGCACGCACGCTGCGATGGCCAGGGTCGGCCGCTATGTTTCGTCCTGACACCGGGCCAAGCCCACGACGTGAAGGGCTTCGCGCCCTTGTTCGGGATGCTGGCTGACCGGATCGAGGCGCTGCTTGCCGATAAGGGCTACGACGCCGATGCCATCCGACAGGAACTCGCCAAGGCGGATGTCGAGGCGGTCATTCCGACCAAGAGCAACCGCCGCATACCGATCCCGCATGATCGCGAAAAATACCGTTGGCGCAATCTCGTCGAGCGCTTGTTCAACAGGCTCAAGAACTGGCGCCGGGTCGCGACGCGTTATGACAAGACCGCAGAGTCCTACCTCGGCTTCGTCGCGCTCGCCTCAGTTACGCTGTGGCTACCCTTTGTCCACGTGGCCTAGCATCCTCCCGCCTCGAAAGTTCGTGACACAACCAGATGCTGACGCTGAGCCCGTTCTCGGTCATAGATCGCTCGATATTCGACCCAGTCACACCCGCCACGAGCCAGCCACCATGCAGATCATCGTCCGCGACAACAATGTCGACCAAGGCCTCCGCGCCCTGAAGAAGAAGCTGCAGCGTGAAGGCGTGTACCGTGAGATGAAGCTGCGCAGGCACTATGAGAAACCGTCCGAAAAGCGGGCGCGCGAACATGCCGCGGCCGTCAGCCGCGCCCGGAAGGCGGATGGTGCCTTCTACCGACGGCGGGACCTCGGCGGTCGCTACGAACTGGAATTGCATCGCACGCCAGTCGATTTGTTAGTAAAGCCGGTGCGACTGGTCGGCACGCTGGTCGGCCCGGCCCTTGTCAATGCCGAAGGCGTAACACCCGCCTGACAGGTTGAAGTCGGCAGACGCCGCACGCCAACGGCTCAACGCATTCCCGATTCGACCTGACTCATACCGGTTGCCTAGAAGCGACCGTCGATCATCATCGCGGCATGGGACAGATAATCACGCACGCCTGTGGGCATGAGCAGATCCACTATCTCTCCGGCTTTGCCAGCCAGCAGGAGCGAAAGGCCCGTTGGCTGGAGACGACCAAGTGCCGCGCCTGTTTCGTCGTGACCAAGCAGGCCGAACAGGCGGAAGCAGCGGCTCATGACAGTGCGGCCATTGCCCACCTCAACCTGCCCCTGCTCACAGGCAGTGATCGTCAGGTCGCATGGGCAACGTCACTCCGAGCCAGCCGCCTTTGCGCGTTCGTTGCCCGTCCGGTTATAGAAGGAACAGGCCACCAAGTCTGCACCCTTATAACCGATGCGAAGTGGTGGATCGATCACCGTGGCCTCACGGACACTGAGTTGCTCGCCGAAGCCGAACGCTACGCACTCGCGATCGACACGGTGGTCAGTGAAAACCCTAATGCCGGCCTATCGCAGGCTGCCTGACCGACGGCTCACTCCGCTGTCATCGATAGCACGAGCTCTGAGGGGATTTCGTCTTCCGACACCATCTCCTGAATTGATGGCGCGCCTGTCTCGCGCGGTGCAAGGCCGTCACGCGCTTGACCTGTGCAATGCTGCACTCGGCCGTTCTTGCAATGCTCATGCCCGCGTCAAGAAGGCCGACGATGCGGCGGTGGTGCGCAAGGTCAGGTTTGCGGCCCGTGCACCGCCCTTCCCGCCTGGCAATCTCGATCCCTTCGCGCTGGCGCTCACGCCGGGTTTCGTAATCATCGCGTGCGGTCTGAGGCGCTAGCCGTAGCAGTATCTCCTGCACCGCTTCCAGCACGATCCGGGCAACGCCAGAGCTATCGGCGACGAGATCGGTAAGGTCGACGATCCCCGGCACCGCAAGCCGAGCTTCCTTCCCCCTGATCGTTGCTACCAACAACTCTGCCTCAGCCAGTGGCAGACGACTGATCCGGTCGATCTTCTCCGCGACGACCACTTCACCCGGCTGAAGGTCGGCAACCAAGCGAAGCAGTTCCGGCCGGTCTGGCCGAGCGCCAGATGCCCTTTCCCAATAAACCGCCGCGACATAGAAGCCGGCCGCACGCGCGCCTGCGACGATCGCTTCCTGGCGAGCAAGATCCTGCTCTTCGGTACTTACCCTCAGATTACCCGCGCGGCTTGGATCGTGATCACTTTTCCTGTTCGCTCATCTCTTCCCGGCTTTCTTGAGTATACTCATCAGAGTCGCTAGCTAATCCGACAGCATCGGAGCTTTATTAGCCGAGAAAACGACTATCGTTGGCGGTCTTGGAATCTGAACCGGACCCCGTTTCGTTCATAAAGTACATCCGCTGCGGAAGGATGGCGCGCAAAATCGAAATGCCGAAAGTCGAGCTCAGCCGCGGCTAGCAATTCAACTCACCGCCGCGGATTTAGCCTCCGCACGAATCCATGCTGCGGTGTCCACACCCTGACTGATCCGCCATTTCGCTTCCCGGCCTAATAGACGATGTGTCTTCGCCGGAAACAAAAAGGAATTCTACTTCATAGTGCGGCCAAGTATTGGCCCTGAAAATTGATCCTAGTATCTTCGGCGTATGATATCTTTATCATGAGCATGAAAGCAGGCGCGGACGAAGACTTTCCTCGGAAAATAGGAACCTTCGGCACCTAAACTGCTCGTCTCTCGCCTGCGGCAAGACTCATTCACATCGTGTGCAACCCGGCAACCGCCTAATTGCCCAACGGCGCTGTTGATTGCCTCACGATGAGGCTCAGTGCGATATGATGGTCGGGCAGGCTATGCGCATCGCCCTCTACTAGTGTGATCGCCCGCCGGGTGGCCTCGCGCGCGATCTCGATCAGCGGGCGTCGAATCGTCGTGATCGCGGGCGAAAGCATCGACGCGATGTCGCTGTCGTCGAACCCTGCAATCGAGAGCTTGTCCGGGACATCGATCTTTAGGTCACGTGCGACCTTCAGCACAGCAGCAGCCATGATATCGTTGCCTGCGAAGATCGCGGTGGGCCGATCGGGCAGCGACAACAGACCGATCGCCGCAGCAAGGCCGGACTCGAAACTATAATTTCCTTCACGCACATAAGATGGCGGCAGCAGGATGTCGGCGCGTTCCAGCGCGATCCGGAAGCCTTGCTCACGCTCGCTCGCCGAATAAAACTTCATTGGTCCGGTGACCATCGCGATGCGGCGGTGCCCCAAGCTGACGAAGTGATCCGCCACCATGCTTGCAGCATCGCGTTCAGCGGTGACGAGCATCGCCGGATACGCCGGGTCGCGTACGGCGGCGATGCCGACCGAGGGGACGCTCAGCCGCGCGAGCAACCGTGGAATGGCCGCGATCTCCGAGACGGGTGGCAACACCACCAGCGCATCGACATGCGTGCGTCGGACGAAATCCCTCAGATTGTCCGCGAGGCGGGGATCTTGGACCGAGACTGGATGGACCAGCAGTTCGTATCCCGCCCCGGAACAGACTTCCACGATGCCGTGCTGCAGTACGCCGACGACGTGCGCATTCTGATAGCCCTGTACGACGCCGAGCAAAAACGATCGCCGTGCCGCGAGGCCGCGCGCACGGAGGCTGGGCTGAAATCCGAGATTGGCGATCACGCCCTCGATCGTACGGCGGGTTTCCTCACCCACCTTCGGGGACTTATTGAGCACGCGCGAAACGGTACGCACTGATACCCCCGCAGCCCGCGCCACGTCGGTAATGGTGGCATAATGCGGCAGTATGGCGAGTCGTCCGTTCATACGGCGAACCTGAGCAGAAAAACAGCACTCCGGGCAAGGCATCCGCAGGCACATTCGTTGGAAAGGCGACAGCCGTACGTTACGCTTTACATCTTCGAACATCAGGTCGTTGGCCCAACGTGCGGCGTTCCCTCGCCGCCGCACGTTGAGACGATTTAAAACTTGGCGGTGGCACCGATGAAGAACGTTCGCCCCTGAACGTCGTACGTTGCGGCAAAGGTATTGTTCGACGGCGCCGCCGATCCAACGATCGGAGGATCCCGGTCGGCGATGTTGGTCACGCCGGCATTGAACTGGAACCGCTTTGCCACATCAATCGAGGTCGAGAGATCGAAATAATGCTGGGTAGGAATAGTCGGATTGGTGAGCGAGTTCAGCGCCGGGGTCGTTCCACCCGAACGTCGTGGAAGGACGTAGGTGTCTACGGTGACGGCGCCGATGAAGCGATGCCGCAGGCTGAGCACGAATGGTCCCGACTTCCAAGTGGCGCGGGTTACCCCCTTCCAAGAAGGGATTGGCTGCCCGCAGGTCTGGCCGTACGATCCAACGCACTCGTTCTGTGTTGACAATGCCGCGACCGGAACGCTGGTGAAGCTGCGCGTCCAGCTCACGTTGGTGCCGATCTCAAACCGGCTTCCGTCGCTGTCCAGGCCCCACGCGGTTCGGAAGTTGTAGCTTCCGACGAAATCCACGCCGGAGGTCTTCAGCGCCCCCGTGTTGGCGTTGGTAGCGGTGAGGAAACCGGGCGCCGCGATCTGACCGGTCAGCGGATCCCGTGTAATCGCTTGGCAGAACGGGCTGCTCGCCTGCTGAATAACATTGTAGCAAAGATTGAGTACATTAGCGCCGTTGCCACCAACAGGTGCGATCGCTCCCTTTAAGTCGATGTTGAAATAGTCGGCGCTGACCGCTAACCCGCGCAGAAAACTGGGTGTGAACACCAAGCCGGCGGTCTTGGTGTCGGAGGTTTCGGCCCCGACGTTCGGATTGCCGCCGCCGATCACGTTGATGAACTGGTTGGGCTGCACCTCCGAGGTGAAGACGAGCGCCGCGGGCACCCCGGTAGCTGCGCAAACGGCGCGAACTGCGGCCGTTTGTCCTGCAACGGGCTGGCGGCTCGAGCAGGGATCGGTCAATGTCTGACCTTGAGTTGAGTTGCCGCCAAACAGCTCTCCTACGTTAGGCGCACGGATAGAACGTTGGTATTGGCCGCGGAAAGTGATCGACGTAACCGGCGCATATTCAGCACCGCCCGAATACGTCCAGACGCTGCCGACGCCCGACAGGTCGTAATTGGAATGGCGAAAAGCACCATTGACGGTCAGTCGCTCGGCAAAGCGGGTATGTGCGAGCAGAGGCACGCGGACTTCCCCGAATTGCTCGAAGGCGGTCTCTGAACCCGAAGTAGGTTGCGACGCGTTGAAACCCGACAGATCGCCTGTGGCGAGCCGCGCATCGGGCGAAAAAGTCGCTGCAGCGCGACGCCATTCCACGCCCGCGCTGAAGTCGACCGGGCCAGCTGGCATCTGGAACAGCTCACCGTTGATGCTGCCAACTGCAACCTGTTGCGTGGCGCGGGTGACGTTGCGCGTCGGGACCGTAATAGCCGATACACCCGCCGACGAGATGTTGGAGCCGAAGATGTTGAGGAGCGGCGCCGCGCCGTTGATCGACAACAACCCATTTTGGAAGCCGCTTAGCGAAATCGCACCGTTGGCCGTGTCGGTTTGTACCGTGCGCGCATAGCTGTAGTAGGCGTCATACGACAGGTTTTTCAGAAAATGGGTTGATACGTCACCGATCTTGCCGCGCACGCCGGCCGCGCCGCGGTACGTGTCGATGTCGCTCAGGTTGGTGCGGAAACCCTCCTCATTGATGCGCCGATTGATGTTCAGAACCGCAAGGCCATCGCCCGGCGTTGTGCTCATCCGGCTCGTTCCATTCGTGACGGTGGTCGTTCCCGCCTCGCGCAAGTCCAACTGCCGCAGCACGTTCTGCAGCGGCCCAGACAGGTAAGGATTGTTAGTATTTACAAGAAAGTTGCCGCTGACGCCGGTCGCGGGCAACTGGGCACGGACCTTGTTGTTGCCGATCGTTCCTTCGCCATAGAGCGTCAGCGCGTCTGAGAAGTCGTAATGCGCGAAGACATTGCCGAGGAATCGCTCCTGCGGGACGATGATGTACGAGTCGGGGCCGAGGTCGTAGTCGTCGCCGGGCGTAAGCGCGGGGCGGGCGGCGGTTCCCGCGTTGTCGAAGGTAAATCCGCGTGAGCCGATGCTGCCCAAGCCGACGGCGATCAGGGCTGCGTTTAGACCGGGAGTCGAATTGGCTGCGCCAACCGCCGGTATGTTCGCAAACCGACCATTCGGCAGCGTACCGCTGCCGCTATAGATCAAGCCCGGACGCCCGCCCGCACTTAAGCACGTTTGCCCGGACGGCACCGCCATTGGCGTACCCGGACGCGTGTTACTGAACGAACCGCTGGTGACGCAACCGTCCGCCAGCGACGGCGTCGCCCACCCGCCACGATCCGCGCGCGTATAGCCACCGCGGTTAAGGTAGTTGAACGAAGCGGTGATGTTGCCGCGCCCGTCGGAGAAATTGGTGCCGGCGGTCACGTCCACGTTGCTGGTAGACGTGCTGGCATGCTCGGTGACGGTGTTCTGGACGTTAAGCTCGACGCCCTGAAAATCGTCTCGCAGGATGAAGTTCACCACGCCCGAAATCGCGTCCGAACCATAAACTGCGGAGGAGCCACCGGTCACCACCTCAGTCCGCTTGATAAGCGCGGCGGGAACGGCGTTAACGTCGGTCGTCTGAGCAGGCCCAGAGATCGCAAAGCGGCGTCCGTTGACAAGCACCAGATTGCGCTGGTCTCCGAAGCCGCGCAGATTTAGCGTAGCCGCCCCTGCGGGGACCGTGTTTGCGGTCGGACCAGACAGTTGCGAGCCGACGAACTGCGGCGAGTTGCCGAGCAGCGTCTCAATATTCTGTGTACCCGACAGCTTCACGTCCTGCTGGTCGAGCACAGTAACCGGCGTCGGCGCTTGATACCCGCGCGAAGCCAATCGCGAGCCCGTGACGACGATCTCACCACTCGTCGAAGCCCCTCCATCGGTCTGCTGCGCGGGCGGAAGCTGAGCCGCTTCTCCGCCCGCAAGCGACGCCCCGCTTGGTGAGTCGGACGCGGTTGGTACCTGTCCGCCCTGAGGCTGAGTTGCCGGACTAGCAGGCTCGCTGGCTCCGGACTGCACCTGCTGCGGCGTCGCCTCTGCGCCGCCGGGCGCGATCTGAGCCACCGCGGAAGCAGACAGTGCACAGCTAGAGGCTAGCGCCAGCGTGGCGACCCCGGCGTTTAAACCAGCAACACGGCGCAGCTTCATATTCCCTCTCCAAACAAACGCCATGTCTAACGCTGGCACTACAAATTATTGGTACTTGCACATTTCACGATCTGCAACGACAAATCACGAGATGAGACAAATTCCGAGTTTGCATCGACCAACCCGTCGCGAGACGCTCGCCATATTGACCGGCTGTTTGGCCGCGCCTGTGGCCGGCATCCATCCATCCGCTTCCGTATTGACCTTGCCAGCATTGCCGGCGCGTCGGCATCGCGAGGTGAACATCGTGCAGCACGGCGCGCGCCCCGGCGACACGCTCGCCACATCCGCGATCGCCGCAGCAATCGAGTCGTGCGCACGAAAAGGCGGCGGGCGCGTGATCGTGCCAAGTGGCCGGTTCCGAACCGGTGCCATCCAGCTGCGATCCGGTGTTGAACTCCACTTGAGGCGCGGTGCCGTCCTGTCCTTCAGTACTGATCCCGCTGACTATCCGCTGGTGGCGACACGGTGGGAGGGGGTGGAACTCATGAACTTCGCTCCCCTGATTGGCGCATGGGATGCGCACGACGTGGCAATCACGGGGGAGGGCACTCTCGATGGGAGCGCCAGCCCACAAACGTGGTGGTCATGGAGCGGCGGATCGCAATTTGGCTGGCACCCGGGTCTTCCGAACCAGCGCCGCGATCGTGCGACCCTTTTCGAAATGGCTGCCGCGGGCGTGGTGCGCGAACGGCGTGTTTTTGGACCGGGCCATTTCCTTCGCCCGATGTTTGTTCAGTTCCAGCGCTGCTCCCGCGTCTTGATCGAAGGCGTGACGATTCGCAATTCCCCATGTTGGGCGATCCACCCGGTGCTCAGCCGTGACGTGACCGTACGCGGGGTCACGGTCGTTGGCCACGGACCCAACACTGATGGCTGCAATCCGGAGTCGGTCGAACGGATGCTCATCGATCGCTGCACCTTTGACACCGGTGACGATTGCATCGCGATCAAATCAGGGCGCGATACGGATGGTCGCCGAATTGGCGTGCCCACGCGCGGGGTGGTAATTCGCGACTGTACGATGCGTGCCGGCCATGGCGGGGTGACCATCGGCAGCGAGATATCGGGTGGCGTTTCTGACATTCTGGTCGAGCGCTGTACAATGAGTTCGCCCGACCTCTGGTATGCCCTCCGGATTAAGACCAACCCGCGCCGCGGTGGTCGCATTAGCGGCATCCACCTGCGCGACATCACCGTTGGCCGCGTGGCGCGCGCGGCCATCGGCTGTGACTTCACCTACGAAGGACCGGAAGGCCCCTATCCACCCCAAGTTTGCGACGTCGTCATCGATCGGCTCCGCGCCGGCGACGTCGAGCGCGTCCTCGAACTGCATGGTCTGCCCGGTGCGCCGGTAGCTGGCCTGTCGCTACGTGACTGTCGGTTTGACCGGGTGCGCGCACCGAGTATCCTGGACATGGCCGCTCCCTTGACGCTGGAACGCGTGCGGGTGCGCGGCCGCCTGACGAGCCAACTCTAGCCGGCGCGCACTGGCATTGCACGAAGGGCGCCAGCGACGGCGTCGCGAAGCGGCTTAGCACGCATCACCGTGTCATAGGGCAGCGGGCGCTTGGGAAGGCCGTCCGGGCGGGGCGACGTGCCTTGCAGCCAACTGTACCGGTCCGAAAGGCCCCAGCACATAAGCGTGTCAATGCTTGTCTCGGCGAGTGTCAGATCGAGATAGGCGCGCGCCAAGTCGGCAACCGCGCGATCGCGCGTGGGAATCGCCGCGGGCAGCGCCTTGTCGTTGACGTCAAACTCCGTGACAAGCATTTTAAGCCCCATACCGCGCACGTCGCCCAGGAACCGCCGCCATTCCTCGGGCTGACGGCCCAACGTGGTGGCGACGCCTAGGCCATTGCTGCCGATATGCCCTTGAATCCCGAGCGCATCGACGGGCACGTTGAGTTGCTTCAACTCGGCCAGCAGCTTCAGCACAGCCGCGCGATGCGTCGCGCTGGTCGCGTCCCAGCTCATGTAATCGTTATAGACGAGTTGTGCGTGCGGCGCCGCCTCGCGGGCCACGTGGAACGCCAGCGCGATCGTTTCAATTGTGCCGCCGATCGCGCGCGACAGGCTCGTCTCGCGCAGGGTACCGGTCTTCTCGTCAATTGCTTCGTTGACCACGTCGAAGCTGTGCACCATCCCTGCATACCGTCCTACCACCTTGGCGACGTGCTCGGTCAATATCCGCTCGCCGGCAAGCCGCGGCTGGCTGCCGAAATCGTGCGCAGTCAGCCAGGCTGGCGTCCAGCGCGGATGCTGCCACAACAAGTTGTGGCCTCGAACCCCAAGGCCTTGCGCCTTGGCCCAAGCAACGATGCGATCGGCCGGACCGAATTCAAAGCGGTCAGCCGATGGGCGCATGATGCCCCATTTCATCTCGTTTTCGGGTACGATTAATCCACACTGTGAGGCGATCAGCGCGCGGTGTGCCGGATCCGCAAAGCCGCCCTCCGGCGTCTTCGGCTTGCCCATGCCCAATGCACTGCCAAAGCGCATTCCCTTGCGCCGAGCAAGAGCGTCAAGCGAAGGTTCCAAGGGCGCTGCGGACACGATGCCTGGCAGCGCTATGCCCGCAGTAGCAGCGGCAAGGAAGTGGCGCCGATCGATCATGCGGCGACTGCCTTAGCCGGGACGACGGGTCGCGTTGGCGCCTCGTCCAGCCTATATGCTTTGCGCACTAGATTATAGGACAGGTCGATTATTAGCTCCTCCGCCTCCCAGTCTTTCATCCGCCCCTCGGCGACGAGCTGCCCGAGGAAGGCGCAATCGACGCGCCGCGCGACGTCGTGTCGCGCGGGTATAGACAGAAACGCACGGGTGTCGTCGTTGAAGCCGACGGTGTTGTAGAAGCCTGCGGTCTCCGTGGTCATCTTGCGGAACCGGCGCATACCCTCTGGGCTGTCGTGGAACCACCAAGCGGGGCCGAGTTTCAGGCACGGGTAGTGGCCGGCCAGCGGCGCCAATTCTCGAGCGTAGCTCGTTTCGTCGAGCGTAAAAAGGATAATCGACAAGTCGCGCTCGTTGCCAAATGCATCAAGAAGCGGCTTGAGCGCATGGACGTAGTCGGTGCGTCCCGGAATGTCCGCACCCTTGTCGCGGCCATAAGCACCGTGTAACCAGCGATTGTGATTGCGCACCGAGCCTGGATGGATCTGCATCACCAGCCGATCATCCAAACTCATTC
Source organism: Sphingomonas faeni (assembly GCF_030817315.1). Lineage (NCBI taxonomy): Bacteria > Pseudomonadati > Pseudomonadota > Alphaproteobacteria > Sphingomonadales > Sphingomonadaceae > Sphingomonas > Sphingomonas faeni. The sequence continues at coordinate 37,870 of NZ_JAUSZF010000004.1, read as the reverse complement.
GCGCCATCTCGGTCAGCATTTGCGCGCGGAACAACTCGGCATCTGCGGACGTCCAGGTGCCGTGCATAACCTTGGCGAACAGCGCCTCGGCCTGGGAGGCGGACAAGTTGGCGGTGGCGGCGGTGGGGTGGCCATGGTCGCTGGACGTCGCGCCCATTGCGATGAACGCTTCGCGCCTCTTAAGATGTGCTGCGAGATAGCCGCGCCAGCTACCAACATCCTCTCCAGTGAGTTCGGCAAAACGGGCTAACGCAGGGCGGAAATCTTCGTGCTCGGGGTCGATCACTGCGTCGGGGCGATAGGCAGTGACTACCCGTCCCATCCAGCCCGAAGCGCGGATCGCCTCGTGATGTTCGAGCGTGTCGTGCGCGCCCTCGGTGGTCGCAATCAGTTCGATCCTGAACTGTTCGTACAGCGCCCGTGGCCGGAAACGGGGGGTGGTCAGAAGGTCGCCGATGCGGTCATAGTACAGGTCAGCCGTGTCGGGGCCGAGCGCCACATCAAAGCCGAACACTTCAGCAAAAACGTGATCCAGCCACAGCCGGGAAGGCGTTCCCCGGAACAAATGTTGATTGTCGGCAAACAGCCGCCATGCCGCGCGCGGGTCTGCACGGCCCGGCCGGTTGTGCGCCGGGATGCCTAACGCTTCCAGCGAGATTCCTTGCGAATAGAGCATCCGAAAAAGGTAGTGATCGGGCTGGAGCAGGAGTTCGGCGGCGTTGTCCCATGGCTGGTCGTAGGCGAACCAGCGCGGATCCGTATGCCCGTGCGGACTGACAATCGGAAGCGTCGCCACGCTCCCGTACAGCGTGCGCGCGATCTCGCGGGTGCGCGCCTCCGCAGGGAACAGGCGATCGGGATCGAGGCGAAGCGGTGAGGTCACGAAGCTTGTTCCTCTTGAACAGTTACTGTGCCAACGGTGGCACACCCGTCGCCTGCAATGCAAGCATGACAAGAATCTATCGTCGATTGACGGTGGTGACTTGGCAGCGAGTACGACACATCGTTGCAGCGGCTTGGCGACGCTCGCGGTCACGGCGGTTGTAGCCGCCGCGCGGCAGATCGACTTCACGCGCTGGTGAAGCTTCACGCCTTCGCCATTTATCGCGATCGCTCCCCGCGCCTGTGATGCTTGTCAACGAGGGCATGTCGGCGACCTTTCGTACAACGCGCAGGCGATGTCGCGGGCCGTCAAGTCGAACGGGAACCGGCGATCTGGGTCCGGGATAAGTGGGCGGGACACGGCGAGACTCGGTTTCAGGCGCGCACGGCGTTGACACGCGCGAAGCGCGGCGTGAGCAGATGGATGACGAGGATGGCGAGGAGATAGGTGCTGCCAGCGACGGCGAAAATCGGCGCGTAGCTCCCGGTTGAATCCAGGATGTAGCCGGTGAACTTCGCCATCATCATGCCGCCGATCGCGCCAACGGTACCGCCAATGCCAATTACCGACGCAACCGCACTGCGCGGAAACACGTCGGACGGCAACGTGTAGAGATTGGCCGAGAACGCCTGGTGCGCCGCCGTTGCCACCCCAAGCACAGCGACCGCAAGCCATAGATTGCTAATATACTGGGCAGAGACGATCGGCATCACCAGGATCGCGCAGGTGAGCATGGTCAGCTTGCGCGCCTTGTTCGCACTCATTCCGTGCTTCATCAATCGCGACGATGCCCAGCCGCCCGCGACGCTGCCGATGTCGGAGATCAGGTAGATCGCTACCAGCGGAGGCCCAAAGTTCTTTAGATCGAGGTGATACGTCTTGCCGAGGAAGTCTGGCGTCCAGAACAGAAAGAGCCACCAGATCGGATCGATCAGAAACCGCCCCAACGCATAGGCCCAGGTTTCGCGGTAGCTGAGCAATTTCAGCCAACCGATCTGCGGCCCCGCGTCGGCAGGGTCGCTCTCGATATAGGCGAGTTCGGCGGCCGATACCTTCCTGGACTCGCTCGGGCGGCGATAGAGGGCTATCCAGGCGACCAGCCAAACTAGGCTCGCCGCCCCCGTGACGATGAACGCCATCCGCCAGCCGAAAGCGAGCGTGATCGCCGGCACCACGAGCGGCGTGATGATTGCACCTAGGTTCGATCCCGCGTTGAAGATGCCCGTGGCCAGCGCCCGTTCGCGCGCCGGAAACCATTCGGTAACCGCCTTGATCCCTGAAGGAAAATTGCCGCTCTCGCCGATGCCGAGCACGAAGCGCGCGATCGAGAACTGGAAGGCCGAAGAGACAAAGCCGCACAAAGTATGGCCAAGGGTCCAAATCACAAAGGCGACCGAATAGCCCACGCGCGCACCGACTATGTCGACGATGCGGCCGAAGCTCAGGTAGCCAATCGCATAAGCCATCTGAAACCAGAAGATGACGTCGGCATACGTCGTCTCGTTCCAGCCGAGCTCGGCAGAGATGGTAGGTTTGAGCACCCCAATCATCTGCCGGTCGACATAGTTGATGGATGTGGCCGCGAATAACAGCCCGCAGATCACCCAGCGATAACGGCCGACATCGGGCGTACCTGTGTCCATTCGGGCGTTGTTCGTCACTGTGACTGCGCTCCCCGCGAGAGCACGTCGCCCCATCGACCGTCGAACGCCGCGCTTGCCGCCTTCCGCAGCGCGCCGAGAAGGGCGACATCAGCTGCGATTGAGGCTGACAGGCCCAGGTTCAATTGCACCAAGCGATCTACAACCGTCGTGGCGTCGCCTTCGGCCGCGGCAGCAAACAGCCGCGCGCCGGCCGGATCGATGATGGGGACGCCCTCTCGCGAGCAATGCATCAGGAACGCGACCCAGCAGCCGAGCGCTGCAACCACATGGGCCGGCAGGCGACCGGCGCGCCTGTTGGCGTCAAGCGTGTCGCCCAGGCGATAGGGCAGCTTCTGCGAACCGTCCTGCGCGATCTGGTCAAGCCGGTGGACAATCATCGGATTGGCGAAGCGCGCCAGCACCGCCTGGCGATAGGCGTCGACGTCAAATCCCGCCACGGCGGGTAGCATCGGTACAATGTCGGTGCTGATCATTGCATCGACGAACTGCGCGAGATCGGCATCTGCCATCGCGGCCGACACGCTGACATGACCACGCAACAGTCCCGCATAGGCGAGCGTTGAATGCGCACCGTTGAGGATGCGAAGTTTGGCCTTTTCATAACCGGCGACGTCGTACGTCACGGTCGCGCCAGCGGCAGCAAGGTCGGGGCCGAACGGGCGGCCGACATCCTCGATCACCCATTGCGTGAACGCTTCACGCTGTACCGGTGCGTGGTCCTCGAAGCCGAGGGCAGCGGTGACGTCGGCGAGCAACAGGTCGTCGGAGGCTGGTGTGATCGAGTCGACCATCGTCGAGGGCACCCGCACCTCGCCCGCGATCCAGTCCGCGAGATCTGCGTCGCGGACACGGGCGAAGGCGACCAAAGCGGCGTGTAGCTTCGCGCCGTTGCTGGCGAGATTGTCGCACGGCATCGGCATGAACGGTGCCAGGCGAGCCGCGCGACGAGCGGCGAGTCCGGACACCATCCAGCCGACCACACTCGCCGGCACATCGGCGCCGGAGAGATCGTGCACGATGTCAGGGTGAGACGCATCGAGCGTGCCGTCGGCAGCCAAGCAATAGCCCTTCTCGGTCACAGTCGTCGTGACCAGGCCGATGCGCGGATCGGCGAGCAACGCCTGCGTCTCCGCAGCGGCGTCTGGCCCCAGGAAACGGCAGTGCGCGCCGATCACTCGCAGCGACGGTCGGGAATCGCGAACCGCCAGCGTGTAGAGCCCGTCCTGTGCCGCGAGCGCCGCGACCGTGCCGCGACTGCGCATCGACACCGCAGCGATGCCCCAACGCGGATCCTCGCGCAGCACAGTATCGATATATGCGGCCTGATGCGCGCGGTGGAACGCGCCGGGGCCGAAATGAACGATGCCGACGCCGATGTCGTCGCGTCGGCTCGGACGCTCGATTTCTTGCGGCAAGGTTTCGAGTGCGGATAGGGTCAACAGGGTCACAGCGTCACGCCTCGCTTCCAGATCGCAATCTCGCGCTCGCCATTGCGTTCAGCGGCGGTGGTGGCACCCGACGCGATCGCGACAATGCGGTCGAGCAGCGCACGCTCCGCCGCCTCAAAGCCCTCGGCGAGCACCTGCCCAGCATCAAAGTCGATCCATCCTGGTTTGCGCTGGGCCAGCACGGTGTTCGACGCAATCTTGATCGTTGGCACTGGGAAGCCGAGCGGCGTACCGCGTCCTGTTGTGAACAGGATCACCGTCGCACCTGCCGCTGCCAGCGCGGTCGAGGACACCGCATCGTTGCCCGGTGCCTCCAGAATCGTCAGTCCGTCGATTGAAACACGATCGCCGTAGCCGATCACGTCGGTTACGGTCGCATGCCCGGCTTTCTGCACCGCGCCTAGCGACTTTTCCTCCAGCGTAGTGATGCCGCCGGCGACATTGCCCGGCGACGGATTGTCGGAAACGGGCTCGCCGTGATCGAGGAAATATCGCTTGAAGCCGTTCACCAGCTCGACGATCTTATCGAACACACCCGCATCGGCCGCGCGGTTCATCAGCATCTGTTCCGCACCGAACACCTCGGGGATTTCGGTCAGCAGCACGCGGCCTCCCACTTCGCTCACCCGGTCGCTCATCCGGCCGACCAGCGGATTTGCGGTCAGGCCCGACAGCCCATCCGACCCGCCGCACTTCACTCCCAGCACGAGCCGGTCGATCCCGACGCTTTGCCGCGGCGTCACCGCCGCTGCAGCGAGCTCGCGCACCAGCGCAATGCCCTCTTCGACTTCGTCGACGCTGAATTGCGCGGTCAGCGTGCGGATCGCGCCGTGCCGCCACGCGGGGATCGTCGCCAGTAGCGAAGCAATCTGGTTCTCCTCGCAGCCCAGTCCTACGATCAGCACGCCGCCGGCATTGGGGTGGCAGGCGAGGCTTGCGAGGATCGCGCGCGCGCCGTCGAGATCGTGGCCCAGTTGCGAACAGCCATGCGGATGTGTGAAGGCGTGGACGCCGTCGACCTCATTGCCGAGCAGCATCGCGGCCTTGGTGGCGATCCGTTCGGCGGTGCGTGCGACGCAGCCAACGGTAGGCAGGATCCAGATCTCGTTGCGCGTGCCGACGCTGCCGTCCGGGCGGACATAGCCTTCGAACGTCTGCCGCGAGGCCAACATCGGCCGTGCAGCTGCGACGGGCGTGTAGGCATAGGACTGCGTGCCCGCAAGGCTGGTCTCCAGATTGTCGCTATGGACATGCTCGCCGGCCCCGATCGCCCGCGTCGCAAGGCCGATCGGGAAGCCGAACTTGACGATCGCCGCGTCGGCCGGGATGTCTACGAGGGCGACCTTGTGCCCACGCCCGACATCCTGGCGCAGCACGATGCCTTCCACGCTTTCGCCCGCCCGCGCATCCTCGATCATCGTCGCAACACTGTCTGTGGCGTCGATCTTCAAAGCCTTCACTGTGCTGGTCCCTCAAGCTGGTAGTGGAATGCGTCTACAGCGTGCCGTTGGCCGCGCAGGAGCGCGTCCGTCACCAGCTGGAGCGGGGCCACGTCAACATCCCTTGCGTGCGACCGGCCGCAGGTGCGATCGATCGGCAGCAGCAGGCGATCCGCCGCCATCTTACTCCCGATATCCATCCTCGTGCTCGTCCCCCGGGACGCCACCGGAGCGCAAACGTCGGTCCCGTCGGCGATCGTCCTCCTGGCAAGCGCGCGAACGCTGTTGACGCTGGTTAAGAGTTCCGAATGGCCAGTGGTTGTGGCGCTCACCGATCGCATTTGGTCGGCGTCAAGGTGGTGCAACAGGGGCAAAGTTATTACTCCATTTCCTAAAGTAAGGACGCGTCTTTCACGAATCGGCCCCAATTTTTGCAGGTATAAAGGGCCAATCCGACAGCGCTTCGCGGGTAGCCGGCCTAAACCGGACAGCGGACTCTACCAATTCGCCTAGAGGGAACGCGGAAGGGGTTTTCAGACCAAAAGCTGCCGGTTTGGTTGCAACGTGAACGATCGACTTGGTCTTCCTGCCTGCAACAGTGTGATGTGCTGCGGTGCCGGATCGACGCCAATCAGCTTCTTCGCCGCCCCAAAAACGTCAGTGACCAAACGCCCGCTACCGCCGCCCCTGACACTCGCGATCAGGCTTCCGTCCAGCGTGAGGTCTGTCCGGCGAGGGAAATACTGAATTTTAGCTTCTCGGCCGCCGTCGGTACGCATCGTCAGGATCGCGCCGGCCGCGGCCGAGTGCGTCGGGCGGAACGTCCAGTGCAGTTCGTCCGGCTCCTCGCGGACGCCGATCAGGCGCCACGTGTAGTCGACCATGACAAGCGCGCAAGGCGAGTAGTTCGGTGCGTCGGCACCCGCGGTGAAGACGCCGGTGTCGGGATCGATCTGCTGGCGAAAGCTCATGTCTGCCTGGATCGCCTCGCACCATTGGTTCATCATCATGGTGAATTCGGCAGCGCGGCCATAATGGTCGAACCAGCGACCGGCGCGCAAAGCCGTCAGCGCCTGCGCAGGACCGCCCCAACTGTTGGCGACGATGGGCCGGACGAAGCTGTCGTCGTCCGCGGCGATCGAGGGCAGCGGGAAGCGCGTCCAGAACGCCTTGGGATTGCCGAGCTGGCGCTTCCATAACTGGTCGAACATCGCCTGGTCGGGGACATGCTCGCCGCACATCCGCGTGAGGATGTCTGAGCGGATCGCAACGAACCGATCCTGGGCGTCGCGGTCGTAGAAGGCAGCATCGTTCGCGGACCAGAGCCGTGCCAAGATCGCGTTTCGCAGCGTGGCGGCCTGCTCGGTCCAGCGATCAGCCTCGTCACGCCGCCCCAGCGCGAGCGCCATCGCCGCAAGTGCTTTCCGGCCGCCATACACCGTTGCCGACAGGTCGGGGCACAGCCGCGGAAGCGACGCGATCGGTGCGTGCGCCTTGGCATTCTTGTTCGGGCATTGATTGGGAACGCCGCGCCAGCGCGGGCTGTTGTCGTGGCCCGAGTCGTAGGTGCAGAACCCCTCGACCAGCCCGGTCCCGCGCGTGTTGCGATAGCGCGTCAGCCACGCATCCCACGCAGCGCAGCTGCGATAGGCGGCGCGTAGCAGCGCGTCGTCGCCGGTTGCACGCGCGAGTTCCCATGCGGTGGCGGCGATCGGCACGACCATCTGGATTTGACCGAAGCCGGTTTCGGTCTCCTTGTTGTTGGCGGGCAGTTGCCCGTCGGCACGCTGCAAGTCGAAGAAAGTCATGTGACTGTCGCGCGCGACGTCGGGACGGAATTTGCGGTACACCAGCGCCTCATGGGGCCCACATTCCTGCCAGATGCCGCGATACACAGACCCCTCAATGAGCACGGGCCGGTCGACATAGGGCATGACCTGAACGTTGCCGGCGAGAACCGCTAGCGCTTTATCGTACGCCGCCTGCCACCGCGCATTGCCCGTGATGAAGCGAGGGGCATCGCTCGACGCGGCGCGAGCGGGGAGCGCCAGCGAAGCGGCGCCGGCAGCGCTTGCGGCGAGAAAGAAGCGACGGTCCATCATTGATCCTCGGCGCGTGGGTGATCGACATGGACCCAGTCTATATCGATCGATCCGCCTGGTTCGCCCCGCGTAAAGCTGAACAATGCGGGTCGCGATCCCTTCCACCACGAGAAGCGCGCAAGCGGGATGGCCTCGCCGATCACCCGGAACGATGCGCCCCCGTCAAGGCTGTAGCTGTATTGCACGGCCTGTTCAGGACCGACCTCCGCCCGCAGGTCGACGGTGCGGGTGTCGAGCGCTGGGCCAGGGGTTTCCGCACCCTTGATCGCGAGCGTCACGCGCAATCGCCCGGCGTCGCGTACCAGGCCGATCCAGCTAGGGCCGACGCCAAACAGCGAGAGACCGGCTCGCTGGCCGTCGCGCATCCGCGTCGCATCGAGCCTTGTGGTGATGCGCGCGCGCGGACCCTGAAGGACTTGCGTCAGCGTGTTGCGCGCAGTGACGAGATGGTCGGCTCGACTGGCGATGAGACGCAGGAAGCCGGCCCGCGCGGTCAGGCTCCAGCGTCTATCATCGGGATTGTGGTTCCACTCCCATTGCTGGCCGAGCTTGGGTATCGAGAACGCGTCCGATTCCTGGAGGGTGTCGCGGGTAGGCGAATGACCGGTATCCGGCATCAAGAACGTTGCGACCGGCTGGCCGCCGGTTTCGCCCGGGATCGGCGCGCCAATCAGCGGCCAGTCGTCCCGCCACACGAGCGGTTCGAGATAGGCTATGCGCCCAAAGGCGCCCGTACTGTTGAAATGAACGAACCAGCCTTGTCCCGACGGCGTTTCGACCCAGCCGCCCTGGTGCGGGCCTTCGAGCTTGGTCGTGCCCTGGCTCAGCACGACACGCTGCTCATAGGGGCCGGCGATCGATCGCGAGCGCAGCGCGACCTGGGCGCCTTTCTCGACGCCACCGAAGGGCGCAAGGATGTAATAATAGCCGTTACGCTTGTAGAGTTTCGGGCCTTCGAGGATCGGCAGCCGCGCCTTGTCCTCGACGATCACCGTTCCCGCGTCGAGCACGCGACGTCCGTCGGGGGACATGCGGTGCAAAATCAGCGGCCCCGCGCCATGGCGGGAATGGACGAGCCATGCGGTACCGTCATCGTCCCAGAACGGGCACGGATCCTCTAGCTTGGGCTGGTCGATCACCTTGACGGGCGCGTCCCACGGCCCGTCCGCGCGCGCGGCGCTCGCCATGAAGATGCCCTCGTCCGGGGTCGCGAAATAGACGAAGAAACGACCGGCATGGAAGCGGATCGACGGGGCCCAGACGCCGCCGGCGTAGCGCGTGCCGCCGATCGGCTTCGAAATCGCATCCGTCAGCGTGTGCGGGCCGGGCATGTCGTATTCGGCCGCGAACGGCAGGCGCGGCAGGACATGACCGATGATCGTCCAGTGGACGAGATCGCGCGATCGCAGGATCGGGATGCCCGGCGAAAAGTGGAAGCTGGACGCGACCATGTAGTAATCGCGGCCAACCCGGATGATGTCGGGATCCGAATAGTCCGCGTAGAGAATAGGGTTGGCGTGGGTGTCTTTCCGCGGGGCCGCGCCCGAGGCGGTACAGACCGCGAGCGCCGCAGCGGTCGCTAAGTTCCAGCGGCGCTTAACCATGCTTCTCTCCCGTTGCGCCGGCTCAGACCGGTCGAGCTGTTGCGATAGCGGTATCATGAGACGCTTGCCACGCGGTCTCTAAATACGTCCGAAAAGCTCGAGTCACGCGCCCTGCCATTCATTCCGGCGCACCGAGTTGCGCAACCGCGTCCGACCGAATCTTACGTTAATCAAGCTCCTGCTTGACACGCAAACCTGATCATATAGAAGCTGCTCCCACATAATGGCATTACCTGTCAAGTCCTAGCATGTAGTGGGCCGAGGGGAGCCTCGTGTGAACAGGGACAACTGCCGGTGCGCAAACGCTCGCCGTTGAAAGGGAGGGTCGGATGAGCGCTATGGTCCAACGCCACTGCAAGCGCATTTTTGCGCGGAACGATGCTTGCAACACTGGAGCGGGTTTGTTCGGGGGCGCCACCAACGTCTTCAATAAGAACCCGCCAATCACGACGCAGGGCCCGAGTGCATACACGTTCGCCGCTACCTATGACGTACTCGGCACCGAGTTCTGCCTCGGTGCCGCGCTGAAAATTTTGATTCTCCTGGGCGGGGCAGCATGGCCGCCGTATTTTTATCAATGACCGGGAGCTGGATACGATGACGATGGACCGCCGTTCGATCATTATGGGTGGGGCGGGGCTCGCCGCCCTTTCCGGGGCCGCGACCGGGCACTCGCAGCCTGTTGCGTCCAGCGCACCGGGTGCACCCGGTTGCTGGGTGGACGTTCGCCAGCACGGCGCAACCGGTGACGGAGCCACGATCGACTCGCCCGCTTTCAACCGTGCGATTGATGCGGTGGCAGCGCGTGGCGGCGGTACCGTCCATGTCCCCGCCGGCATCTATGCCTGCTACACGATCCGGCTGAAGAGCCACATCACGCTGCATCTCGACAATGGTGCGACGATCCTCGCCGCTGCTCCCAACGGAACGGTTGGTTATGACATCGCCGAAGCCAATGCGTTCGATGCGTTCCAAGATTTCGGCCACAGTCACTGGAAGAACAGCCTTATCTGGGGCGAAGGCCTGCACGACGTGGCGATCGTCGGTGCGGGGCTTATCTGGGGCAAGGGCCTAGGCCGGGGCGACGGTAAGGACGATTGGCTGAAGGACCCGAACGGCCCTGGCACCGGCAACAAGGCGATTGCCTTGAAAAACTGCCGGAACGTGCTGCTGCGCGACTTCAAGATCCTTGAGGGTGGCTGGTTCGCGCTGCTTGCAACGGGTGTCGATAATCTGACGATCGACAACCTGCTTGTCGATACCAACCGCGATGGATTCGACATCGACTGCTGTCGCAACGTTCGGATCAGCAACTGCACGGTCAACGCGCCCTATGACGACGCGATCTGCCCTAAGAGCAGCTATGCGCTTGGCGAACCACGGATCACCGAGAACCTGACAATCGCGAACTGCTTCGTAACCGGCAACTACAAGATCGGCTCGGTGATCGACGGCAGCTGGCAGAAGATGCCCGCATCGTTCGCCAAGACGATACATGGCCGGATCAAGTTCGGAACGGAGACAAATGGCGGGTTTCGCAACATCGCGGTGACCAACTGCATATTCGAGGACAGCCGCGGGCTCGCATTCGAAACGGTGGACGGTGCGATGATCGAGGATGTCGTGGTCAGTAACATCACCATGCGCGGGATCATCGATGCGCCGCTGTTCCTCCGGCTCGGCCGGCGGATGCGCGGGCCGAAGGGGCGGCCGATCGGCACGTTGCGGCGCATTCTGATCCAGAATATCGTCAGCTCGAACGCGACCTTGCTTCCCTCCGTGATTGCCGGACTTGCGGGACACCCGATCGAGGACGTCCGCATCAGCGACGTTTTCCTGCACCAGGTCGGGGGTGCGCCGGCAGCGATGGCGCGCGTGCAGCCGCCGGAAGAGGAACTCGGCTACCCCGAGGCCACGATGTTCGGCGATCTGCCCGCAACCGGGCTGTTCGTGCGGCACGCGCGCAATCTGGAACTCAGCAACATCGAGATCGCGGTCGCGACGGCTGATCCACGCCCGGCATTCCGGCTGGAGGACGTCGTCGATGCGGATGCGTTCCGGGTGAAGGTGCCGGCCGGAGTAGGATTCGCGCTGAAGGACGTCACCGGCTTTCGCAGCTTCGGCAGCCGAACCGTTCTCGATCGTACGATCGCCGGCCCGTTCACCGGCGTGGTTTAAGAACATGGACAATCAGTAGGTGCGCGCTGCTCGTCTACAGTGTTTAGATGGGCTGGCGGGGCGATGAGGCGGTCCACCGGACTGCCGTGCTCAAATTGCTCGAAGACGTTAAGAAGCGGGGTACGGCGGTAGATGCGCTGGGCGTCGAGAGCCATCTCAGCAGTAAATACAGCGACAGCCCGACAGGGTTGGGCGCCGTCGACGAGCGCGCATGGCGCGACTTACTAGAAACGGTGACAGGGATGGGATTGGACCTGCTGGTCATCGAGTTGGATGTACACGGCAATCCGCTGCGGACTTCGATCGATCGGCGCGATGCGGAAGTCGCGGCGCATTCACGCGCCTATCAGTACCTGATGCTGTCCTACCCGCAAACTAGCATCGTCATGTGCTGGGGTCTGAGCGAACGCTATAGCTGGCTTAGCGGCTTCCGCCCCCGTGCTGATGGCCTGCCAAAGTGGCCTTGTCCCTTCGACGCCGAGTTCCGTCTCAAGCCAATGCGCGACCCGATCACTGCCGCATTCGCCTCCGCGCGCGCGTGACCGACTTTTACTTTGACGATGACACGTCAGCGCAGGTGATTCCTATTCGGTCATCCTCGACAACGGCGCAAACCATTACCGATGCGTTTTTTTCACCAAGAAGCGGGTCGTGTCTGAACTTCCACAAGCGCGTGACGGTCGATCGCCTCAATGCTTTTGCAACCCGTTAAGGCCATCGCGACGCGTATTTCGGCTTCCACCAGTTTGAGGACATGGCTGACGCCCGCTTCTCCACCCGCTGCAAGTGCGTAGACCCACGCCCGTCCAAGCAGCACGCCCTTCGCACCCAGCGCCAGCATCCGCACCACGTCGAGGCCCGAACGAATACCGCCGTCTGCCAGGACGGTCAGCCTGTCACCGACCGCGTCCGCGATCGGCGGCAAAGCGCGCGCCGTGGATGGCACGCCGTCAAGCTGGCGGCCCCCATGATTGGACACCACGATCCCGTCAGCACCGACAGCCGCAGCGGTTTTCGCATCTTCGGCATCGAGGATGCCCTTGATGATGAGAGGTCCGTCCCATTCGGCGCGGATGAAGTCCAAGTCTTTCCAACTGACTGTCGGATCAAAGTTATTGCGCATCCAAGCGAAGAAGTCCTCCAGACCGGTGTTCTTTCCGAGCACTGGGGCGACGTTGCCGAGCTGGTGCGGACGGCCATGCACGCCGACGTCCCAAGCCCAAGCTGGCTTTGTCAGCGCCTGCCACATGCGGCGCAGCGCCCCTATCCGGCCGGCCGCCCCCGCCAGACCCGAATGATAGTCTCGGTAGCGGGACCCTGGCACCGGCATGTCGACGGTAAACACCAGCGCCGAACACCGCGCTACCTTCGCCTGTGCCAGCAAATCCTTCATGAAGCCGCGGTCTCGGATCATGTAGAGCTGGAACCAGAAAGGCGCGTTTGTGCCGCGCGCAACCTCGTCGATCGGGCACGCAGACACGGTGGACAGGCAGAACGGAATGCCCGCGCCCTCCGCGGCGCGGGCCGCTTGAACCTCGCCGCGGCGGGCATTCATTCCGGCCAACCCGATCGGTGCCAGCGCGACCGGCAGCGCTACCTTGTGTCCGAACAGCTCGGTCGTGAGGTCGAGCGAGGACACGTCGTTCAGCACTCGCTGGCGTAGCGCGATATCCTCGAGATCGGCGATGTTGCGCCGCAGAGTTACCTCCGCATAGGATCCGCCTTCGATATATTCGAACAGAAAATGCGGCAGCCGCCGCCGGGCAAGCTCGCGATAGTCGAGCGCGGAGGCCGCCCTTCTCATTGCAAATTTACGAACATGCCGCCGTCGACCAACAGCGCCGCACCCGTCACATAAGCGGCAAGGTCCGACGCGAGGAATATGATCGGGCCAGCCAGATCGTCGGGTGCGCCGAGCCGCCCGAGCGGAATGCGCTTTTCCATGTAGTTGCGCTTGCCCTCGTCGGCGAGGTCGTCCTTGTTGATGTCGGTCAAGATCGTGCCGGGGAGCACCGAATTGCAGCGAATGCCGTGTTTGCCAAGTGCGATCGCCGCGGATTGCATTAGTGAATGCACGCCGGCTTTCGTCGGCGTGTAATGGGTCTGGAACTCGCCGCCCACGAGCGCAGAAATCGACGACACCGCGACGATCGCTCCCCCCTGCCCTTGCTTCACCATCTGGTTGGCCGCGGCCTGAACCATGTAATAGGCGCCGTGAAGGTTTACGCGAAAGGTGCGCTCCAGAGTCTCGACCGGCATATCGAGGAAGGCATGAAACGGGCAAATCCCGGCGTTGTTGACGAAAACGTCGACTCGGCCAAGCGCCTCCGTTGCGCGCGCGACGAAATCCTTCGCAGTATCGGGATCGGCGACGTCTCCCTTGATCGCCACACCCTTCCGGCCAAGGCTTTCGATCTCTGCGATGCAGGAGGCCGCGCTGGCATCATCCGAGTGAAAGTTGATCGCGACATCGGCACCATGCCTGGCCGCGCCGATCGCCGTTGCGCGGCCAATGCCGGCGGAAGCGCCGGTGACGAGTAGGGTCTTTCCTTCGAGCAACACGGCAAAACTCCTGATTATGGTTTCGGCACCCAGCCGAGATCGTGGCTGATCGCGCGCGCCACGCCTAAAACTTTGGCGGCGAGCTCCTCCATGCGAGTGTCGCCCATATATTGCGCCGCGCTCGAGACGCTGATCGCGCCGACCACCTTGCCCGCAACATCGCGGATCGGCGCGGCGACGCAGCGGATTTGATCCTCGTTTTCTTCGAGATCATAAGCCCGTCCAGCCGCGACATAGCCACGCATCCTCTCGTGCCACAGGGCACGATCCGCCGTCGGCACGCCGTCGGCATGATCCGCTGCGAAACGCTCGCTCCAAAAGCTTTCCGGATGATCGAGCATCAGCGCCTTGCCGAGGCCCGTGGAGGTCAGCGGATGGCGATCCCCAACGCGGCTAGAGATGTTGACCCGCCGACGCCCCGGCAGTTTGTCTAGGTATAGCGCGCGATCGGCATCAAGCACGCCGAGATGAACTGTATCCTCTGTGTCAGCCGCGAGTGCCTCGATATGCGGCCGCGCCACCTGAATTAGATCGGCCTGCTGGTGCGCCAGATGCCCCAGTTCCAGCAATTTCGAGCCGAGCCGGTAGCCAGAGCGCGGCGTGAAGATCAGGTATCCTCGGTCGACAAGCGCGCTCGCCAGACGGTGCGTCGTGCTCTTGGTGAGCTCCAGGCGGTCAGCGAGTTCGCCCAAGGTCAGCATATCGTGCGCAACGGCCTCGATCACATCGAGGCCGCGCATCAGCGTCTGACTACCTGCACCGACAGCAGGACCGTCAGTAGGGTCAGAGGTCGTTCGGGGTACGATTGACGCCATCATTTTCATCCTTTAGATCAGCCTACCACAATGTGGCAAGCCCGGGCCCCCTGTCCTGTCGGGCTCAGAAGGGTGAGATGCGGCATGGCGTTATCCAAGATCAAGCATGTACGCGCTTTCGTGGCAAAAGGCGGCGGCGCGGATTATCACGACCAAGTCGGCCAGCACTGGATCGACGACCATATCGCTACGCCGATGAGCCGTTATCCCGAATATCGCCAAAGCCGCCGCAGCTTCGGCATCAACGTGCTTGGGACGCTGGTCGTCGAGATAGAAGCGGAGGACGGCACGATCGGCGTCGCCGTAACTACCGGGGGGGAGCCGGCGGCCTATATCGTCGAAAAGCATCTTGCCCGTTTTCTCGAAGGCCGCGCGCCGACCGAGTATGAGAAGATTTGGGATCAGATGTACTTCTCGACCCAATTTTACGGCCGTAAGGGGCTAGTGATCAACGCGATCTCGGGCGTCGACCTGGCGCTCTGGGATCTGCTCGGCAAATTGCGCAAGGAGCCCGTTTATCATCTGCTCGGCGGGGCGGTACGTGACGAACTTCAATTTTATGCGACGGGTGCACGCCCCGATCTGGCCAAGGAGATGGGCTTTATCGGCGGCAAGATGGCGTTGCACCACGGGCCTGCCGAGGGCATCGAGGGGCTGCACAAGAACATCGCTACCGCTCGCCGACATGCGCGAGAAGGTCGGCCCGGATTTCTGGCTGATGCTCGATTGCTGGATGGCGCTCGACGTCGAATATGCCACCCGCCTGGCGATCGCCTGCCACGAGCATGGCCTGAAGTGGATCGAGGAAGCGCTGAGCCCCGACGATTATTGGGGTTATGCCGAACTCAAACGCAACGTGCCTAGGGGTATGCTGGTCACTACCGGCGAGCATGAAGCGACCCGCTGGGGCTTCCGCATGCTGCTCGAAATGGAATGCTGCGACATCATCCAACCCGACGTCGGCTGGTGCGGCGGAGTCACCGAGTTGCTCAAAATTTCGGCGCTTGCCGACGCGCATGGCAAGATGGTCGTGCCGCACGGGTCGAGCGTGTACAGCTATCATTTCGTCATCACGCGTCATAATTCGCCCTTCGCCGAATTCCTGATGATGCATCCCGAACCATCGGAGGTGGTGCCGATGTTTGCACCGCAGCTGCTCGGCGAGCCTGTGCCTGTCAACGGCCGGATGCGCGCGAGCGCGCTCGACAAGCCGGGCTTCGGCGTCGAGCTCAACGCCGACGTGCCCCTTCACCGCCCTTACACTCATTAAGGATATGTCATGAAGCTCTTGCGCTACGGCCCCATGGGCCAGGAAAAGCCCGGGCTGCTCGATGCAGACGGCAACATCCGCGACCTGTCCGGCGTGATCGCTGACCTGACGCCGACCACGGTCACGCTGGCTGAGATCGAGAAACTGAAGGCGATCGATCCGGCGTCGTTGCCGCTGGTCGAAGGGAGCGCACGCTACGGGGTGCCGGTAAACGGCATTGGCAAGTTCATCGCGGTCGGGCTGAACTATGCCGATCATGCTGCCGAAGCGAACCTGCCCGTGCCGCCTGAGCCGATCTTCTTCACCAAGGCGATTTCGTGTCTCACCGGCCCCAATGATCCGGTAATGATCCCCAAGGACTCGCTCAAGACCGATTGGGAGGTCGAGCTCGGCATCATCATCGGCAAGACCTGCCGCTACGTCGAGCAGGCTGACGCACTCGAACATGTCGCTGGCTACGTCTTGGTCAACGACGTCTCCGAGCGCGCCTTCCAGAAGGAGCTCGGCAGCCAGTGGGACAAGGGCAAGGGCTGCGACACGTTCGGCCCGACCGGCCCTTGGCTCGTCACCCCCGACGAGGTCGGTGATGTTCAGGCGCTCGACATGTTTCTAGACGTCAACGGCACGCGACGGCAGACCGGCAACACCCGAACGATGATCTTCCCGGTTGCAGAATGCATTGCTTATGTCAGCCGCTTCATCACGCTGCACCCGGGCGACCTGCTGATCACCGGCACGCCGCCGGGCGTCGGCGAAGGCCAGAAGCCGAGCGCGATTTTCCTCAAGGCTGGCGACACCATGCACCTCGGCGTCACCAAGCTTGGCGAGCAGCGCCAGAACGTCGTGGCATTTGCGTTGGAGCATAGCGTATGAGCGGTTTCGCGGGACGTTTTGCCGGGCGGACTGCCATCGTCACCGGCGGCGCTTCGGGCCTGGGCAGGACAACCGCCAAGCGGCTGGTGGCCGAGGGCGCAAACGTGGTGTTGTGGGACGTGAATGAGGAAGCGCTCGAGGCAACAAAGGCCGAAATCGGAGCAACCGGCGTGTTCGCGCTCGACGTGTCGGACCAGTCCGCGGTCGCCAGCACCGCCGCGGCCTCGCACGCCGTGCTCGGCAAGATCGACATCCTCGTTGCGTCCGCCGGGATCACTGGCGCGACCGCGCCGGTTGACGAATATCCGATCGAGAGCTGGCTGCGGGTGATGGACATCAACCTCAACGGCCTGTTCTACTGCTGCCGCGCGATCGTGCCGTTCATGATCGAAAACGGCTATGGCCGGATCGTCAACGTGGCCTCGGTCGCCGGCAAAGAGGGCAATCCCAACGCTTCGGCGTATTCAGCATCCAAGGCCGGCGTGATCGGACTTACCAAGTCGCTTGGCAAGGAACTCGCGACCAAGGGCGTGATCGTCAACGCGGTGACCCCGGCCACCTTCGAGAGCCCGATCCTTGCCCAACTCCCGCCTGCGCAGGTCGATTATATGCGCGGCAAGATCCCGATGGGTCGCTTGGGTGAGGTGGAGGAAACCGCGGCCATGGTGTGCTTCATGGCAAGCGAGGAGTGCAGTTTCACCACCGCTTCGACGTTCGACACCTCGGGTGGCCGCACCACCTTCTGAGCCATCCACGCTCGCCCGATGCTCTCCTGAAGAAGAGAGCAAGGCCGTCCGGAGAGGACTTTCATGGACATCATTCCGTTCGTCGATGCGCATGTCCACCTCTGGGACCTCGCGTCGATCCGCTATCCCTGGCTGACCCCTCCATTCGACGGCAGCGGGCCCAACGGCAGTACAGCATCGATCGCACACGACTATCTGATCGATGATTACTTGGCCGACGCACGGCGTTGGGACGTGCGCGGCATCGTCCACATAGATGCCGGCGCCGACCCGACCCAAGCGCTCGACGAGACGCGCTGGCTGGAGGAACTGGCAGTCACCCGCGGCCTGCCGAGCGCCATCGTCGCCTTCGCTCCACTCGACGATCCCAAGGTAGAAGCGTTGCTGGAGCGCCATGCCTCGCACCCCCATGTCCGGGGCATCCGTCAGATCGTCAATTGGCATGTCAATCCGATACGGACCTATTTGCCGGGCGACGTGACGCAGAACGATGGCTGGTGGGCCGGCTTCGGTGCACTTGCGCGCCACAACCTGTCCTACGATCTGCAATGCTATGCCGGCCAGATGGCGGGTCTCGCACCGCTGATCGCACGGCATTCCGATATCCCTGTCATAATCAATCACGTCGGCATGCCTATCCCCTCTGATCCCGAAGGACTGACCCGCTGGCGGCATGGGATGCGGGCTCTCGCGCAATATCCGCACGTAGCCACGAAGTTGTCGGGCGTCGGTTTCATCCACCGGCAGTGGACCGTGGAGCAGATCCGTCCCTACCTGCTGGAAGCGATCGACATCTTCGGCGTCGAGCGCTGCCTCTTCGCGAGCGACAGCCCGACCAACAAGCTGTTCGCGCCGTTCGACGCACATCTCGACGCCTATCACGCGATCGTCGCAGACTTTTCGCTCGATGAGCGCCGGGCGATGTTCGGCGGCAACGCGAACCGCGTGTACCGGCTCGGCCTGAAACTCTGACACGATGAAAAAAATTGCCTTTAAGATGCAGCTCAAGCCCGGCCATCTTCAGGTCTATCGCCAGCGTCACGACGAGATCTGGCCCGAGTTGGTCCAAACGCTGAAGGCCGCTGGGCCGCGGGACTATTCGATCCAACACGACGCCGAGACCGATGCGCTGTTCACCACGATGTGGTGCACCGACGATCAGGCGATGGAGGCGCTGCACACGCGCCCGGTGATGCGCCGTTGGTGGGAGTCGATGGCTTCGTTGTTGGAGACGAACGCCGATGGATCGCCGGTCAGCATCGCGCTCGATACCGTTTTTCACCTCGATTGAAGCGAGCCCGCGCTCGACGGGTGACTAGGAGATTATCATGGGTGCCAATCCTCTGCTCGGCGTACTGTTTCACTGGCTTGGAGGCTTGGCATCGGCGAGTTTCTACGTGCCCTATCGAAGCGTGAAGCGCTGGTCCTGGGAAATCTACTGGCTCACCGGCGGCATCGTTTCTTGGCTAGTCGCCCCATGGTTCTTCGCCTGGGTACGCACTGAGGACTTAGGCGGTGTCGTGGCCCAGGTCCCCGGATCGGTAGCCGGCATGTGCATTATATTCGGTATATTATGGGGGTTCGGTGGGCTCACCTATGGACTCACGATGCGCTATCTCGGGCTATCGCTGGGCATGGCAGTAGTATTGGGACTGTGCACGGTATTCGGCACGCTTATTCCGCCGATCGTTCAGGGCGATTTCCATGAGAAGTTGCTGGCAACGGCCTCGGGGCGAATTATCCTTCTCGGCTTGATCGTTACCCTGGCGGGCATCGTCGTGGTAGCCGTCGCGGGTGCCAAAAAGGACGGGTTGCTGTCGCTCGACCAGAAGCGCGAGGCGATCAGTGAGTTCGATTTTCGCAGGGGCATCGCTGTCGCCGTCTTCTCTGGCATCATGTCGTCCTGCTTTGCCTTTGGCTTGGCCGCGGGCGAGCCTATCAAAGCGCTGTCGGCCGCGGCGGGCACCGGTCCGCTTTGGACAGGCCTGCCCGTGCTGTGTTTCGTCATGTTCGGCGGGCTGCTGACGAACACGACTTGGTGCACGATACTAATCGTACGCAACGGCAGTGCCAGCCAATGGTTCGGCCGCGCCGCGCACGCGATCGAGGCGGTTCCCGCCTCTGCGCGGAAGATGCCCTTGGCGCGCAACTATCTGTTGTGCGCGGTGGGGGGTGCCGCCTGGTATTTTCAGTTCTTCTTCTACACGATGGGCGAAAGCCAAATGGGAAGATTCGGGTTTTCCAGTTGGACGCTCCACATGGCCTCGATCATCATATTCGGCACGCTGTGGGGCTTCGCTTTCCAGGAGTGGAAGAATGCGCCGCGGCAAATCCGCACACTCGTCTGGACCGGGATTGGGCTATTGGTCGTCGCGACCGTCATCATTGGCTATGGCAACAAACTTGGTGTTGAATAGTGGCCTTATCAATCTTATCAATTCGCGCAGCATGGTCCTAGCATGGAGATAGCCATACCCCGGGCTTTGATGCATGCTTGAAGGAGAGACTGGCACTAATACCCAAGTCATGCAGGGCAGATAATTACGGCGGTCTGTTGCGAGAAGATATCAAACGACTGATATCCACGAGCAATATAGTGCACCAGGCCTCCGTCAAACTCGTTATCGTCTTCGATAAAGATCCACCTTTCAGGGTTTGGAGCGTCCGGCAAACCCGGGGCGTTTATCATCAACACAGGGGTGAAGATGGAACGCTCGTGATCAGTCAGCGGAGGAAGACGGTATTGGAGATAGCACGAACTCTGGCGAAGCCACCTCTTCCAACACGGCCACATCCCCGCATGCTGATGCTGTCCTTGCCCGATGCAACGCGGTCACTCGCTTGACTTGCGCAATGCTGCATCCTGCCAACTCCGCCGTTCTCGTTATGCTCATCCCGCGTCACGAAGCCGACAATGCGGCGGTGATGGGCGACGTCGGGCTTGCGGCCGGTGTACCGCCCTTCCCGCCTGGCAATCTCAATCCCTTCGCGTTGGCGCTCGCGCCGTGTTACGTAATCATCGCGTGCTGTCTGGAGCGCTAATCGTAGTAGCATCTCCTGCACAGCCTCGAGCACGATCCGGGCAACGCCGGAACTCTCGGCGACGAGATCGGAGAGGTCGACAATCCCCGGCACCGCAAGCCGAGCCCCCTTCCCTCTGATCGTCGCCACCAATAATTCCGCTTCAGCCAGTGGCAGACGACTAATCCGGTCGATCTTCTCCGCGACGACCACCTCACCCGGCTGAAGGTCGGCAACCATGCGCAGCAGTTCCGGCCGGTCCGGCCGAGCGCCCGATGCCTTTTCCCAGTAAACCGCCGCCACATAGAAACCGGCCGCCCGCGCGCCGGCGACGATCGCTTCCTGGCGCGCGAGATCCTGCTCTTCCGTGCTGACCCTCAGATACACCCGCGCGGCCTGGATCGTGTTCCGCTTTTCTTGTTCGCTCATCTCGTCCAGGCTCTGATGGGTATACCCTTATTGGCCGTCTCTAGATAATCCGGCTACAATAGGTGAATAGCGATCCTCCGTAGCCTAGCCAAGCGATCCGGCTCTTTGTAGCTAGCCAGCTCAGGATGAGCGGCTGATTTTCCTATTGAGGTTTCGCTCTTCGTTAGCGTACCCAGTATTATAGTGACTCCCAACCCCGGTCCTGCGCAGGAGCGTGGCCTGCTCACACAGATGGTCGAGCAGGCGCCCAGCATTATGGCACTTGTCCGCGAGCCATGTCACAGAATTGTCCTGGCGAACGCGGCGTTCCGGCGTCTCTTCGGCGCAGACATCGTCAATAGAGTAGCGCAGGAGGTGCTCCCGCCGCAGATCGCTGGGGCCGCTATTGAAAAGCTGCATCAGGTATATCGATCAGCGACACCGATGGCCTTCTCCGCCGTCGAGATACCTGTCCTCCGCCATGATCAGAGAGGCACCGAGCTTAGGGTTCTGGACTGTGGATCGGCGCCGAAACTAGGACCCAGTCGATTTTAGCCAAGTTACTGAATTCGCTTTGAAGCTTCATACAACCAGGGGTCCCGATCGGCGCCGATCGAGACCCCTTTATAACCCATACTTTCCAAAAGATTATAGGTAGTTGCCTTGCTCAAAGCGGGGTCCCGCTTTCGGCGCCGATCCACAGTCGACGACGTAACCCGCGAGTGTTTGCGAGCGGTGCTCGACACGTCGATTTCGGGCCGGCGGGTGGTGCGTGAGCTGGCCGATCTGATCGCCGAGCGCGGCGCGCCCAGGATGATCGTCAGCGACAATCCTGAATTTCAGCAAATGCGCCCCTCGTTGAAGGAGGCGAAGTTTAACACCACGTTAGAAGGGGCGTCAAAGAGCGCCCTAAAAAAATCCATTGGACCCGTGCGTGAGCGATTTTCAGTACTTTCCCGGTAACGGCTACCGCGCATATTTCGAACTGCCCGGCGATGAGAACTTCGGGTTTAAAGAGAATGACAACGCCGTTTTCGATACCGCCTGGCAGGCAATGAAAGGGCCTTGCGTGGCGGTTCGCGTCTCCGGCGGGGTCGATACTGATCGTCTATTGCAAGCCGGAGCGCTGCTTATCCGGCAACGCAATTTTGACGTCCGGAAATTCGCGCGTCAAGAAATCGAGGTTATGCTGAAGAGGGTGCTTCACGAGCCACAAGAAGCGATGTTTCGCGACAACGCGACCGCGCAGATTGCGGCAATGAAGTTTGACGGGATTATTTTACGAGATTGAATTCTTCTGTCTGGTTCAGTCCATCTGACTCACGGGCGGCAGCGATCTACAATCGGAACTGACAGCCACCATAATGACCTTCCTTAATGACGAGTGAGGGCCCCCCGGCTTCGATCGGTTATGCCGTTCGCAGCGCACGATACCGGCGCGCGAGAGAATGCCGAGGTGCGCGGACATGGTGTTCTGCGGCACCTCGGGCTCCCGCAGTGGATCACGCCCCGTCGCTATCGCAGCGAGCGTTTTTCAACAGTCTCGATCGGTTCTGACATCAAAGCTTCCTGCGTCCGCTCTGGGCGCGGGCACAGCAAGCTGCCGTGGTGATCGATGGAATCATCTGAGTTATTCGTGAACATTCAATTATGGTGCCTGGCCCTTTACGAGCAGGATACAAGGAGCCCTCGAAATGCGAGCAGCAACCGACACACTTCCAATCAAGGCACCGGGTATCATCCTTGGAATCGGGCTCGGCGGCTTCTTCGACGGCATCTTCCTGCACCAGGTCTTCCAGCTGCATCATATGTTCAGCAGCAAGATCACGCCTGATACAGTGCCGGGTCTGCGCATGAACACGCTGGGGGACGGCCTCTTCCATACCGTGACCTGGCTCGCGGTGCTCGTCGGTCTCGGCCTGCTTTACTCGCGCGTGACCCACGCCCGCAGGAAGGTTTGGGGCTCGGCCGTGCTCTGGGGCTGGATGCTTAACGGCTGGGGCTGGTTCAACCTGGTCGAAGGTGTGATCGACCACCAGATCCTTGGCGTTCATCACGTGTACGCCGACGCGAACCAGCTTCTCTGGGACATGCTGTTCCTCGCCTCGGGCGTGATCTTCATCCTAGCGGGCTGGGCCATCGCGCGCCGCGCTAAACCCATCGCCATCGCATAAGGCGCAGCCCAAGCGATGCATGTGGAGGGGCATGGGCACTCGCCTTCGATGGCACTGCCACTCGTGCTCCTCGGGCTTTTGACCCTGCTGTACGTCGGCGGCGTCGTCTATCAGACGCGGGTCGCTCGTCGCGGCTGGAGTCGTTGGCGCACCGCCGCATGGGGGGCCGGGGCTGCGGTTCTGGCGCTCGGTTTGATGCCGCAGTACCTGCCGTTTCCAGCGGGCGACTTTCGTCAGCACATGCTCCAGCACATGCTGTTGGGCATGCTGGCGCCCCTCGGCCTGGTCATGGCGGCGCCGATCACTCTTACCCTCCGCACAGCGCCAGCGCCCTTCGGAAGGGCAATCGTTCGTGTGCTGCGCTGGCGACCGATCCGTCTTTGGGCGAATCCAGTAACGGCGCTCGTGTTGAACCTAGGCGGGATGGCCGGTCTGTATTTCACACCACTTTACATGGCGATGATGACGCACGCTGTCCTGCATTATCTCGTCCATTTTCACTTCGTGGCAGCCGGATGCCTCTATGTCTGGGTCATCGCGGGCCCTGATCCAGCCCCGCATCGCCTGTCGGTGCCTGCCCGACTGGTCGTACTAGGGGCCGCCGTCGTCATTCACGCGATCATGGCGCAGATGCTCTACGCTGGCTGGTTCGTCACCATTCCAGTCCCACCCCATCAGCTCCGCCGTGGCGCCGAGCTGATGTACTATGGAGGGGACATCACAGAAATGCTGCTGGCTCTCGCGATGGTCAGTAGCTGGCGGCCGAGGGGCAGAAGATTCAGTTGAAGCGTCGCGTTTTACGATACGGCAGCTCTTCAAAACAACGCTTGGCCGTTTGAACGGCAGAACTTCACCGCCTATTCGCCGTCATCGTGCCGGATGCTCCGAGAAGACAGCGCATCAGGTTACGCGGATCAAGACCGGTGCGAGCACTTGATCTCTCAATAAGGGCATGTCGCCGTGGTAGCCTGAGTACCGATAGCCGTTCGCAAGTCCCTAGTCACCGAGGCCTCCGACAATAGAAAATGGTCCGTGCGGCAGTACTGGCGTATCCGCCCACTGCGTAATGAGACGGCGATATGCCTCCCCGACAGATCGGATATTTCGGTTGAGATCGTAGAGGCCGAGCGCATTGACAGTCCCGTTCATTTCGCGAAGCGCGACATCCCAATCGATCTGGTCAGTGACGGAATACCAGGTCATCCCGCAGATCGGCACGCCCATTCGGCGCAGCATCTGGATATTGGCCCAGGTTTTCCAAAGCCATTTGGCAGCCTCGTCACCGCCCTGGTCAACGAGGTTGGTCTCTGTATGCATGATCGGTAGCCGATACCGTTCGTGATAGGCCAGCGCGACGGGAGCATACCCGAACACTTCGCCAGCGGCTCGCCGGATTTCAGGCGCGACGAGCAGGTGCTCGTTGGTGATGTAATAGTCGTGGCCAAGAATGAAGTGCTCCACGAGGTCAATGGAGCGAAATCGGGCGTATTCGGCTTCTGCCATGCCGTTCTCCCGTAGGTAAGCATACATGCCTGCGGAGATGCGCCTGCCACAAATGAGATCGAGTGTAAGAAAGCGGCGCTCGTTGAACATTTCCGCTTCCGGCGTCAGATCAGGATGATTGGCGTGAGTATGCTCGGAGGATTCCGCGTGAATAAACAGCGCATCGGGACGGACTTCAAGGATAGCAAGCATCGCCTCCAGGCTTGCTCGAGTAACATTTTTCAGAGCCCCGACAAAACCCTTGTGGCTCGCCAGCTGCTCGTTCCACCACCCGTAGTAGCCAGAGAATTCCGCCGTGATGTACATCTCGTTCACCGGTGTTAAGAGACGGATCCATGGATAGCGCTCTGAGAATGCTCGGGCATACTCCGCAAAGTAAAACGGCCATTCCGCGTTCTGAAAATCCCCGACCCAATCTGGAACGCCAAAGTGACATAGATCGAGAATGGGGGTGATTCCCATTTCTCGCATGGTCGGTAGCACCTCATCGGTAAACGACCAGTCGTAGCGGCCCGGCCCAAGGTGGGTTCGGTAATAGGGAGGCCCATATCGCAGGTGTTTGCAGCCGAGAGCTAAGGATATAGCGAAATCTTCGCGCCACCTGTCATAGTGCCCACATTCTGCCATTAGGTGTTTGATCCCACGGTTTGATGGTGCGATCCTTTCGTTAGAATGGAAGGAAGCCATATGGGACAGGTACGTCACGGGAGCGCCACGACCACGCACGCCGTCAGAGCAGCAATACAGCGATCGCAAGCTTCGCTCTCGACGCTGAGCCGGGAGCTTGGGATCAACCCCAAGACGGTGGCGAAATGGCGGAAGCGGGCGACGGTTGAGGATTTGAAGACCGGGCCGAAGGCCCCTCACTCCACGACCTTGACCCAAGCCGAGGAGGCAGCTGTCGTCGCATTCCGGCGCCACACACTCCTGCCGCTCGACGATTGTCTCTATGCGTTGCAGCCGTCAATCCCGCATCTGACACGGTCAGCGCTGCACCGCTGCCTGCAGCGGCACGGCATATCCCGTCTGCCGGATATCGAGGGCGACAAGCCAAAGCGACAGCGCTTCAAGCGCTACCCGATCGGCTTCTTCCACATGGATATCGCCGAGGTTCAGCACCGGCTCACGAAGCCGAACCACCCCTGGACCAACGGACAAGTCGAGCGGATGAACCGCACGATCAAGGAGGCGACCGTCACACGCTTCCACTACGAAAGCCACGAGCAGTTACGGGTGCACCTCGCCGACTTCATGGCGGCCTACAATTTCGCCCGTCGGCTCAAAACGCTCAGCGGCCTCACGCCTTACGAATACATCGCCAAAATCTGGACGGCAGAGCCGGATAGGTTCATCGTCGATCCGATCCACCAGATGCCGGGACTAAACACCTAGGGTACGCGCTCGGACAGTATAGCAGCGACACGACCGGCGAACCTTTTGAGCGCTGGTACCATGTCGGGGCCGGTCAGCTTTCGCGGATGCGGATCGATTGCGCACAGCGTCCCGTAGAACGAGCCATCGTCCAGGACGATCGGCAACGATACGTAGCTTTTGAACCCGTAGAGCGCGGGAGCCGGATGCGTTGACCACCGCGGATCAGCTGAGACGTCATTGATCACCACTGCGTTGCCGGACTCGCGTATGTCGTTGCAGATCGTCGTGGAGATACGCAGCTCGTCACCCGGCGACATACCGAAGTCGATCTGGTCCAGCACCTGACAAGCAATCCACCGCGTTTCGGTAACGCGGGCAACTGCGACGAAGCCCATACCGGTAAGAGCCGCTACCTCGTTGAGGATGCGCCGTATGCCATCATCGTTGCTGTCACAGGCGGTGCCTGTAGCAAGTTCGTCGAGCATCTATGTGTTCCCCCGCCGGAACGATAGCGTGGGAATCTGAGGTTAGCGAATCGACCCGAACAACAAGTGTGTCTAGCGGCGCCTAACCGGGGCGGCGCAAGCGACGCGTTACAGCCGGGGGTCTGGCGTAATCGCTTCGATCTTGTCGAGCTCCGCAATCAAATCGGCAAAGCCGTCGTCGTCATCCTCATCGGCATCGACCGAGAACAGACGATGAAAGCCCGTACCCAGCACATCCAGGTCCCGCTGGGTGAGCAAACCCACCGCAACAATACGTTCTTTCGTCAACACTCGTCTCCCAGCGTGGATAGGGGCAACGGGCGGGCGGTGATTAAGTGCCTGAGCAATCGAAATGGGTTGAGCTTTTAAGTCGACCTCACGACTAAACATGAAACTGAACCGCGCCGGGTTTGCCGGAGGCTCCAACTCCTGAGAAGGTGGAGCCTGTATGAGCAAGACGACGAACAAGTTTGCGCCGGAAGTTCGCGAACGCGCGGTACGGATGGTTTTCGACCACGAGCGGGATCACCCCTCGCGATGGGCAGCGGTGGTGTCGATCGCGGAGAAGATCGGCTGCGTTCCGCAGACACTGCATGAGTGGGTGAAGAAGGCTGAGGTCAACAGCGGCAAGCGTGCCGGTGTCCCGACCGAGGTTGCCGACAAGGTGAAGGCACTCGAGCGCGAGGTCCGTGAGCTGCGTCAGGCCAACGAGATTCTGCGCAAGGCGTCCGCATATTTTGCGCAGGCGGAGCTCGACCGCCCGTTCCGGCGATGATCGCGTTCATTGACGATCACCGCGATGCCTATGGGGTCGAGCCGATCTGCCGTGTCCTGCCGATCGCCCCATCGACCTATCACGAGCGCGTCGCGCAGCGACAGGACCCGACACGCCTGTCGGCGCGGGCACGGCAGGATGCGCTCCTAAAGGCTGAGATCGCGCGCGTGTTCGCCGAGAACTTCGCGGTCTACGGCGTGCGCAAGGTCTGGCGGCAGATGATACGAGAGGGCGTGCCCGTCGCCCGCTGTACGGTCGCGCGACTGATGCGCGAGATGGGCCTGGCAGGCGTAATCCGGGGTAAGCCAGTGCGCACCACGATCAGCAACAAGGCGGCGCCGTGCCCGCTCGATCACGTCAACCGCCAGTTCTACGCGCCAGCGCCGAACATGCTGTGGGTCTCAGACTTCACCTACGTCGCGACCTGGGCGGGGTTCGTCTACGTCGCCTTCGTCATCGATACCTATGCTCGCCGGATCGTCGGCTGGCGGGCCAGCAGGACGGCTCATGCCAGCTTCGTCCTCGATGCGTTGGAACAGGCGCTTCACGATCGTCGGCCGGCCCATCGGGGCGGCCTCATCCATCATAGCGACCGCGGGTCGCAATATGTGTCCATCAAGTACACCGAGCGCCTCGCCGAGGCCGGGATCGAGCCCTCGGTTGGCAGCGTCGGCGACAGCTACGACAACGCTTTAGCAGAGACGATCAACGGCCTCTACAAGGCCGAGGTCATCCATCGCCGTGGACCTTGGCGATCCTTCGAAGCGGTGGAATACGCGACCCTCGAATGGGTCGACTGGTTCAACCATCGACGGCTGCTGGAGCCAATCGGCAACATCCCGCCTGCCGAAGCCGAAGATCAATATTATGCTGCCGCAGACAACATCGATATGGCTGCGTGACTCACAACCCAACGCCTCCGGTAGACCCGGCGCGGTTCAAACCAACTGGCGTTGGTTGCACGCTGCGCCGAGGTCAGGGTCTGCGGAATCGTCGAAGTCAGCCATTACGGTAACCTACGCCTTCCGTTTCGCCCCGCGAGTTCATAGATCGCGCGCTGAGAGCATCGAGTATGGCGGCTATTACCGATCAGGCACTGCAGGGCGAATGGTTCTATCTTGAGGAAGAGCAGCCTTTCGACCGGACCAGCCCGTCCTTTTACATTTTAGGCGATGGCCGCGTCACCCCCAACGATCGGCCTGAAGACATCGGGTCCTACGTGATCAGGGACGGAAGGGCGGTCGTCCAGTTTCCAAAGTACGCACGTGCAGCGCTGACGATCGAGCTACTCTGCGACGAGGTTAAGTTTGACGAGAGCACAGACGTCCTCACAGCGAACGCGTCTTACGAGATGGCCGCAGTGGACGAGCCCTTGCATTACTACGGTACGTTTGTGCGTCGCCGCGCGGACTACCTCGCACCCCCCTTGAACATGGCGCCGGTTCTGAACAAGGGCGAACTCGCCACCCCATCGTAGGTCAGCCTCAATCGGGTCGCGTTCCAAAACGGTCCGTTATGATCATGCCGACTAAAACTACAGCGAAGCACAATATGGTGATCGTTAAGCTACTCATAAATCGAGTTAACAGCGCTTGGGCGGGCCGCGCAACGGGTTATTCCGATCGCCTAGCGGCTGAAGGAATATAGGTTATGGACGAGCTCACCACCTCTATTGTTGGCATAGACTTTCCGAACGAGGATAAGTCGAAGAGCAACAGGCGCATGGAGTGGATGCTCTGCGCCCCGGGTGACGTCGTCGAGCTACGCCTCGAGCCTAAGAACCCGTTCGACGCGAACGCCGTTGCCATCTTCAGCGACCGCGGCACGCAACTGGGCTACGTCAGCGCCGAGCGTGCGCCCCTGATCGGCAAGCGGATGAAGGAAGACGACGCGACCGCTGTCTTCCAGGCGATGCACGGGAACGGGGCTTATATCCGGATCCGGTTCGGAGGCGGGTTACCTACCCTACCCGACCCGGTCCCTGATGTTCCGAAGCCCGCCCCTCCCCGCCAGATGCGGCCGGCGCAGCGACCAGTGTACGATCCTCTCGCGTTCTATCCCGATCCCGAAGGTCCCGAATTTGGAGCCTGACCGACCGGTTTCTCGGCGCCTTACCGTTAAACAGTCTCCAGAATACCGTTGGGACTCGGGCCCCGAACTCAACCTTCCTAGCAACGACGCACCTGGTACCTGCTTGACGCAGGTCAATTTACTCTATCGTTTGAGCGTTTATTTAGGCAAAATGGCGAGAACACCAGTTGAGATCCGCGCGCAGGCGAAGGCGTACCGACAGTTACATGCATACCTACAGGGGCCGATCCTGACGCCAGCAATTGAGGATGTTGCCATCGCACTGGATAGGCTGGCCGTGTCGATCGAGCAGAAGGATGAAGCGATCCGACTCATTGACGGTGGCGCGATGGTTAGGTTGCTAACCACCTGATGTGGTTCAAGCAGGCAAGCGCCAACTCCTTCAACCGGGTCTCAATTCAACAGAATCGCAGCAGGTACCCGTGAAACTTACCATAAGCAGGTTCAAAGGCGATCGGCGCGAAGTCGGCGATGTTGTCTTTTTCGAAGGTCGAACGATCGCGGACGATCGTGTCACGGTTGAGGTTAGCCGCGAGGCGTGGGAACAGATCCTCGTCAACTGGCATCGCGATCCAGTGGCGAAGCTCGAGGAGATGTCTCGCGACCCTCGCGCCCATTGGGCGCGTTTCGCGACGGAAAAGGTTTGGCGTCTCTACCTCTGACCAGCCGGAAGCTCACTTTCCATGGTTCTATCCTCATGAGGAAGGGCCAGAATTCGGTGCCTGATCTGCTATGCCGAATTTCGCCTAATCTCTGCGGTTTTCCTCTGCCGCTTCGCGCCGTACGCGCCGAGCGGCGGAATCGCTTGCCTCCTTCTGCTTCCGCGACATCCGGTTGTGAGTGGTTGCCCAAAGCAACACGGCCCCCAAAATAATGGGCCCGCCAATTACAACAAACGCCCAGAGCGCTTCCATCTGCCGATCATCCCTAAGCAAGCATGCAGAGTTTCTTGCAACGGCGCACAGGAGATTTGGCTCCAAACGTTGCCTTGAATTAACGCGATTACATGCAAAACCAACTACGCTGAGGCGGGCACTAGCGCCCGTCTGGAGATCTTATGGGACAGGGAACGAGTAGCGACATCCATTTCTTGAGAAGTATGGGTTAGGGAGGGGTCGCGATCGGCGCCGATCTGGACCCCTCCTATTTAAAGCATTAACGCAGATTCAATAGCTAAGCAAAATTCTATCGGGGTCCCACTTCGGTGCCGATCCACACGGGAGAACCTTGGTAAGTCGGTGCTCGATGTCATTTACGGAACGCAAAAGGCAGTCGACGAACACGTTGTCGCGCCAGGCGCCGCGGCCGTCCATGCTGATCGCAACCTTCTAGCTGTGCAGGGCCGCAGTGCTGGTGAATCGGCTTCCCTGATCGGCGTTGAAGATTTCCGAAAATCTTGGCGTGCTACGGCTTCACGTCGATCGGCGGTTCGGCAGGCTCGCTATGGCTCTCCAATCCAAAACCCCAGCCGCCCCTTCGAGCAGCTGGCCGCGCAAGATCGTGATCTGGTTGGGGTGAACAACGAACTGCTGCGCCAGCTCGGCCAGCGCCTTCTCCCTCTTCACCGCAGCCAAGGCCACCTTCGCCTTGAAGGCCGAACTATGGTTCAGGCGTGTTCGAAGCCAAGCTGCGGCCGAGCCGGCGTTCGCGACCGATCCGGACGCGCCTGAATGGCTCGTGGAGCGTCTGACGATCGCAGGGGTTCCACCTGATACATCCTGTCCGGCGAGACTTATAACCGCTTCGATCTTCACAGGCGCACAACGAGGACGAGGCAAGGGGCCTCTTTAGGCTATGTCTGCCGATGTCCGTACTCGGCAGTTCTTTGGCTACCGTGCCGCGAAAATCTCATCCAGTCGCGCTCGCCTGCCTGTGATCGCTTCTAGGTGCGGGAAACGATGGCCGTCGTGATACTCGACCTGCACCTCGCGTGGGCGAGATTGCGATCGTGCCCTGACCGTCAAGAGCAGCGGCGCGACGCCATCCTTGGCGGCCTCGATTGCGTCCCCGATCACCTGTTCACTGTAATCATGACCGTTCACGCTCTGGATCTGCGACCCGGCGGTGAGGCCAGCGTCGAACGCCGCGCTCCCCCACATAACCTCCTGCACGGTGCCGGTGTTGCCGATGTTCAGGCCGACCGAGAAACGCATGTCGAATTGTTCCGCCTGCGCGTCGAAGCTCTGGCAGAAATCGGTGCGATGGTCGCGGTAGACGAGCCGATATCCACCAAGCTCCAGCCCTTCGAGGGGCGCGCCCTCTACGCGGCGGTGCAACTGTGTATCCAGGAAGTCGGTCCAGTCGTGCTCGACGACGTCGTTCAGCGTGCGCACGACCTCATCGAAGTCATAGGTCCGCGTCGCCATGCTGCCGTCGTCGATCCCGAAAAAGGCGCGCGCAAAATCGTCCAGCGACTGCTGGTCATCGGTCGCCGCGCGAATCCGCGTATCCACGGCGAGCCACATCAACTGTCCCTCCGAATAATAATCCTCGTTGCGCTGCCAACTCGGCCACGGCAGCGGCGCGCGGGCGTTGATGACCGGATCCTCGGTGGTGTCCGCCATCGTCCGCCACATTCCACCCGGGCGCACATCGTACGTCGCTGCGATCTTCGCGAGGGACTCGATCGACGCCTTCGTCGACCACAAGCCGGCGCGGGTCGTCAGCACATGACCCCAATATTGCGTCTGCCCTTCATAGACCCACATCAGACTGTTGCGGATGGGGAGTTCGAAGGTCGGCGTCCATGAATCCGCCCCGCGGCGGAACTTGCCGTTCCAGCTGTGCGTGAACTCATGCGCGAAAACATCCCGCTTGGTCCGGTTCGGCTCCCATTCCCTGTATAATGTGGGAGGGACGATGATCTCGGTCGATCTGTGATGCTCGACGCCGCCCCCGCCCAGTTCGTCGCTCAACGCAACCAGGAACCGATATTTGTCGAAGTGGCGCGCGCCGAACAGCGTTTCCGCCTGCTCCACAAGCGCGGCATGCAGCGCGGCTTGCTCAGGCCTAATCTCCAGGTCGATCGCTTGGTGGGCGAACAGGTTCATATGAACGGCACCATCGTTCGTGAGTGCCACCTCGCGGTGATGGCGTCCCGCCATCATCGGGGAGTCGACCAGCACGTCCAGGCTGACCGGCGCGAAATGCACCGTGTCGCCGTCCCGCGATTCGTCCTTAAGGACAGTCGCGTACTGCCAATCGATCGGCAGCGTCACGCTCGGCCGAATCTGGATACGGCGCGCGAAATAGCCGGCCGGATACAGCAAAACGCGGCCCCACTGCAGGTTCAGCATGTCTTCGGTGACGACGACATCGCCTTGGCTTGGCGCCGTAGGGGAGAGGAATTGGAAGCCGATGTCGAGTACGTCAGTGCCGTCCGGCACGTCGATATGGAACGCATACACCTCCACCGGATCGCGCTCCCAATCGAGCACCAGATCTCCGGCTTTGATCTCGAGACCGGCAAACAGTTCGATCGGGTTCTGCGGCGAATGGTAGCCCGGCATCCACTTCGGGTAGAGCAGCGTCATCGGCCCGCTTTGCGCCACCGGCACGATCAGCTTGCCCGAGACGATCCCCCGGAGCGTGTCGGTGACGTCGATCGCGAGGCTCAGATCGCGGGGATAATCTATGTCCTGCGGATCCGATCGCCATTCTGCCGGGCTCGTCGGTCGCCTACCCGCGGCCCTATCATCCTGCGTTGCAACGGGTTTTGAGACTGCCGGTTTTACACGTTCGGTTTCAAACTGCTGAACCATTTTTCACCTCGTCGACGGCAAGCGATCTTGTCCGGCGGGTACAATGACGATCTGGAGCAGGGAGGGTTCCATGTAAGTCGGTGGCAACCGGTCGACTTTCCTTTAATGCGGCAGCCGGCGCGGAAGTTCGCGCGTGAGGAAGCCCATCGGGCCACGCGTGGTCGCGACACGACGCCTACCTTGGCCGTGCATCCACGCGCCCCAACCGACGGCCGCGAGCGGCGATGGGCCAGGCGACAACAGGCCGCCAATCGCGCCGGCAAGGGCATCCGTGGACAGAGCACCACCACCCGATGCGCGACGATCATCACCTGCCGTCCGGCATAATGAAGCACGATCGTGTCCATCAGCGACCGTAACCGAAATAACGTCGCACCAGGGCGCCCCACGGACGGGCGGCGATAGAATTTGCCGAGGAGCCGACGAAGCTCGGCCTGGTCCGGATATACTGACGCGACGCCGCGGGTCGTCAACCGTTGAGAATGCCGAATTCCTTCTCGCGCAAGCGTTCGTCGACGCAAATCGGTTCATCACTATCGGCACCGCCATAACTCCGAATAAGCCGGGCAGCGCTCCAGGCCCGCCTAGGGTGAGGCGAGTAGCACGTCGGGCCGCTGGTCGAAATCGATCCGGGCGAACCATGCACCAAGCACTCGCGCTTGCTCCTCCCCGGTTTGCGATAGGCCGATATCCGCGTCGTTCGATGTCAGTTCAATGCGGTCCGCCCCACGTGTATGGGCTTTATCCCGCGCAACGTTGCGGCGTTTTCGCCGTAACGCACGATCCAGAGCGTGCTCAGCAAGTGCATTGCGTTCAAGACCGCCGCCTGAAACAGCGGTTTCGATCGAGTAGGTCATTCGTTCGGTTGCCGACGAGCATAATGTGCTCCTCCGACTAAGGAAAAGCGCGAACACCATGCCGCTCCTCATCGCCGCATGACCAAGCGGTCGATCAGCTATGTTCCGACGCGGCATCATCTTTATTGTCCTTGGACCCTTTTTTGGAAGTCGCGGATTTTCCCCGTCCGTTGTTGCCCCCGCCCCGGCCTGTTCCCGTACTCCCACCAGCGCCATCACCGCCCTTGGTAGTTATCGATCCGGGATTACCGCCAGCACCTTTGATAGCCATTTCAAACCTCCATTTCTGATTGTTCAACCCCGTGTCCACATTCAGGTTCCAGGATGTGGCTCTTTCGGTAGAGCGGCACGTAGATCCTTTATTGAAGCTTTTGAAATTTGCCTGCCAAATGGCAGTGGCATGCCGTTGCAGTGTCAATTCAAGCATTCTCGACAATAAATTGTCCAGATGTTACCGTGTCGCTGATTTGGCTTTGTCACGTCAATGGTCTCGCCAGCAAACCAATAGAATCATCAAGTGATACGGCAACGATATCAATCAATGACGTAGCTTGTACCGGGTTTCCAGACCGGCAATCCAAATTATAGCATTAACATGCATTGACTTCGCGGAACGTTCACGAATTGCGTAGGTTACCTGAGAACCTTGCTGTAATATCAGGTGGAACTTGACTTTAACGTACATTAACGACGAGCAGGTAGACTGCTCGACATCGATGAAATACCCGTCGCGTTCGGCATTCCTCGGCATTCTGACGACGCTCGAGACCGCAGGCTATGATTTCGTTCCGCCAACGCCGGCGACGCATGCTCGTGTAGTTGCCCGCCCCGACCGGCGAGAGGCGAAGGAAGTGCGGGATGTGCTGGGATGGAGCCTGCCCGTCGCTCCCGGCGTATTGCCGCGCTCCCTTGAAGCCGGACTGATCGACGCGGGCGTGCTCGTGCCCGGTGAAAATGACCGCCTGGTGCCGCAGTTGCGCGTGTCGCGCGTCCTAGGCACTTTGTTTTGGCACTCGCGCTACCCGACCACGGCGCACGATTCCGTTTTCCTGGGGCCCGACAGCTACCGCTTTGCACAGTTCATCCTCGCGCGCATGGATCCCGACGCGCGGTCGATCCTCGACTATGGGGCTGGCGCAGGGGTCGGCGGAATCATTGCGACTCGGCATGCCGAGGACGCGGTGCTGACGATCGCCGATATCAACCCGAAGGCGCTGTTCCTGGCGTCGATCAATGCCGAGCATGCCGGCGTTCGGCACCGCATCGTGGAAGTGTCACAACCGTCAGACGTGAGTGGTCATTTCGATCTGATGGTCACGCATCCGCCCTTCATGATCGACGCCGAACGCCGGACCTACCGCGATGGTGGTGAGCTTTATGGAGCTGCGCTGTCCCTCGACTGGGTGCTACAGGGGATCGACCTGCTGAGCGCTGACGGCCGGCTGATCATGCACACCGGCGTGTCGATCGTCGGTGGTTGCGATGTGCTGTTGGACGCGCTCCGTGATCGTCTGCCCGTGGTGGGCAACGACATGACGTACCTTGAACTCGATCCCGATATCTTCGGTGACGAGCTGGACCAGCCTGCTTATGCCGATGTGGATCGGATCGCCGCAGTAGGGATGATGGTGCGTCGCACCGCCGCGGCATGACGAGCGGTACGCGATGACGGGTTCGTCGGTTCGGATTTTCGCAGGCCTGATGCTTGGCTTGTTGGCTGGAGCTGCGCTTGCCGGCAGCGCCACGGGCGGAACACTTCTCACCGTTCTTCAACCGGTCGGGAAGCTCTGGCTCGACGCGCTCACCATGACGGTAGTGCCGTTGGTCTTCTCGCTTCTGGTCACAGGCATCGTGTCAGCGGCTGAGAGCGCTTCGGTTGGAAGGACAGCGCCCCGCGCCCTAATGTGGTTTGCGATACTGCTAATCGTCGTCTGTGTCGTAAGCGCGGCGCTGACGACGGTTGCGCTCGATCTATGGCCAGTCTCCGCCGAGGCCACATCGCTTCGGTCGCTTGGTGGCAAGCCTCCCGACATCGCGTCGACGGGCGACTGGCTGGCGAATATCATTCCGACCAATCCGCTGAAGGCTGCATCGGATACCGCGATGGTGCCGCTGGTGATCTTTGCTGTGCTGTTTGGTTTTGCGGTGGGCAGCATCGAGCCCGACCTGCGTGTCAGCATCCAGACCTTCTTCCGGGCGGTCGTTCAGGCGATGCTTGTGATCGTGCACTGGGTCCTGTGGATTGCTCCAATAGGTGTATTGGCCCTCGCCTTCTCTGTTGGAACCCGGACGGGAGTGAGCGCGGCCGGTGCGCTGCTGCAATATATCATGCTCGTCGTCGGCTCGTGCTTGGTGACGACGCTCCTCGCTTACTTCGTGGCGGCATTGCTCGGCCGCATGTCACCATTCGCCTTCGCCCAGGCGGCGCTTCCGGCGCAGGTCGTAGCGGCCAGTACCCAGTCCTCGTTGGCGGCGCTTCCCGCGATGATTGACGCGGCAGGCCCGCTCGGTGCCGGCAGGCAGGAAGCTGGTATTGTTCTTCCGCTTGCCGTTTCGCTCTTTCGAGCGGCAAGTGCGGCAGCCAATGTCACGGTGGCTGTCTATCTTGCACATCTATACGGCGTGGTGCCTGGTCCCGGTACGCTTTTGACCGGGGCGCTTGTCGCTGCCGCTGTAAGCGTGGCGGCGGTCGGCCTGCCCGCTCAAGTTTCGTTCTTCGCGATCATCGGCCCGGTGTGTCTCGCGATGGGCGTTCCGCTCAACCTGTTGCCTCTATTGCTCGCGATCGAGAGCATTCCCGATATCTTTCGCACCTTGGGCAATGTTACAGCCGATCTCGCTGTGACGCGTGTGGTGGGGCGACGTGATGCTGATCTCAGCTGACCTGCGTCTCTCGCCTAGCATTTCCGCGACTAGGGTCAGGACCTCTGTGATTGCCGTCCGTAATGCAAGAGGTTTCTGACCGTGTGGGTTCGTGATCGAGTGCGGTCTTCTGCAAGGCCTTTTGAGACGGCATTCAGAACCGCTGGTCGGTATGGTGATCCGCGGATCAGATTCAAATCTCGTTGGCACGCTATAGCGCTCTGAGTCGTGAACTGGTTTTTCAGATCCAGATCTTTTCGATCGTTTTGCCCATTCTGGTCGTCGCCTTCTCACACCCCCGTATATCCGGCCTCAGACAGAATTCGCGGCATGATGTTATGCCGCTCCTGCCTGTGCAGGAACTCGATAATCGTCATTTTTCGTCAGCATCGCCCACATCGTCCGCGGCATCTTGTTGGCTAAGGCGATCGCCACGAGCATCCGCGGCTTCCGCGATGTAACTCGTGCTAGCCTCGAGTCTTCTGGAATTGATTTGCGTCCTATCCAATTCAAACGCGACTGCGGATCGGCGTCGAAAGCGGGACCCCGACTATTGAAAGCATTAACGCAGATTCAATAGCTAAGCGAGACTCTACTGGGGTCCCACTTTCGGCGCCGATCCACACCTGAAGGCACACCGCACGGCATCGAGTCTGCGGGTAAAAAAAAGGGGATCTCGGCCGCCTGATCGGCCGCACGAAAGGCGGCATGAACACCAAACTGTACGCCGTCAGCGATGCGGATGGGCGGCCCTTGAGCTTCTTCATGACCGCCGGACAGTTCAGCGACTACACCGGCGCGGCAGCCTTGCTCGACGATCTGCCGAAAGCACAGTGGCTGCTGGGCGACCGTGGTTATCACGCCAATTGGTTCAGGCACGCCCTGGAAGCCAAGGGCATCCAACCCTGCATCCCGGGCCGCAGATCGCGGAACGAGCCGGTCAGATACGACAAGCGCCGCTACCGGCGTCGCAGC